>NZ_LWEX01000013.1 GCF_001634885.1 Sulfitobacter sp. HI0040 | reverse complement strand
ATGGCCGGTTGATCCCCTGTTGGGCGACATACCGAACGGGCTGGGGGCTTTCGATGACCGACGAATAAATGACTTTCTCGCCGTCCCGGACTGCAAACAGGATGGTTTCACTGGTCTGGTTAACCACATCATTCATCACCCCGCGCAGGACCGATTCGAACGGGTGGTTGGTCAGAATTGACTGGGCGAACTGAAAAATTCTCGGACCCAGAAAGTAATTGTCTTCCTCGCGCATCAGATACCCCTTCTCGGTGAGGGGCCGAAGCAGCACCAGTAAACTGCTCTTGGGGCAATCAATCGCGATACTGAGTTCCGAAAGAGACATGTGACGTTTGCAGCGCGCCAAAAGATCGAACAACGCAAGGATACGCGTCAAAGACCGGGGCCCTTCCGATGTGCGCCCGGTGGCTTCGGCTCGGTCAGATTGCGCGGTTTTCATAGTCATGTCTCCAGTGCCGCTATCCGGAAAAGGCCTATGGCTTTCCCGGCTCTTTATCCGTCGTGTGGGCTTTGATCATCCGCAACGGCGTATACTCCAATACCTGTTCTCCGGTTTGCTTGAACACCTTGTTTCGCGTCCGCACCAATCCGCGGTTCAGACGGCTCTTCGACCGGCGCGATTCTGTTACCTCGACCTCACAATGGATGGTGTCCCCGGCAAATGTGGGCCCCATGACCTTCAGTTCCATGTCCAGAAAGGCAAAGCCTGTATGTTGCATTGTGGATTGGGTTAAGAGCCCTTCCATGAAGGTATAGACCAGCGCACCGGGCGCGGCGAAACCGGGGATATTGGATTCCTTCTCCCGGAAGTCACGATTGATGAACAAGACCTCAAGCATGCCGGTGACGCTGACAAAATTCGTGATATCGGTTTCGGTCACGGTGCGGCCAATGGTCCGAAACCTGCGCCCCACAGGCAAATCTTCGTAACAAAACCCGAGTCCTACAGTTTCCATTCCGCAAAATTCCCTTGATCAGTTTCAATTTCTGAGAGGGTTCGGCCACATCTGCCCTGCGCCCGGAACACAACCCGGTTTCTTCACGTTAGGCGGTAAGCTCGACAGCAATCAATCGACTGCTTCGTTTTTGCGGCTTTCAGGCCGATTGAGCACATTCTTGTTGAATCGCCTTCTTCGCTCCATTGCCCCCTTTTCCCACCCCACAGCACATATGTGGTTTCACGCGGCTGGTAACGGATAGCGTTTGGGACATACCGAACGCGCGCCTACCCTTTTCGTGAACAGGCGCCAAATGCCATGACCCGAAGAGAACCAGCATGAATTTCGGCTTTTCCGACGAACACGATGCCATACGCGACACGCTGGGACGAATGCTGAGCGATCACGCCACTCTCGCGGTGGCGCATGAGTGTCTAGAGGCTGCGAACGGGTTCGATTCCGCAACCTGGGCCGCCTTGGCGAACGGCGGATGGCTAGGTCTTGCGATTGCTGAAGACTACGGGGGGTCAGCGATGGGGGCGATCGAAATGGCAATTGTCGCCGAAGAGATCGGCCGTAGCCTAGCCGCCGTACCTTTTGGCCCGGTTCTTGGCCTGGCGACCCCCGCGATTCAGGACCTAGGTACACAAAGCCAAAGGGAATGTCTGCTTCCCGGAATCGCCGAAGGCCGCATGATTGTTACCGCCGCGCTTGCCGAGGATGGAGGGTCTGCACCGGAACGGGTCTCGGCAGAAGTGTTGCAGGATCGCCTTTCGGGCCGGAAATCATCAGTTCCGTTCGCATCCGATGCGTCATTCGCGATCGTCGCCGCCTTGGACGAAGGCGGCACCGCACGCCTTTATCTGGCCGATATTTCCGACCCGTCGGTATCGCTCAGCGCGCTGGATGCGATTGATCGCACCCGTTCCACGTCCGAGATCGTCTTTCACGACACGCCGGTTGAACTGCTTCCCGGCTCCGATCCCGCAGCGATCCGGACTCTTCTGGACGGCGCCGCAGTGCTGGCCGCCTTCGAACAGATCGGCCTGGCCGAGCGGGCACTCTTTCTGACCAGAGACTATGCCTGCGAGCGGCAGGCGTTCGGACGCCAGATCGGCAGTTTTCAGGCGGTCAAGCACCGGCTCGCGGACATGTTCGCCAAGATCGAACTGGCACGGTCCAATGCTTTTTTCGGCGCCTGGGCGCTGGCGAGCGGGGATGAACGGCTGTCCGAAGCGGCGGCGGTAGCACGCCTCGCGGCTCTCGATGCAGTGCAATTCACCACTGAGGAATCGGTGCAGCTTCACGGTGGGATCGGGTTCACCTGGGCGGCCGACCCGCATTTGTTTCTGCGGCGAGGATGGCAGTTGAAGGCCGAACTCGGCCTGGCCGATTTGTGGCGCGAGCGGCTGCTTTGCAATCTGGCGGACGGCCAAAGGGCCGCGAACTGACAAGGACAAAGTGCAGATGGATTTCAGCGACAGCCCGGAAGAAGCCGCGTTCCGCGCCAAGGCGCGCGACTGGCTTGATGCCAACGCGACCCGTCGCAATGGGAGCGAAAAGGCCCAGGACCATTTCATGGCCCGCGATGCCGACGAAGTTGCTCGTGCGCGCAACTGGCAGGCACGAAAGGCCGATGCAGGCTGGGCGGGGCTGACATGGCCTCGCGCTTTCGGCGGGCGTGACGCCAATCCGATCGAGCAAGTGATCTGGAATCAGGAGGAAGGGCGCTACGCCGTCCCGCCCAACGTCTTTCTGATCGGTATCGGGCTGGTTGGACCTACGATCATGATCCACGGCACCGAAGACCAGAAAACAAAGTTCCTGGCTCGGGCTCTGACGGGCGAAGAGATCTGGTGCCAGCTTTTTTCCGAACCCGCCGCCGGGTCCGATTTGGCCGGTATCCGCACCCGTGCGCGCCGCGAAGGCGACGAATGGGTGATTTCCGGTCAGAAGGTCTGGACCTCGGGGGCGCATTATTCCACCCACGGCATCCTGCTGGCGCGCACCGATCCACAGGTGCCCAAGCACAAGGGAATGACTATGTTCTTTGTGGATATGTCCGACCCGGCCATCGAAACCCGTCCTATTCGCCAGATTTCCGGCAACTCCAGCTTCAACGAAGTGTTCATCGATGACCTGCGCGTACCAGACAGCGCCCGCCTGGGCGGTGTATCCGAAGGGTGGAAGGTGGCGCTGACCACACTCATGAACGAACGGTTCAGTATTTCCGTCGGCCGGGCCAGTGGCGGTGCGCGGGCCGAGGAATTGATTGATCTGGCTACCCGTGTCGAACGGAACGGTCGCCCGGCCATCGAGGACGGCGAGGTGCGTGCGCGCATTGCCGATTTCATCGCGCGTCAACGCGGACTGGAATTCACCTCTTACAGGGTCATGACGTCGCTCTCGCGCGGCCAGGCACCGGGAGAAGAGGGCTCGATCGGCAAGTTGTTGTTGGGCAAGCTGCGGCAGGAAATGGGCGCTTTTGGGATGGATCTGGCGGGAACTTCGGCGGGCATATCGGCCAAGGCCGGGGATGACATGGCGCGCTGGCGCAACGAATACCTGACCGCGCCCGGCAACCGGATTGCCGGGGGATCGGACGAAATCCAGCGCACCATCATCGGAGAACGCATTCTCGGGCTGCCGCCCGAAGTACGCGTCGACAAGGATGTCGCATTTTCGGAGCTTTGATCCGAAAATGCGAATTCCCGGAGTAAGAACCAACAAGGAGGAGAAAATCATGAACTTCAAGTCAACTGGTATCGCTGCTGCCTTTCTGGCGATTGCCGCGTCGGCCAATGCCCAGGAAATCGAATTGCCTGACGTGATCGCGTGGTCGGCCTATGACACGGGATCGGCCGGACATGCCCATTCCATCGCCATCGGCAACATGATGCGAAGCAGATACGGATCGACGGTCCGCGTGCTTCCAGGACGGAATGATGTCTCGCGGATGACCCCGCTCAAAAACGGGACGGTCGATTACTGCCTGTGCGGCATCGCCTCATATTTCGCGGCCGAAGGGGTTTTCCTTTTTGCTGCGCCTGAATGGGGGCCGCAGCCAATCCGGGCAGTTCTTCAGGCCGTCGGCGATTACGGACTGGGTGTCGCTGTCGCCGCCGATGCAGGCATCGAAACCGTCGCGGATCTCAAGGGGAAACGGGTCGCTCGTGCCGTCAGTTCTCCCGCGATTGACAACAACATGGAGGGTCTTCTGGCCTTTGGCGACCTGACATGGGACGACGTAGAAACCGTGGAGTTTTCGGGCTATGTGAACTCTCTCAAGGGTATTCTCGAAAATCGCGTGGATGCGGCGTTTGCCCTGACGACGACGACCGTGAACTATCAGATCGAATCGAGCCCGCGCGGTCTCAAATGGCTTGAAACACCCGCGGACCAAGACGAAGCGTGGCAGCGTTATACCAGCGTGACGCCCTTCGTGACACCGCACATGGTGTCGGTGGGACCCGCCATCGACCCTGACTCGCCTCTGCCCATGGCGCAGTATCCCTATCCGATTCTCGTCACTGAAACCGATCAGGATACCAGCGAGGTGCGCAACATCGTCGCCGCGCTTGACGCCGGGTTCGACGATTACAAGGACTCCGCCCCCGGTGCCAATGCATATGCGATCGACCGCCAGATCCTGTCTTGGGTGATGCCGTGGAGCGATGGCAGCGTTGCGTATTTCAAGGAAAAGGGCTTCTGGACCCCGGAGGCCCAGGCCAACCAGGACAAGTTGGTGGAACGGCAAGAGGTGCTCCTCCAGGCCTGGAACGCATTTGTCGACGGCGCTCCCGAGGGTGAAGAAGAATTTGCCGCTGCATGGATGGAAGCCCGTGCCGCCGCACTGGAAGAGGCCGGCCACGAAGTCTTCTTTCGCTGATGCGACACAGCGCGGCGTCCAGGGGCGCCGCGCTGGATGAAACGCAGCACAGAACGGGAATACGGGCATGGCACCAAAATCGCAGGACACGCCGGCGCAACCGACCGGAATGGGCACGCTGCCCGCCTTCGTTCGCTGGTTGCTCGTCGTCTCGGCAGTGCTGTTGACAGCGGCCTCGGTCAATCACCTCTTCAATCTGGGCTTCTTCATGAACGTGCGGTTGCTCGAAATTCACTACCTCTATGTGATGCTTCTGCTGACGCTGCCGCTGGTGTTTCTTGTCTTTCCCTGTTCAAAGTCAGATCCCTACGGATCGACGCGGTGGTGGGATTACTTTCTGGCCCTGCTGGCTCTGATCACCTGCGCCTTCTTTGCCTACTACGGGCGCAGCGTGGTAAACAAAGGGTGGGATTTCGCCGCTCCTCTTAATGCCGTGATTGCCAGCTTCACCTTCTGGTTCCTGCTGCTTGTCGCGGCGCGGCGGACGGGCGGCTGGATGCTCTTCGCGGTAATTCTAGTGTTTTCCATCTACCCCATGGTCGCCAGCTATGCGCCCGGCCCGATCCAGGGCTTCCAGCGCTCACCCGTCGAGACGGCGATTTTCCACGCGATGAGCGGCGAAAGTGTGCTGGGCATACCGATGCGCAGCTTTGTCAATCTTGTCGTGGGGTTCATGATCTTCGGGGTCGCGATGCAACATACCGGCGCAGGACCGTTTTTTATCGACAGCGCCTTTGCCGCGCTCGGGCATGTCCGGGGCGGGCCGGCCAAGGTGGGCGTTCTGACCAGCGGACTGACCGGTTCGATGAGCGGGAGCGTGATCACCAATGTGCTGACGACCGGATCAATTACCATTCCAGCGATGAAGAAGGTGGGGTTCAGGCCCACTTATGCAGCAGGGATCGAAGCGGCGGCCTCGACTGGGGCCGTTCTGATGCCCCCTATCATGGGTGCCACGGCCTTTGTCATGGCAACTTTCCTGGCGACCGACTACACCAACATCGTTGTGGCGGCGGTGCTGCCCTCGCTGTTCTACTTCTTCGGCCTGTTCGCACAAATCGACGCGTACTCGGCACGCAACGGGCTGAAAGGCGTTCCGCGCGCCGACCTTCCCAGGATCGGCAAAGTGCTGCGCGAAGGCTGGTACTTTCTCGCCGTCTTCGGGCTACTGATCTGGATGTTGCTCTACCTCAAGCGCGAGGCGATCGCTCCATTTTATGCGACTGCGCTGCTTCTTGTCCTGAACCAGCTGCTCTCAAAATCACGCTGGGGGCGAAAAGAGCTGATGAACTTTCTGATAGCCACGGGACGCTTGTTCGTCGAACTGGTTGCCATTCTTGCGGCGGTTGGGCTGATCGTCGGCGGGCTGGCGGTGACCGGGATGTCCGGGACAATCTCGAACGATCTGCTTTTCATCGCGGGCGGCAACATCTTTCTGCTTCTGCTGCTCGGGGCATTGACCAGTTTCATTCTTGGAATGGGCATGACCGTGACCGCCGCCTATGTGATTCTCGCGGTATCGCTGGCACCCGCCCTGGTCGCCGGCGGACTCGATCCGATCGGCGTCCATTTATTTATCCTTTACTGGAGCATGCTGAGCTATATCACCCCCCCCGTCGCGCTGGCGGCTTTCGCCGCGGCGGCCATCGCCCAGGCCAAACCCTTTGCGTCTGCCTTCGAAGCGATGAAGCTTGGAAGCATCGTCTATATAATTCCCTTCTTCTTCGTCCTTGATCCGGCGTTCATCCTGCAAGCCAGTCCACTCGAAAGCATGCTTACGGTTCTGCGCGCCTGTCTCGGCATTCTGCTGATCTGCGCCGCTATTCAGGGGTATCTGTTTGGCATCGGGCGGATCGAACCCGGTCTGCTAGGAACAATCGCCCGCGTCCTTCTTGGTATTGCCGGTCTGGCCTTCGCCTTTCCCTCGAACGCGGGTCTGGCGGTTCCGATCCTCGGCGCGGTGGGCACAGGTGCCGCTATGGCGGCAGTGGCGGTCGCTTTGGTGATGGTCTCGTCCAGGCAGGAGACAGCGTAATATGAGCGCACAAGACGGCAGACCGGACATCCCCGCCCCGTTCAACGCATTGCTCGGCGTGCGCTTCGTCTCGTGGTCCGGTGGCAAAGCCGAGTTGCGGTTGCCCATCGGACGCGATCACCTGAACGGCGCTTTTTCGGTGCATGGCGGTGTCTACGCGACCATGCTGGACAACGCGGTCACCTTTTGCGCGTCCTACGCAGGGGATGGCCGCCCCGGTCATCGCTGCCTTACGCTTTCGCTTACCACCAGTTTCGTCGGCCCGGCGGCCGAAGGAGACACGCTGACGGCCCGCGCGCGCATTGTCGGGGGCGGACGCAAACTGGTTTTTGTACAGGGCGAGATCTTCAATCAGGACGGGCACCATCTGGCCCATGGCGATGCCGTGATCAAGCGGCTCGCACCACCGTCGTGATCACCTGAGTGAACCGACAGTGGACGAGCCAAACAAACGAAGGACAAAAGGAGACAGAAATGATCAACCCGATGGCATTGGACAATCAAGTGGTTATCGTCACAGGCGCCGGACAGGGTATCGGTCGCGGTGTGGCGGCGCTGGCGGCAGAACTGGGTGCCAGGGTCGTAGTGAACGATCTGAACGAAGACGGCGTCAAGGAAGCCGCCGAACAGATCGGTGGCAATGCCCGCGCCATCGTGGGGAATGTGGCCGACCCGGACTTTCCCGGGAAGCTCGTCAAGTTTGCCCTCGACGAATTCGGCGACATCAACGGGCTTGTGAACAACGCCGGGATCGTGCGCGCCGCAATGATCCACAAGATGGACCGGGCCACCTGGCAACAGGTCATCGACGTGAACCTCACCGGTGTCTTCGCCTGCCTGCAGGCCGTTGGGACCTATTACAAGGATCAGGTGGAAAAAGACCCCGAAAGCGCCGCGCGCCGTGCCATCGTCAATATCTCATCCGATGCCGGGCGTCGCGGCACCATCGGTCAGATCAATTATGGCGCGGCAAAATCCGGGGTTCTGGGTCTGACAATGAGCGCCGCGCGTGAATGGGGCCGTTATCGCATCAACGTCAATTCGGTCTGTTTCGGAATGGTCGAGACACCGATGACCGAGACCATCCGTTCCGAAAAATTCGCCGACAGGTATATGGCGCAGATTCCGATGGGACGGATGAGCACCCCTGAAGAAGTCGCGCAGCCCGTCTGTTTCCTGTTGTCCAACGCGGCATCCTATATCACCGGCCAGCACCTGAGCGTGAACGGTGGCTTCCACATCGGGTTCTGAGATGGCCGGCATTGGACAAGGCCCAGGGCCAGACGCTGTCTTCGCAGCGAAGCTCGCCGAGGGCGTCTTCGAGATTCAGAAATGTGGCAGTTGCGGCACCCATGTATTCCATCCGCGCGTGATCTGTCCGGCATGCGGCAGCGCGGATCTGAAATGGGTCGCGCTAACCGGGAGGGGCACCGTCTATGCACGAACGGTCGTGCGCCGAAAACCGGAACGAGGCGGCGATTACAACGTGGTTCTGGTGGACCTGGAGGAAGGGGTACGAATGATGTCGCGCATCGACGGTATCGCGCATGACCAGATTGTCGCCGGGTTGAAAGTAACGGCGTCGATCGGCGAAGGCGCCGAAGGTGACCCCGCCGTGATTTTCCGGCCAGAAGGAGAAGCAAATTGAGTTTACGGGGAAAAGCCGCCATCGTCGGCGCAGCGCTGGCAGGCTGCGGCGAGGCCCATGGCAAAAGCTCGATGGAGATCACAATCGAGGGGGTGCACGGCGCGCTTGCCGATGCGGGGATCGCACTTGGCGAGGTCGATGCCGTTGCCACCTGCCAGCCGCTGGATATGCTGTCGGGTCTTACACTGGCGCAGGAATTGGGCTTGAACCCTAGGTTTACGATGAACAATCGCATGGGCGGCTCGTCGTTCCTGTCGCACACGCTCTGGGCCGCGATGCTGCTCGAATTGCGGCTCGCTGATACCGTGCTGATCTGCTACGGATCGAACCAGCGCACCGCCTCGGGCAAGCTGATGACTGCGCTTGGCCTGCCGACCTACGAGGCCCCCTACCGACCGTTGTTCCCGCTGTCGTCCTATGCGCTGGCCGCAGACCGTCACATGACGCAATTCGGCACAACACGCGAACAGCTGGCCGACGTGGCGGTGGCGGCCCGCGCCTGGGCACAAAAGAACCCCGACGCTTTCATGCGCGATCCTCTGACGCGCGAGGATGTGATCGCCTCGCGGCCGGTTTCGGACCCTCTGCGGGTGCGCGACTGCTGCCTTGTGACCGATGGCGGTGGCGCGATAGTTATGCGGCGGGCCGAGACGGCCAAGGATCACCCCAAGCCCCCGGTGTATCTGCTGGGCGGCGGCGAGGGTACGACGCACCGCGACATCTCCGAAATGGAGGACCTGACCGTGACCGGCGCGGCGCAATCAGGGCGAACAGCCATGGGCATGGCGGGTGTCAAACCCGCGGACATCGACGTGGTCCAGCTCTATGACGCGTTCACCATCAATGTGATCCTCTTTCTTGAAGATCTGGGCTTCTGCAATAAAGGCGAAGGCGGTCCGTTTGTGGCGAACGGCGGCATCGCGCCTGGCGGCCACCTGCCAGTCAATACCAATGGTGGCGGTCTGTCTTGCGTGCATCCCGGTATGTACGGCATCTTCACGCTGATTGAGGCGGTGCGGCAGCTGCGCGGTGACGCTGGCGATCGTCAAATCGACGGCGCCGAACTGGCCCTGGCCCATGGCAATGGCGGTGTTCTGTCCAGCCAGGTGACGAATATCCTGGGCACCGAAGCCACCCTTTGATCAGACAACAGAATGAACGAGGCGGTCCCTTTTGCGAGGGGCAGGATTGCATTCGGACTAAGACTGCTCAGTTCTGGTAGGTTGTCAGGTCGATCCTGGAGTAGATCACCTGACGCAAGAGATCGGCATAGGGCTGCTGATTGTCCCGGATGGGTTGCAGCGGCTTGACCAGAGCATGCCATTTCTCGATTAGTTCGCGGTATTGCACGATCATTGCGTCTGGGTTTTCGATGCGGCGTTCCTCGCGTGAAATGCGCGAGATTTCGTCAAGATCTGCAGAGCGGAAATCAATGAGATCCTGAAGAAACTCAGGCGGCGGCTGGTGTACCTGCAGGCCAAGCCCGCCCGCCTCTTTCAGCACGTCGAGATCGTCGGTTTCGTACTACACCTCGGTCTGTGCAACGGCCTCGGGCACGTTCTTAATGATTTGCGCGCATTGTTCCGGCGAAAGAGAGGACCAGAATTTCGGGCCGGCAGCAAAGATCGAACCGGAATGATAGGTACCCAGCGGCAGTTCCATCATATGCTTGGCAACTTCGATCAGGCTGTGTCCTTTCAACGCCCCGATCGGCTGCACCGCGGCGGTGACGACACTATGACTCATCGCATCCTACATCTCGCTCGAGGGTACGTTCACCGGTTCAGCCCCAAGGCGCACCGCCCAGCGGTCCCAGACCGACCCGCCAATGCGCAGCTTTACGCCTTGCATGTCTGCAATGTCGATGATCGGCTTGGTGGTCAGCAATACGTAGGGTGCCGTGCTGATCCCGCTGAGAGCCACCATGCCCTTCTTCGCGAACTCGTCCTTGCATGGCTGACAGTGCAGCATGGCGAATTCGCTGGTCGCGCCGACCATGGCATAGTGTTCCTCGCCCAGAAGAGCGAGATCGGCGACGAGCTGCGCATAGGGCATTTCCTACCGGAAATAGGTCAACGCCAGCAGACCGACATCGGCGACACCGTCGCGCAACCCGGACAGTGTTGGCTTGGGGCCAAGCAAGGCACCGCCAGTAAACAGCTTGAAGTCGCAGGCATCCGGAAATTCAGATTTGGTCATTTCGGCAAAAGCGGCATGGCCACGCGATGTCGCGTGATTGGGTGAGGTCCAGTTGGATATCGTCACCCGCTTCTCGGCCAGGGCCGGTGTCGCCGCTAGAACGGCCATCGCCGCCAGCGCGGCAAACGCATTGGTCAGTTTCATGTGGTCTCCTCTTCTTTTTCAAAAATCCGCTTTCGCACGGGGTTCGTCACGGCCGGAATGGCCAAATCAGTCGCCGAGCGCCGGCAGGAATATGATCAGTTCGGGAAAGGCGACCATGATGATCAACACCGCCACATTCGCGGCCAGGAACCACAGAACACCTTTGAAAATCACTGAAATCGGGGCCGGAACTCTGACGATGCTCTTGACTACGAAGACATTCAGCCCCACCGGTGGGGTTATCAGGGCCATCTCGACAAGCTTGGTTGTGAGTACACCAAGCCAGATCAGGCTGATATGGTTCGCCTCGTAGATGGGCAGAAGGATAAGGAGCGTCAGCAGCAGGATCCCCAACGGGTCAAGGATCATTCCCAACCGGCAAAAGATGAGTTCCGTGCCGATCACCAGCGTCAGATAGCTGGCGCCCATGTCGATCACCAGGCTCGACATCGCTCCGGGCATGTCCTGTTTCAGTGGGGTCAGGATGCGGAAGGTCATGGATCATACTGCGGGCGCGCATGTCTTCGTCCGACACCACTTCAGCGAGCGTGCGCACCGGGGCGTCCGGCACATTTGCGCCGCTCAGGGCCGCGAAAATCTTGGCGCGGGCACAGAGTGTTTCCCACCCCCGTCCCAGTTTCTCCTTCGTACCGGGACGGAAACTCTCGATTAGAACATCGGCCGTATCTGCCAGCGCCAGCAGAGCGGTGCGCCCGTCCTTGGACCCCAGATCGAGCGTCACGCTCTGTTTGCTGGAATTGGGCATCATCGCTGCGGGGTTCTCGCGCCCGCCCGCGATGCCGCGGATACTGTCACCTCCGGTGCAAAACGCGCCCCCGGCACCCGTGATCAACAGCTCGCGCACGCGGTCATCGTCGCGCACCGGCGTGGCGATGCGTTCCATCTCTTTGCGTGCGTCTTGATCAAGGGCATTCTACTTCTCGGGAAAATCGAAGGTCATCCGACCAACGCGCTCCGAGCGGCTGTACGGCAATGGCACCACTTCTTCCTCCCAGGAATTCGCTAGCATGGAACACGATAGGAGTGGCATTGATCGACGGTCTATAGTCCGGGTCCGAAAATCAGACATGTGCAAAATTCACCCGTTCTGTATATTTCCTTGCGGTCTGCTGGCACGTTTGTTTCGATTTCCCTTCCCGTGCGCGCCCGTCGAGGCTACGGGTCCTGGCATCCTCTGTTGAAACAGCAAAAAAGAAATAGACAATGTACTCCGACACCCCTCTCGGCCGCTTGCGACTGCCCATGATCTGCTCGCCCATGTTCCTGGTGTCCGGACCGGATCTTGTCATCGCCCAGTGCAAAGCCGGTGTCATCGGCAGCTTTCCGGCGCTGAACGCACGCGAGTCCGAAGGAGAACCGCCGCTGCTCGAAGCCTGGCTCAAGCGCATCACCGAAGGGCTTGACGCGCACAATCAGGCCAATCCCGATCGGCCCGCCGCGCCATTCGCGGTCAACCAGATCGTCCATCGATCGAATGATCGGATTGAGCGGGACGTCGAAATATGTGCGCGCTGGAAAGTGCCTGTCTGGATCACATCAATGGGCGCACGGGAAGACGTCAACCAAGCGGCAGATGAGTGCGGCGGTACTGTACTGCACGATGTAATCAACAACAAATACGCCAAGAAAGCGATCGACAAGGGTGCCGACGGACTGATCGCGGTCTGCGCCGGCGCTGGCGGCCACGCCGGGGCCTTGTCACCCTTTGCACTGGTTCAGGAAATCCGGGAATGGTTCGATGGTCCGCTTGCCCTGTCCGGGTCCATCGCGACCGGGCGCTCAATTCTGGCAGCGCAGGCCATGGGCGCGGATTTTGGGTATATCGGATCCCCCTTCATTGCCATGACCGAGGCGGTCGCGTCGGAGGAGTACAAGCAAATGATCGTCCAGGGCGGAGCCGATGATATTGTCTATACCGACTATTTCAGCGGCGTGAATGCCAACTATCTGAAACCGTCGGTGCGGGCGGTCGGTCTCGATCCTGACAACCTGGCCGGGATCGGCAACAAACTCAATCTGGCCACCGGCGACATTCGCCCCAAGGCCTGGCGTGACATCTGGGGCAGCGGTCAGGGGATCGGAGCGGTGAAAGAGGTGATGACCACGGCGGACTACGTCGACCGTCTCGACCGGGAATACCAGGCCGCCAAAGATGCGCTCTGTTCCTGACGAAGCGGTTGTCGCCGAAGATCGAGACGCGATCTCAGACGTCCTTTTGATTGACGATCAGTTCTGCATTTTCGGGTAGTTCCGCAACGATGCTCACCTCGTCGGCGCGAATTCGTGTATGCAGTTTGAAGGTATCGGCGGCGGCGGCTTCCGCAGCAGAAGTATCGGCACCGTCTTCCAGCACAAGCGAGAGGCGGATCATGTCGCGATCGTTCTCGCGCGTTACCACGGCCTGCGCGGCCTTTGCGCCCGGCGTGCCGATGACAACTTCTTCAACCACACGCGGATAAACGAAAATCTCGCGCACTTTGACCGCTGCCCCGACCCGGCCCTGCAATGCTGAAATCCGGCTGACAGTGCCATCCGCGTTGCTTTCCAGCGCAAAGGCGCTGTCGCCGGTGCCGAACCGGATCATCGGCCAAGTGGCATCGCGCGCGGTCACAACAACCTCGCCCGGTTCCCCGTGAGCGACCTGTTCGCCACTGACCGGATCGCAGATCTGCACCACGCGGTCGGGATGAACCATGTAGCCTTCGCCACCATCCTCATAGGCGACAAGGCCCAGATCCGCGGTGGCATAGGCAGCCCAGGTCGACACGCCATAATCTTCCTCGATGCGGCGGCGCTTGGCCATCCAGTCGCCCATCTCTCCGCCGAGGAAGGCTGTTTTCATCTTCCAGGCGTCGCGCCCATAGGTTTCGATCACCTTGTCCGCCAGCGTCAGGAAAAACGCGGTCGAGGCGCAGATCGAAGTCACGCCGGTTTCGAAGATGATCTGTGCCTGAAGCTCGGTATTACCGACGCCGCCGGGGATTACCGTGGCGCCTGCGGCCTGTGCGGCTTCGTCGAACAAAAGCCCCGCGGGCACCAGATGATACATCCAGGTGTTCAGGATGATATCCCCCGGCCCCACGCCTGCCGCCTTGAACAGCAGGTCCAGACCGTGACCGCCCGCGCCCGAAAGGGCCGGTTCGAAAATCGGGCCAGGGGACACGTAGATCCGCCCGACATCCTTCAGATCAGACGCCAGAAACCCGCCAAAGGGCGGGTTCTCGCGCTGGATCTTCAGAAGCTCTTCCTTCTTCATCACTGGAAGACGCGAGAGGTCCGCCACCGATGTGACGGCTGCCGGATCGAATCCGGCAGCCGCAAATCGCGATTTCAGGCCAGGAGCTTTTTCGGCCGCAGCGGCATAGGCTTGCGCTATATCTCGGTAGATATCTTCAGACATTTCCATGCCTCCTCGTCCAATCAGGCGTTAGAGCGGGCAGTCCTTGCGGAAGTTTGGCGCGCGCTTCTCGCGGTGCGACAACACACCTTCCTTGACGTCCTCGCTCATGAAACCAAGCATCTCCAGCGCAGTCGACGCATCAAAGATCGGCCCGGCCTGGCGCAGCCAGTTGTTCAGCGAATACTTGGTCCAGCGGATCGCGCTTTGCGAGCCGTTGGCCAGTTCGACAGCCGTGTCCAAAGCGATCTGCTGAAGCTCGTCATCCTCGACGCACATTGACACCAGACCGATGCGCTCGGCCTCTTCGCCCGACACCGGCTTGCAGGTCATCAGATAGTATTTCGCCTTGGCCATCGAGGTCAGCAGCGGCCAGATGATCGCCGCGACATCGCCAGCGGCAACGCCCAGACGCGGATGACCATCGACAATCTTTGCCCGTTTTCCGGCGATTGAGATGTCGGCCAGGATGGCAACCACAAGGCCCGCGCCTGCCGCAGGGCCATTGATCGCGGAAATGATCGGCTTGTTGCAGTTGATGATGTTGTAGACGAGATCCTTGGCCTCTTTCCACGTCTTCATGATCTCGTGCGAGTCGCCGATCATCTTCTCAATCAGGCTGAAATCACCACCGGCGGAAAACGCCTTGCCCGCACCGGTCACGATGACCGAGTTGATGTCCGGGTCGCGGTCGATATCGACCCACATGTCCGTCATCTGGGTGTGGGTTTCGGCATCGACCGAGTTGAAGCTCTCGGGCCGGTCGAACGTGATGCGCAACACGCGATCCGCCGGGTAGTCAAATTTCAGTTTGTCGTACTTCGCATAACGCTCCGACATGGTTCTATTTCCTCCGTGGGGTAGTGATTCAGCCAGGCAGTCCCAGGACGGCCTTGGACAAGATGTTTCTTTGGATTTCGTTCGATCCACCGTAGATCGTGGTAGGTCTGGCCTTGTAGAAACTCGCCAGAACATCGACACTTACGTTGCCGACCTGAAGCGGCCCGATGGAGCCGCCATCGGGGCCGGCCGCTTCGATCATCAGCTCGGTAATGCGCTGAAAGCACTCGGTCACCCAGATCTTGAGCATCGAGACATCTGCGCCCAGCGTTTCGCCCCGCTTGAGCTGGTCGGCGAAACGAGTGTAAAGCGCGGCGTGGTCTTCGACATCGAGCGCGGCCTGGGCAAAACGATCGCGGAACACCGGATCGTCAAACGCGCCACGGCCACGGGCAAAGCTCTCAAGCTGTCCCAGAGCGTTCTGGGCCAGACTTGGAGAGCCGATGAAAATGCGCTCGAAGCTCAGGAGCGCCTTCGCCATCGTCCAGCCCTTGTTCAGCTCGCCGACAAGGTTCTCGCGGGGCGTCCGGGCATCGTCAAAGAAGACCTCGCAAAACTCGGTCTCGCCCGACAGGGTCGTGATCGTGCGCACATCGACTCCGGGCTGATCCATCGGAGCGAGCAGGAAACTGATGCCCTGTTGTTTCTTGGGCGCATCCGGATCGGTGCGCACAAGCATGAAAATATGCGTAGCGTCATGCGCCATCGTGGTCCAGATCTTCTGTCCGTTGATGACAAAGTCGTCCCCGTCAATCTCTGCGCGTGTTCGCAGGTTCGCCAGATCGGACCCGGCGCCGGGTTCCGAGTATCCCTGGCACCAGATGTCTTCGCAACTCAGGATACGCGGCAGCCAGTAATCTTTCTGTTCCCGGGTGCCGAATTTGATGATCAGGGGCCCGACCATCTGCACGCCCATGTCGCGGCCGCGATTGACGCCCCAGCGCTGCTGCTCTTCATAAAAGATCAGCAGCTTGGCAGCGTTCAGGCCCATACCGCCGAATTCAGCGGGCCAGGCTGGTGCGACCCAGCCCTTGGCGTGAAGCTTGCGGTGCCAATGTTCGATCTCGGCGAACTTCGGGCGATGCGGCAGATGACGTAGCTCCTCGGGATATTCCGCTTCGAAGAACTGGCGCACTTCTTTGCGGAATTCCGCATCGCTCATTGCATTCCAGTCGGTCATTGTGCTGCCCCCTCTGCTTCGCGTGCCTCGAACCAAATCCGCCTGTGATAGGTATCGTCGCCCAACCAGGCCGACAGCACCAACGCCCGGTTCAGGTAGAGCCCGATATCGAACTCATCCGTGTATCCGACTGCGCCATGCAACTGGATCGCGTCGCGGGTGATTTTCTTGGCGGCCGTGACCGCGCGCGCCTTGGCCCGGCTGGCAATAGGGGTCCGAACCTTCGGATCGGTTTCGCTGTCCATCTGCACAAGCGCCGCCCGCACTCCGGCCTGCGCGACCTCGCACATCACGTTAAGGTCGACGGCGCGGTGCTGGATGACCTGGAATGATCCGATCGGCTTGTCGAACTGCTCGCGCGTCTTGATGTAGTCGAGCGTGATCTCGAAGGCGCGACCGCTCAGGCCGACAAGCTCGGCTGCGGCAAGCGCCGTGGTATCGACGACAGCCTCCTCAAGCGCGGCTTGAACCGCATCGCCGCGGGCAAGTTCCGCAGCTGGCGTTCCCGAAAAAGAAAGCTCGCCCGAGGAGCTGCCGTCGGCCTGCGTCCGCTTGTCAATAACAAGGCCGTCCGCGTCCGCCTCGGCCAAGACCAGAACCGGCCCCTCATCTTGTTCGGCCACGACGAGGAACCCTTGCGATCCGGTCGCACCGACGACCCAGGCCTTGCCACCGGTCAGCTTACCGTCCGCGTATCGGCAGGTCGCATCGGCGGGCGCCCCGCCCGGACCGCGTTCCTGCCAGGCAACCGCCAGAGAAATTTCGCCGCCGATGAGCTGTGCCATCTTCGGATGATCCGGACAAAGGCGGCGCAGAAGGCCGAGGCTCAGACCGATCGTCAAAACGACTGGTTCCGGGGCAATCACGCGACCGACCTCTTCGGCGATGATGCCGCCGACGGCGAGGCCCATGCCAAGCCCGCCCTGATCTTCGGGCACCGCCACGCCGAAAACACCGGCCTCGGCCAGTTCCCGGACCATCTCCGGATCGAAACCGCCCCCGGCATCACGGAGTTGTCGGGCCCTGTCACTTCCGCCCGCCCGTTCAAACAACGTGCGCACGCTCTCGCGCAAAAGGCGAAGGTCGTCTTGTTCGCTGGAAAGGATATCAGTTTGTGTCATTTTGTTTTCGCTGGATCATCACGGGGGTGTCGGTCGAAAAAACGACCTCGCCCTCGGGGTTTTTGGCGCTGAGCGTATAGTGCAAAACACCTCTGTCGGGCTTGCTTTTTGACGGTGTGACCGAGTTGACCGTCAGTTCGACATCAAGGGGTTCGTTCGGGTGCACAGGCCGCAGCCAGCGCAAATTGTCAAAGCCCATGCCGCCGATATTGGCAACATCGACCATCATCTCGGTCATGACCGGCTTGAACACCTCAAGCATGGTCTGAAAGCCCGAGGCGATCAGGCTGCCATGTATGGCGGTTGCATAGTCTTCATCGGTGTGCAGTCGCTGCGGATCCCACTCCTTGGCAAAGGCCTTTATCGAATCCGCGCTCATCGGAGCGCTGCGAAAGCGATAGACTTGGCCCGGCGAGAAGTCTTCCAGATACCTCAAGAGGCACCCTCCTTTGCGAAACCGTCATCGTATCCGCTCGCATCCTTGGATATCCGGATGCGGTTGAATTCTTCCAGCTTCGGATAGGTTTCCTTGAACGCCACCAGGAACTCACCCATCGGCGCGTCGAAATAGAGACCACGGTCGTTCACATATTCCATGTGTCGGTGATTCTGTTCGTCGAACTCATGAAAGAGCGCGTCATTATAGCCGTCGAAGACTAGGGGTTTGACCCCGAATCTTTCACACAGTTCCATGTTGAATGCAGGTGTCACCTTGTAGGCCTCATTCCCCAACCACAGCTGAACATAGCCGTGGTAGATAAAGAGATCGGTCTCCATCAATTCCTGCAACTTGGGTGTATTCAGGTGGTTGCGCACATCCGCGAACCCCAGAGCGGCGGGGATACCCACAGCACGCAGACAAGCCGCCAGCAGAATTGCCTTGGGAACGCAAAACGCCGCTTCCGCCCCAGCGATACGGCTGGCACGGTAAGAGTCCTCATCCAGCGCGAAACAATAGGGATCATAGCGAATATCGTCGCGCACCGATTCGAACAGCCGAATCGCCTTGTCTCGATGGGTTGCGTCCGCGGGAAGACCCCGCAAAGCCGATGTCACGAAATCCTGCACTTCCAGGCTATCGCTTTCCACAAAGCGCGATGGCATGACATATCGCTCGGCTTCAGCCGGCAGGTCATCGTGGGACTTGTCCATTGGCTTCTCCATTTTTCTAACACTTGTTAGATTACCGATTCAAATCCTGCCCGTCAACGGGATTTACTCTGTCTTCGGTTGGTCCACGCCATAACGCGCATTGTCTTCGCCCAGAGTGGCTGCAACTCCAAACGAATTTCCCGAAGAACGGAACTCCGACGCAATTGGCAGCGGCAAAGCGGGCGCGTTCCGGTCGGAGATTTTTACGGCCCGTCCGAACACGTCACGCGCTTTGAAATGCGGGTCGCGCGCCGCCTCGGCGGGCGTTTTCACGACCGAACAGCAGCAATCGGCCGCAGCCAGCAGAGGCTCCCAATGGGTCGAGGGGTGTTCCCTCAGAAGACGTGCAACCTCCGCGGCACAGGCATTTGGATCGGACCAGTCATCGCGAAGGGCCACCGGCAAACCAATGACATCGCAGAACGACTGCCAGAACTTTTCTTCCAACGCGCCGACGGCGATCTGACGTCCGTCCGCAGCCGTATAAAGCCGATAACGGGCCAGGCCACCCGTCAGGCGGCTGCCGCCGCTTTTAATACTCTGTCCGGCGATCACACCTTCGGCATGGGCCCAATAGGCAAAGGCGAACGCCCCCTCGGCCATTGCGATATCCAGATGCGTCCCTTGCCCGCTTGCCTGCCGCGCTATCAGGGCCAGCAGGATATTCATCACCGCCGGATATGTTCCGCCCCCGATATCGGCGACCAGCCCGAACGGTGTCGTTGGCTGGTCATCCGGTCCGCGACTGAGCGACAGGATACCCGCATCACCGACGTAGTTGAGGTCGTGGCCGGCGGAGCTGGCCTTTGGTCCGGTCTGGCCATAGCCGGTGATCGAACAATAGATGAGACCGGGATTGATCTCGCGCACAGCTTCATAACCAAGCCCGAGCCGGTCCATCACGCCGGGACGGAACTGCTCTACCAGAACATCGGCCTTCTCGATCAAGGGGCGCAGAAGTTCCACTGCGCCCCCTGACTTGAGGTCGATGGCAACCGATCGCTTGCCGTGGTTCAACACAGCAAATCCGATGCTCTCTCCGTCGATCATGGGCTCGGTTTGGCGCGCGTCCTCGCCGACTCCGGGACGCTCGAACTTGATCACTTCGGCGCCGGCCTCGGACAGCATGAGCGTCGCCATCGGACCGGGAAGAAGTGTGCTGAAATCCAGCACCAGAATATCCTTGAGCGGTTGAGGCATCTTCACTGCCTCAGACGAAGCGCGCCGCGCCGTTGTTCAGAACAACCACGTCGCGTGCCGGAATAGATGCTCGAAACCGGGCCTCACCGTCCTCTTCCCATATTTCGAACCGCACGGTTTCGCCGGGATAGACCGGAGCCGAGAACCGAACATCCAGACCGACAAGCCGGGCAGAATCATAGTCAAGCAACGTCTTTAGAATCGCCCGGGCCGCCAGCCCATAGGTCGCCAGACCATGCAGGATCGGGCGGTCGAACCCGACAGAACGGGCCACATCCGGGTCAGCATGAAGCGGATTGAAATCACCGCTGAGACGATAAATAAGGGCTTGGCGCGGCAGGGTATCGATATCACATACATGATCAGGCGCCCGATCAGGCAGCACTGCGGGTGCCGGACCCGCCTGGTTTTCACCGCCAAACCCCCCATCACCGCGACAGAAAGCCGACATCGCCACGCGCGCCAGTTTTTCACCGCTGTCCGCGTCGACAATGTCGCGGCTTTGGTAAATGACGGCTCCCTTGCCCTCGCCCTTGTCGGCGATGAAGTCGATCTTGCTGCGGCCGACAATCCGGCCATGTGTCGGCAGCGGTTTGTAGATGTCGAGCCACTGTTCTCCGTGCAGCACTTTTTGCCAGTTTACGCCGGTCTTGGGGTCGCGCAGCCAGAAGCCGGGATAGCCCAAAATGACCGCCATCGAGGGAACTGCCTTCAGCCCGTCTTCATAGACATAGGCCAACTCCTTCTTGTCGGTCGGATCCTCGCCGAACCCAAGGCCGAGTGCATACAGGATGGTATCCCGCTCAGTCAGCGTCTGTTCGATTTCCTCAAAGTCCCAGTTCGACAGTGCATCAAAATCCAATGGCATTTGCTTTCCTCCCTTTATTGCCGTCAGAGCGTGTTTTGCGACCCAAGTATCGCCGTGACCTGGCTGGACAGCACACCACCGTTGCCATGTGCCAGCGCCAGGTCGATATCCTTCAACTGAATGCCCGGCGCGTCACCACGGATCTGACGCGCTGCCTCGATTACTGTGAAGATTCCGTACATCCCGGGGTGCACGCAGGACAGGCCGCCGCCATTCGTGTTCACCGGCAAGACGCCGCCAGGCGCGATGCGCCCGCCTTCGACAAAGGCCCCTCCCTCGCCCTTGGCGCAGAACCCCAGATCTTCAAGAAACAGGATGGTATTGATGGTGAAGGCATCATAAAGCTCGACCGCCTGGATGTCCGCAGGGGTCACGCCGGCCGCCGCAAAAGCGCGCGTGCCCGAGGCGCAGGCCGCGGTCACCGTGAAATCCTTCATTTGCGAAATCTGCCGGTGCGAGCTTTCCGCAGCACTGCCCAGCACATAGACAGGCTCCTTCGGGAAATCCCGAGCGCGGTTCGCGCGCACCAGCACAATCGCGCCGCCGCCGTCGGTGACAAGACAACAATCGCGCACGGTCAACGGATCGCCCACCATGCGCGCACCCAGAACGTCCGCGCGGGTCAGCGGGCCGCGCTCGAACGCTTCGGGGTTGTGTTGTGCCCATGCCCGCGCAGCAACGGCCACGTCGGCCAGCTGTTCGCGGGTGGTGCCGTATTCATGCATGTGCCGGGCTGCGGCCATCGCATAGGCCGAGATCGGATAGCGCGGATTATACGGCGCCTCGTAGGCCGGCGGGCGCGAGGCTGTCACCAGTCTGCCCGACGCGGTGCGCTGGTTGGAGCCATAGACGATAAGAGCGACATCACACAGACCGGCATCAAGGGCCATGGTCGCGGACGTCAGGTAGTTTACAAAGGACGAACCGCCTGACATCGTACCATCAATGAACCGGGGCTGAATGCCCAGGTATTCAGCCGCCATAAGCGCCGGCATGCTGTCTTCCATCATGGTGCAGAACAGCCCGTCCACGTCGGACAGTTTCAGCCCGGCATCGCCAAGCGCTGCAAGTGCGGATTGCGCCATGACATCATAGGCCGTCAGGCCATGGGCCTCTCCAAAACCGGCATGACCGGTTCCCACGATGGCGGATTTCCCCCGAAGTTCAGTGGTCATGGCTTATCCCTCCGACGGCTTGAAAAGCACGGCCGGAACACCCTCGGCCTCGCCCACGAAGGCGGTTACGGGCATGTCGATGGCGACCTCACCCGGAGCAATGCCCTCGACCCGGCTCATCATCCGGACACCCTCATCCAGCTCGACGACGCATACGTTGTAGTCGCCGCCCCGTTCGGGCTTTCGGCGCACAACTGTTGTGGTGTGGACCCGTCCCTTGCCGCCAGCCTGCTTCCACGAAATCGCGGCGCCATGACAATGTGGACACAGGACTCTCGGGAAAAAGTGAAATGCCCCGCAGTCGTCGCACTTGGGCAACAGGATCTCTCCCTCTGCCAGCGCGCGTTGGAAAAGCTGGTCTGGTCCGTTGGCATCCTGCATAGGTGTTCTCCTCCAAGCGACCCAGTCTTTGTCTAACCGTATTGATTATGTTTCTAACAATTGTTAGATTTAGTCAACCTTTCAGGATCTAATGAGAGAAACTCATGTCAGGTTCAGACCTAGCCCCCCTTTCCGGCAAACTCGTCGTTGCGCTGGAACAGGCAGTCGCCGCGCCTTTCTGCTCCTCGCGGCTGGCCGATGCCGGTGCGCGCGTGATCAAGATCGAACGCAAGGGTACGGGCGATTTCGCCCGCGCCTACGATACCGCCGCAAAGGGCGAAAGCGCCTATTTCACATGGCTGAACCGCGGAAAAGAATCGGTCGCCCTGGACATTAAAGCGGACGAGGACCGGGACATCCTGCTCCGGATGCTGGAAAACGCGGATGTGTTTATTCAGAACCTGCTGCCCGGCGCGCTGGCCAAGCTCGGGCTAGATTCCGCCAGTCTGCGAGAACGGTTCCCGCGCCTGGTGACCTGCGACATCACCGGATATGGCGAAGACGGCCCGATGCGCAACGCCAAGGCCTATGACCTTCTGGTGCAATGCGAAAGCGGCCTGGCATCGGTGACCGGCACGCCGGATGGACCGGGGCGGGTCGGCGTGTCGGTCTGCGATATCGCCACCGGCATGACAGCCCATGCCGGGATCTGCGAAGCGCTGATCGGGCGTGATCGAACCGGCAAGGGCAGCGGCATCTCGGTCGCCATGTTCGACGTCATGGCGGACTGGATGGCGGTTCCGCTCCTTTTTCACGACTATGCCAATCAGCCCACGCCCAGAACCGGGCTTGGCCACTCTGTCATATGCCCCTACGGCGCATTCCACTGCCAGGGCGGTGAACAGGTCGTCATCTCGGTTCAGAACAGCCGCGAATGGAACCGGTTCTGCGTTCAGGTTCTCGGCGACCCGGCCCTGGCCGATGATCCGCGATTCCATGACAACGCAGCCAGGATCGCGCACAAATCGGAACTCGAAGAGCTTATCAAGACCGTGTTCGGCGCGCACGAACGTGCCGAATTGTTGAAGCTGCTTGATGGCGCGGGCATTGCATCGGCGGCGGTGAACGACGTTGCCTCGCTGTCGGATCACCCGCAACTTGATCGGGCGACCATCGGAACGCCCTCGGGACCTGTCAGCATCGCAATGCCCCCGATACGACGTGGCAGCACCGAAGCCGCGATTGGACCTTCCCCCGCATTGGATGCCGATGGAGCGGCCATTCGCGCGGAATTCGGTTCTCGTTCCTAGAACAGGAAATCAACCCATATGGCCACCTCGACGAACACCGCAATCCTGCAAGGCGTCAGGATCATCGACCTGACGTCGATCATCTTCGGTCCTCTGGCCACGCAGATGCTGGGCGATCTGGGAGCGGATGTGATCAAGGTGGAAGCGCCCGAGGGCGATCTTCTGCGCCAGGTTCAGCCATCGCGGCACAGGTTGATGGGCGCCGCGTTTCTAGGGGCCAACCGCAACAAGCTCAGCGTCGTACTCGATCTTAAGACGCAAGCCGATCGCGACCGTCTGCGCAAGTTGCTCGTCGATGCCGATGTTATGATTTCAAGCATCAGGCCCGCGGCGCTTGCCAGATTGTCTTTGGATCCAGAAACCTTAAGGACCGAGAATCCGAGCCTGATCACGGTTTTTGCAACCGGATACGGTCAGGACGGGCCATACGCTTCGAAACCGGCCTTTGATGACATCGTCCAGGCGGTTTCGGGTTTGGCCAGCCTGCCCACCCTTCGCGATCCAGAGGCAAAACCCGATTATTCCCCGACCATTCTTGCCGACAAGCTTGGCGGCGTTACCACGGCTTATGCCGTCATGGCAGCCCTGTTTCATCGGGAACGCACGGGCCAGGCACAACATGTAGAGGTGCCGATGTTCGAAACGCTGACGGCGTTTCTGCTGGCCGAGCACATGGACGGCGCGACATTCGACGAGGTACCGAGGAATTTCGGATATGCCCGCATGCTGGTGCCGCACCGCCGCCCGCTCCAGACGGCGGACGGGTTCATCACGATCCTGCCCTATACCAACGCCCAATGGGCGCGGTTCTTCAAGACGGTTGGGCGCAATGACATGATCGACCATGTCTGGGTCACGGACATGGACACCCGTAGCCGCAACATCGGCGCAGTATACGATATGGTGGCGCAGATTGCGCTGACCCGGACCACAGATGAGTGGCTTGACCTTATGGAGCAGGCCGACATACCCGCCATGCCAGTGCGCAACCTGTCAGATTTGCCGAACGATCCCCATCTTGCCGCAACCGGGTTCTTTCAACGGATTGATCACCCGACCGAAGGTGCGATCTGGACGACACGCCCGCCGGTTCGCTTTTCGGCGACCCCTGCGCGACATGATCATCGCCCGGCCCCGCGACTTGGGGAACACAGCGACGAAATTCTGGGGCCGGGCAGGGAATAGCCCCACCCGGCACCGGACGGATCAAACGTCCATCGAGCGTGCGATCAGTTCCTTCATGATCTCGTTGGTGCCGCCATAGATCATCTGGACCCTGCTGTCGGCATAAAGTCGCGCGATAGGGTATTCCATCATGAAACCGTAACCGCCGTGCAGTTGCAGGCATTCATGCATGACCTCGTTCTGCGTCTGGCTGCCCCACCATTTCGCCATCGAAGCCGTGGCCGCATCAAGTTCGCCCGCTTCAAGACGCGCGAGCCCGTCATTTACGAAGGAACGTAGCAATTCGGCCTTGGTTTTGCATTCCGCCAGTTTGAAGCGTGTATTCTGGAAGTCCATGATCCGGCTTCCAAATGCCTTGCGGTCCTGAACATATTTCACCGTTTCATCGATCGCAAAATCAATAAAACCGAGGGCGGTAATGCCGATCATCAGCCGCTCCCAAGGCAGCTGCTTCATCAGCTGGTAGAACCCCTGCCCCTCTTCCGGCCCAAGCAGGTTCGCCGTGGGCACGCGCACATCCTCGAAGAACAGCTCAGCCGTATCCGAACCTTTCATACCCAGTTTCTTCAGGTTCCGTCCCCGGCGAAAGCCCTCGGCGCCTTCGGTTTCCAGAACGATCAACGAAACGCCCTTGGCGCCGGCGTTGCGGTCGGTCTTTGCCACGATCACAACGAAATCCGCCGTGTGCCCGTTGGTGATGAAAATCTTCGATCCGTTGATCTTGTAGTGGTTGCCATCCTTTTCCGCATAGGTTTGGACGTTCTGGAGGTCAGAACCCGTTCCCGGCTCGGTCATCGCAATGGCCGCCACATGGTCACCGCTGACCAATTTCGGCAACCACTTCCTCTTCTGTTCTTCACTGCCATAGGCGTTGAGATAATGGATTACGATGGACTGGATGCCATAGCCCCAACCCGTATCACCGGTGCGCCCCTGCTCGTAAACGGTAATCGCGTCGAACCCGATGCCGCCACCGAACCCGCCATATTCTTCGGCAATCGAGCCACCCATGACACCCTGTCGACCGACTGTTTTCCAGAAGTCGCGGTCAACAATTCCCTGCTCCGCCCATTTTTCAATGTACGGAGCCATCTCTGTATCGAAAAGCCTGCGTGTACTATCGGCGAACATCTTGTGTTCATCCACTACCCAGCTGGGGGAACTCTTGATCAGAGACATTTATTGTTCCTATCGAGTGACGTTGCCCCCTGAAATCAGGCCACTGAGGTGCTAGTAATCCGTCCGAGCAAAGGATGGACTATGAAACGCAGATTTTCAGACGAACAGATCATTGGGATGATCAAGGAATACGAGGCCGGGGCCAAGGCGCAGGACGTGTGCCGGAAGTACGGGATCAGCGACGCGACCTTCTACAAGTACAGAGCCAAATTCGGCGGAATGAACGTGTCGGATGCCAAGAAGCTCAGGGTTCTTGAGGACGAGAACAACCGGCTGAAACGGATGTTGGCGGAGGCGATGCTCGACAACGCGGCGCTGAAGGATCTGGCGACAAAAAACTACTGACGCCTGACGTGAAGCGGCGGGCCGTGCGGGACGTGATGGACCGGCACGGCCTCAGCGAGCGTCGGGCGTGTCAGTTGGCGAACCTGCACCGATCTGTCTTCCAGTACGAGAAAGAGGACGGCCGCGATGAGGCTCTGCGCATGCGGCTGCGCGAGCTGGCCAATGAGCGCCGCCGGTTTGGGTATCGGCGGCTTCATATCCTGCTGCAGCGGGAAGGTGTCGAGGTGAACCACAAGAAGCTGTTCCGGCTCTACCGGGAAGAACGGTTAACGGTCCGTAAACGGGGCGGTCGCAAGCGTGCTCTGGGCACGAGGAGGCCAATCCTGGTGCCCGACAGGGCGAACCAGCGCTGGTCATTGGACTTCGTGTCTGACGCTCTGTCAGACGGCCAGCGGTTCCGCGTTCTGTGCATCGTGGATGACTGCACCCGCGAAGCCCTGGCCACGGTTGTGGACCGTTCTATGTCCGGTCGGCGCATGACCCGTGAACTGGATGCGCTGATCCGGAGGCGCGGCCAACCTGACCTGATTGTCAGCGACAACGGCACGGAAATGACATCGCATGCCGTGCTTCGATGGTGCCAGGACACCGGCGCTGGCTGGCACTACATCGCGCCTGGGAAACCGATGCAGAACGCATTCGTCGAGTCATTCAATGGCAGGCTCCGCGACGAGTGCCTGAATGAAAACTTGTTTGGCAATCTCGCCGAGGCGCGCCGGATCATCGAAACATGGAGGATCGACTACAACATCAACAGACCACACACATCTCTGAACGGGCAGACGCCGACCGAGTTCGCCCAAAGGCTAAGTTCCACCCGACCGGCTTCGCTTGAGCTCCGCATTGGCTCCGCTCAGCCGGTCTTGACCACAACCCAATCACAAGAAAGAAACAGGAACGGATTCTATACCTGAACGGCCCGGATCAGGGGGCAACGTCACGAGTCATGCTTGCATTGAGTAAAAATCTAACAAGCGTTAAATTTCTTGACAACGAACCGGCGCTGTTATGACGGAGCGTCACAAGGCTTCAAACCGTACGAATCCGGGTTTATCCAATCCACGCGCCGCCCATTCGGCCCATGCAAAAGGCCCGCCAGAGGTTCGGCGGGCCTTTGATGCGTTTTAACCGGTCGTGCCGTGTGCCCTTAAAGCTTTTCGATCAGCTCGGGCACGGCTTCGAACAGGTCGGCGACGAGGCCATAATCGGCCACCTGGAAGATCGGGGCCTCTTCGTCCTTGTTGATCGCGACGATGATCTTGCTGTCCTTCATGCCCGCAAGGTGCTGGATCGCACCCGAAATGCCGACGGCAATATAGAGGTCAGGCGCAACCACCTTGCCGGTCTGACCAACCTGCCAGTCGTTCGGCGCAAAGCCCGAGTCGACGGCGGCGCGCGATGCGCCGACGGCGGCGCCCAGCTTGTCGGCCAGTTTTTCGATCAGCGCGAAATCATCTTCCGAGCCGACGCCACGGCCACCCGACACGACCACGCCGGCCGAGGTCAGTTCGGGCCGGTCGCTTTCGGCGACCTTGTCTTCGACCCATTCCGACAGGCCCGAGGCGGTGGCTCCGCCCACGGTTTCCACGGCGGCGGAGCCACCGGTGCCGGCCGCGTCGAAGCTGGCGGTGCGGAAGGACACGACCTTTTTCGCGTCGCCCGATTTCACCGTCTGGATCGCGTTACCTGCATAGATCGGGCGCTCGAACGTATCGGCATCGACCACGCCCGAGACGTCGGTCAGCATCATCACGTCCAGCAGCCCGGCCACGCGGGGCAGCACGTTCTTGGCGTCGGTGGTGGCGGGCGCCACGATGTGATCGTAGTCGTCTGCCAGCGACACGATCAGGTCGGCGGTCGATTCCGCAAGGCGATGACCCAGCGCGGGGTCTTCCGCGACCAGTACCTTGGCCACGCCGTCGATTGTCGCGGCTTCTTTCGCGGCGTCGGCGGCGGATGCGCCGGCGCACAGAACCGTCACGTCGCCCAGGGCCTTGGACGCGGTGACCGCCTTTGCGGTCGCGTCCATCGACAGTTCACCATTGTTGACTTCGGCAAGAAGAAGAACAGCCATCACACCGCCCCCTTTTCCTTGAGTTTCGCAACCAGCTCGTCGACCGAGCCAACCATTTCACCGGCGGCGCGTTCTGCCGGCTCGGACGTCTTGACCACCGTCAGGCGCGGGGTGACGTCGACGCCATAGTCGGCGGCCGTCTTTTCATCCAGCGGCTTTTTCTTGGCCTTCATGATGTTGGGCAGCGACGCATAGCGCGGTTCGTTCAGGCGCAGGTCGACGGAAACGACGGTCGGCATCTTGACCTTGATGGTCTGCAGGCCGCCATCGACCTCGCGGGTGACGACGGCGCTGTCGCCATCGATGTCCACTTCCGAAGCGAAGGTTGCTTGCGACCAGCCCAAGAGCGCCGACAGCATCTGGCCGGTGGCGTTCATGTCGTTGTCGATCGCCTGCTTGCCGCAGAGAACCAGACCGGGCTGTTCTTCTTCCACGACCTTGGCAAGGATCTTGGCCACGGCGAGCGGCTCGATATCCTGGTGTACGTCATCCGCTGCAACGACCAGGATGGCGCGGTCGGCGCCCATGGCCAGTGCGGTGCGCAGGGTTTCCTGCGCCTGCTTGATGCCGATGGATACCGCGACCACCTCTTCGGCCTTGCCGGCTTCTTTCAGGCGGATCGCCTCTTCGACGGCGATTTCGTCGAACGGGTTCATCGACATCTTAACGTTGGCGAGATCGACACCGCTGCCATCCGCCTTGACGCGGACCTTCACGTTGTAGTCGATCAGGCGTTTCACAGGCACGAGTACCTTCATCCACGGTCTCCTTGAGTTTTTCGGTCAGGTTTCAACCGAGCTAACGGTCTTTGAATTCTGGAGTTCTTTTTTCTGAAAACGCTTTCATGGCCTCGGGAAAGTCATGCGCGCACAGCAAAACGCTTTGGGCATCGCGCTCGATGTCGAGCGCCTCGAGATAGCTGCACTCGGCTGCGGAGCGCATGACACGCTTGGCGGTCTGAACGCCGAACATCGGGTGTGGAGCGATCTCGCGGGCAATTTCCAGCGCCCGTTGTTCGACCCGGTCGGCCGGTACGCATTCCTCCACGACACGCAGGTCCCGGGCGGTGCGTCCGTCGATCTCGCGGCCCGTGAGCACCAGCATCCGCGCCACGCCGGCCCCGGCACGCTGCTGAAGCAGCCAGCTCGACCCGGTGTCGGGACAGCCGCCGACGCGTGCAAAGACTTCGCACAGCCGGGCATCTTCGGCGGCAACGACGATATCCGCCGACAAGGCCAGGCTTAGACCCGCGCCAAAAGCCACGCCGCATACCGCGGAAATCAAGGGTTTACAAAACAGATAGGCCGCGCGTCCGCCATCGTGCACGCGGTCCACCATTTCCGATGTCGCCCTTGCGCCTTTCGCGATCTCAGACTGAAACCCGACAAGATCGCCGCCGCTGCTGAAATGATCGCCACCGGTCATAACAACGACACGGATCGTATCGTCCCGTTCGGCTTCGCTTAGGTGCGTTACCAGTTCTTTGACAAACCCGATGCTGTAAGGGTTGCGCTTTGTCGGCTGAAGAAAACGCAGGATTCCGACAGGGCCTTCCCTGTCCAGACGAATAAGTTCAGTCATTCAAGCCTCCATCAGGTCCCGGCCCAGACGGGTGCTCGTTTTTCAGCAAAGGCCTTGGGGCCTTCAATCGCGTCGTTGCTGGCATAAACCACCTCGTGCAGGCGCTTACCCTCTTTCAGGCCACCCGCACAGCCAAGGTCCATGGTTGCTCGAACGCTGCCTTTGGCCGCAATCACCGAAAGAGGTGCCGCGCTGGCAATGCGTTTGGCAAGGTCGAAGGCCCGTGCGCGGACAGCTTCGGGAGTGTCTTCGATATAGTTGGTGAATCCGTATTCGTGCAGGCGCTCGATCGGCATCAGGTCGCCGGTCAGAACGATCTCCATAAGGATGGGCTGTGGCAGCATGGACAATGCCGGCGATGCCCAGGGCGAGCCACGACCGATCTTTACTTCGGTAATACCGACCTTGGTCCCCTTGAGACCGACCCGCAGATCGCAATTCAAGGTCAGCATCATTCCGCCCGCCATCAAAGACCCGGTCATTGCCGCGATGATTGGCTTCTTGAACGCACGCATTGTTTCGTGAAACGGATCACGCATCTTCGACAGGATATCGACGCCTTCATCGCGCGCGATTTGCGTGGCTTCCTTTAAGTCCAGGCCAGCGCAGAAAACACCGCAATCGGCCGAGGTCAGAATGGCCACACGAACGCTATCGTCCGCCGCGATTTTTTCCCAGGCGTCAGTCAGCCCGTTCGTAGCCGCCACGGAAAGTGCGTTTTTGCGTTCGGGCCGGTTGATACAGACGGTCGCAATTCCGTCTTCGATCTTCACGTCAATGGGGCTCATAGCATTAACTTCGTTATTCATGGACTGTATTTGTGCGAAAAATCCCCGCGGTATGGGTGCCGCGGGGAGGCTTGTGTTCATTCGACTGAGAACGACTCGGAGCTTTCCTTGATCACTTCCCAAACGATATCGAGGTAATCGGCGCTCCAGTCGGTAAGCGGAACCCAGGTCTCGCCATCCCACTGTTCGACCCGGGTCTTGCCACCGCCGCCATGGTCTTCCGCGGTCACCGTGACCGGCGCCATAAGACCGTTGCCGTCGAAGTTCTCGATCGCTTCATAGCCCGCTTTCATGCTCTCCGGCGTCAGCGGCCCTCCGTTCTCCTCGATCGCGATACGTGCGGCTTCGAAACCGACCGAATAGATCGCAAGACCGGTGTTGTAATAGACATCGTGCACCAGGCTCTCGGGGCCGCTGCCTTCGCCATTGGCATAGTAAGTATCCAGCATCGTCTTGACGAGCGGGACTTCCTGGCCGCCGGCCACGTTGGTGCCGCGAAGCAGGCCTTTCGCCTCTTCCGCGCCGATGTTCTCGATATCGACTTCGTTCAGCCAGTTAACCGACAGATAGCGGTCGATCGGAAAACGGTTGCGGCGCATCTCTTTCGACGCGACCACATGTCCACCCGCCAGAAGCCAACTGATTACATAGTCAGGCTGGTCCCGCCGGATACTGCTCCATGCGCCGGCCTGGTCCGACCCGGGAAGCGGCACAGGATACAGTTCCAGCTCAAACCCTTCCCTCTCGGAAAGTGTTTCAAGAATCTCGATTGGCTCCTGGCCGAACGGGTAATCCAGATAGATGAACCCGATCTTCGCATCGCTCAGATCACCGCCCATCTGCTCCTTGATGAAGGCGATGTCGTTCGCTGCCTGCTGCCAATACGTCGGGCCGACCGGGAACACCCATTCGAACACCTCGCCATCCACGGCGTCACCGCGACCCACGAACGATTGCATCAGGATGTTACCATCTCTCATCGCACGGGGCAGAACCGCATTCGTGACCGGCGTCGAGAGCATGTTGAAAATGAATACACCTTCGCGCTTGAGTTGTTCATAGCATTCCACGCCGCGCTGCGGTTCGTTGCCGTGATCGCGCACGATGATTTCCACCGGATGCCCTTCGATCCCACCGTTCTCGTTGGTGTACCTCGCGAGGTCCTGTGCCGCCTGGGCTACCTGCGGCGAAATGAACGTGTACGACCTGCTGAGATCGAAGCAGAGACCGAAACGGATCGGCTCCTTGTCCTGCGCTGCGGCCGCAGTCGCGCTTGCTGCCAGCGCAGTAGCAAAGACCACTGCCTTAATGTGCTGTTTGACTTTCATGTTTTCTCTCTCCCGTTGGTTTGGTTTGGGGCGGTGACACCGTTCAGTAAGCGCCGCTGCCGCCCCGCGTAGCGTCGCCCTTCCTGCTATTAGTTATTCACTGCTCGTATTTTGAGGAACTTTCTTTCACCACGTCCCACACGACGTCCGTATACTCAGAGATCCAGTCGGTTTGCGGCACCCAAGTCTCCCCGTCCCACATCTCGATCCGGGTCTTACCGCCGCCGCCATGGTCTTCGGCCGTCACCGTAATGGGGGCCATCAGCCCGTTCGCGTCGTATCCCTCAAGAGATTCCAGTCCGGCTTTGTAGGACTCCGCGGTTATCGGAAGGCCTTCCTGTTCTGCCGCCCTGCGCGCGGCTTCGAACATGATTGAATACATGGCCAGACCGGTGTTGTAGAAAACGTCCTGCGTCTTCTCGATCGGGCCGGCCCCCTCGCCCTTGTCATAAAGCTCGGCCATGATTTCCTGATACAGGGCAATATCCTGACCGCCCACGACATTGGTACCGCGCTTGATACCCTTGGCGGCCTCTTTACCGATGTTGGCGATATCGACTTCGTTCAACCAGTTGACCGAGATGTACTTGTCCATCGGAATGCGATTGCGCTGCATCTCCTTCGACGCGACCACATGCGCACCGCCCAACATCCAGACGATCACATGATCGGGCTTGTCGCGGCGCACCTTGGACCACACTCCGGCCTGGTCGCTGCCCGGAAGCGGCACGGGGTACAGCTCAAGCTCGAAACCCTCTTTTTCGGACAAGGTTTCCAGGATCTCGATCGGCTCCTGTCCGAAGGGATAATCGAAGTAGATGAAGCCCACCTTCACGTTCGACAAGTCGCCGTCGTGCAATTGTTTTATGTAGGCAACATCATTGGCTGCCTGGCCCCAATAGGTCGGTCCGACCGGATAGACCCAGTCAAAGACAGTTCCATCCACGGCGTCGCCGCGGCCGACAAGCGACTGCATCAGGATGCGCCCGTCTTCCATCGCGCGCGGCAGGATGGCCAGGGAAACCGGTGTAGACAGGGTATCGAAAACAAAGACGCCCTCGCGGCTGAGCTTGGAATAACATTCGATCCCGCGCTGCGGTTCGTTCCCGTGGTCACGCACGATGACTTCGACCGGTTCGCCACCGATACCGCCCTTCATATTGACCAGTTTGGCCAAATCCTGTGCCGCTTGCGCCACCTGTGGTGTGGCAAAGGTATAGGCTTTGCTGAGGTCGTAGCAGATGCCGATCTTGAATGGCTCAGACAGCGCCTGAGTGCCGAACACTGCTCCTCCGAACATGGATAGTACAGCCAACGCTTTCGCAAATTTCTTCATTTGTTCCTCCCTGAACACCTTCTGATTAGTACCTCAACTCAACCAACGTTTGCGTCGGCTGTAGTGCTTGACGTTGTGAAAATCGGTCTCTCCGCCGCCTAGATAGAACTCCTGAATGTCGGAGTTAGATTTGAGAGCCTCGGCGGTGCCGTGCATAACAACGCGGCCGTTCTCGATAAGGTACCCTTGCGAAACGATTTCCAGAGCCGCCAAGGCGTTCTGTTCCACCAGCAGTACGGACAGGCCCTCATCCTTATTGATCTTTTGCAAGATGCCGAAGATTTCCTCGACCAGGAACGGAGCAAGCCCGAGACTTGGTTCATCAAGCATCAACAGCTTCGGCTGGGTCACGAGGGCCCGCCCAATGGCAAGCATCTGTTGCTCACCACCCGACAAATAGCCTGCTTGCGAATTTTTGCGTTCGGCAAGCCGCGGAAAATATCCGTAGATCTTGTCCTTTTCCGCATTCAGCGTTGATCGAGACATTCCGCGCGGCGCGGCGGCGGTCAGGTTCTCGTCGGGGGTCAGGTGTTCGAAAACCCGTCGCCCTTCGATGACATGACAGATGCCCATCTCGACACGTTTTTGCGCAAGCGCTTCGGTAATGTCCGTTCCCTGGAACGTTATACCACCTCGGCTGATGCGCCCGCGCTCAGCCTTCAAAAGACCGCTGATCGCTTTCAACGTGGTGCTTTTTCCCGCCCCGTTCGATCCCAAGAGTGCGATCATCTCGCCCTTTGGGACTTGGACCGAAACACCTTTGATCGCCAGCATCACATTGTCGTACAGCACTTCGACGCTGTTCAAGGATAGAATGTTCTGGGCTTCAACTTTTTCTTGCATCGGCATTCCCCTATTTCTTGAACTGATCGAAGGGCCAGACCATCAGATAGTCTCTGATGTTGCCGTAGAGTTTTCCCAAACCAAGCGGTTCGATCAGAAGAATAATGACGATCAGCGCGCCATAGACTGCGTTCGGGATGTGAGCGAGTGTTTCAACATCGATCTGCACGCCCATCCATTCACTCAGCGTGGCGACGAGACCATTCACCAGACCGGGAACAAGAAGGATCAGGGCAACACCAAAATAGGATCCGATGATGCTGCCAAGACCGCCAACGATCACCATCGCGAGAACCTGGATCGAAACGTTCACCGAGAACTGCTCAGGCGCAGCCAGGAAGAAGAACGTTGCAACAAGCAGCGCACCGCTGACGCCCGCGATAAAGGACGAGGTCGCGAAGGCCAGAATCTTGTAGTAGAAACTGTTCACACCAAGGATGGCGGCGGCAAAGTCTTTTTCCCGCACGGCCACAAGGGCACGCCCCAGCCCGGTGCGTTTCAGGTTCAGCATGAAGATCGTCACCAACACGCACCACCCGAAGGCAACGTAGTAATAGCCGGTGTCAGAGGTGATATCCTGGCCAAGCAGCGCCAGTGTCGGAGATTGAAGCGATGCGTGCGAGCCGCCCGAAATCGCTGGCGAGTGGGTCAGCACCCAGTCCATGACGAATTGCATCGCGAGGGTGGTGAGCGCCAGATAGAGGCCCTTCACCCGCAGCGCGGCAAAGGCGAACAAGCTGCCGATCACCGACGAGGCCAGCCCACCGATGATCAAGGCAAACTCCCAAGGCACCCCGAACCGCGCGGCGTGGATCGCGGAGTAGGCGCCAACGGCCATGACCGCGGCATAACCCAGGTGAAGCTGGCCGGCCCAACCCGTTACCAGGTTCAGCCCAAGCGCGGCCGCTGTCCAGATCAGCCAGGGCAGCATGTAACTGTTCAGATAAAGCGAGGGTATGATGAATGGCGCGACAATGCCGATCAGGAAGATGAATGCAGCCAGATTCCTGTCAGCAGGTACCTTGAAGATTCGGCTATCCGAAACGTAGTTGGCGTGATGGACGCCAGAAAGTCTGTAAAACATGTCTTACACCCTTTCGATATCGTGACGACCGAACAGCCCATGCGGACGGATCATGACCGTTAGAATGAGCACAGCGGCGACGATAAGTTCTCGGCTTCCGCCTCCGACAAGCGGATCGAGGAAATCAGCGCCAACGTTTTCGACGACGCCCAGGATGATGCCCGCGATCACGGCGCCAAGGATACTGTCGAGACCACCGAGAACGGCAACCGTCAGACCTTTGAGAAGCAACAGCGACAGCGCCTGATCGACACCCTGAATCTCGCCCCAGATAACGCCCGCGGCGACGGCAACAACGGATGCCAGCGCCCAAGACAAGCCAACTCCGCGTTCAACCGAGATGCCGACCGACCACGAAGCCATGTAATCATCCGCAATCGCCCTCAACTTGATCCCGGTGCGGGTTCGGAAAAACAGCATGAAGGCGACAAACAAGGCGAGCGCAACTCCGGCACCAACCAGATGGATGCGGCTGATGAAGATGTCGCCCAGAAACAGCGGATCGTAGCTGACGCCCAGTTCCATCGAACGTGACGTCCCGCCCCAGATCGCGAGCGTCGTACCCCGCAAGAAAATGTCGAGGCCGAGTGTCAGCATCAGGATCATGACAACCGGCCGACCTGCGAGACGGCGCAGAGCAACACGCTCAATGCCGAACCCAAGGCCGAACATGACAACCGCAGCCAGAGGAATGGCCAGCCACAAGGGTAAACCCACATCGCGCGCAAGCGCCAGAACCACATAGGCACCGACCATGGTCAGCCCGCCCTGCGCCAGATTGGGCACCGAAGACGCCTTGTAAATCAGCACAAGGCCGATGGCGAATAGCGAATACAGCAGACCCGTCAAGGCTCCGTTGATCGCAAGCTCTGATAGAAAGACCCAGTCCATTTATACCTCCCTGATGGGAAGGCTTCTTTCGACCTTCCCTACTTCCCCGGTCTCGTAAGTCACCTGCGCGCTTACATAGACCTCTTTTGAACCGTCGTAGAGCGCCGCGATCACGTCGGCATAGCGTTCCTGAACGACCTTCCGCCGCAGTTTTCGGGTTCGCGTGATTTCACCATCGTCCGGGTCGAATTCTTTCGGCAGACTAACAAAGCGTTGCAGGCGCAACGGTTCGGTGAGGGCCTTGTTGACCCGTTGGAAGGCCTCGCGAAGCAACGTCGCGACCTCTTCGCGCTGAGAAAGATCGGAATAAGACACATACGGCACGCCGTTCACCTCTGCCCAGTGGCCAACCGCTTCGAAATCCACGCAGACCATGGCCGTCAATTCGTCAAGCCCGGCGCCGATTACGGCAGCATCCTTAATGTAAGGGCTAAACTTCAACCGGTTTTCGATGTAGTTCGGCACATAACGCTCGCCTCCGGCCGTATGCATGACCTCGGAGACGCGCCCCAGAACAACCAAGTGTCCATCTTCCTCAAGATGCCCGGCATCACCTGTATGCAGCCACCCGCCCTCAAGGGCTTCGGCGGTCGCTTCGGGTTTGTTGAAGTATCCTTCAAATACGCTGTCCGAGCGTACAAGGATCTCCCCGTCCTCGGCGATAGTCACCTCGACGCCCGGCGCTGGTTTGCCAACGGTATGAAGGCGCACTTCACCCGGAGACTGAATTGCATTGATCGCGCTGTTTTCGGTTTGGCCATAGAGTTGGCGCAATTTGATTCCCAGAGCTCGGTAGAAAACAAAGGTGTCTTCGCCGATTGCTTCACCGCCGGTGAACGCATTCTTGAGGCGGCTCATTCCGAACTGGTCCTTGATCGGACCGAAAACGATCGCCTCGCCCAGAAGTCGGCCCAAAGGCTCAAGCAGACCGCCACTTTTGCCATTCAGCTTGCGTGTCTCAGCTGCGACAGCACGGTCCATGAAGAAATGGTACAGCCACTTCTTGAAAGGGGTCGAATTTTCGATACCCACCTGGATTGTCGTCAGCATCTGGTCCCAGCTTCTCGGCGCCGCCAGATAGAAGGTCGGAGCGATTTCGCGCATGTCGCGCACGACCGTTTCCTGCCGCTCCGGCACATTCACGGTAAACCGCCACCGCAACGCCGCCGCAACTGTGATCGCGAAATCGCCCACCCAAGCCATTGGCAGATAGGCAAGAATTTCTTCATTCTCGTCGAATGCGCCCGCTGCATGCCCGTTCCTGGCCGCAGCAAAAACATTCTGCTGACTTAGAACGATCCCCTTTGGCTGGCCCGTGGTTCCAGACGAATGCATGAAAATGGCCGGGTCTTCGGGCTTTGTCCGTCCAAATAGTTCGTCCCGCAATCCTGGTGATTTGTCCAGATCATGCCGGCCAACTTCGAGCAGGTGGTCCCAGGACATCAGACCTTCGACTTCATAGAGACCGAGACCGCGCGCCTCATCATAAATGATATGGTCGATGCCCTGTGCACCCGCGCCCTTTAGTTCCAGGATCTTGTCAACCTGTTCCTGATCTTCCGCGATGGCCGCGACGATCTCGACTTCGCCAAGAAAGTGCCGAAGTTCCTCGAGCGTTGCGCCCGGATAAGCGGGCATGGCGTAGGCACCAAGCAACGAAACAGCCAGCATGCCACCATACAACCGCGCACGGTTATCGCCCAGGATAAGCACGGCTTTACCCGGCTTTACGCCAATTTTTTCAAGTCCAGCCGCACAGGCCAGCACCTCTTCGGCATATTCCGCCCAGGTGATTTCTTTCCATATCCCACGCTCTTTTTCGCGAAGCGCGACATCCTTTCCGTGGCGCGACGCGTTCCGCGCCAGCAGTGCACCGACCGTTTCGCCGCCTGAAGACCGGTTCTTCGTAAAATCAGCCATGCGACCCTCCGATATATGCCTCAATGACCCGCGGGTCTTTCAC
>NZ_LWEX01000012.1 GCF_001634885.1 Sulfitobacter sp. HI0040 | reverse complement strand
GGTGGGCTCTTACCCCACCGTTTCACCCTTACCCCGTGTGTTGCCGGCAAACCGGCACCGCCCGGGCGGGGTAACCCGACGGACAGCGCCACAGAAAACAGACCGCCCCGGGCGTTACCCGGCACCGTTCCTTCCCGGAGTCCGGACTTTCCTCGACAGGGGCAGGCCCCGCCGCGGTCATCCAGCCTTCCGCGCCCGCATGCCCTAGCGGGCGGGGCGGTGCGGCGTCAATCGCTTTCGACCCCTGCGGTTTCAATGCCGTGATGCAGATCGAAATCCGCCGCGACCAACGGCCCGCTGCGCCATGGGGCAAACCGCAGCCGCGTCGTGGCGAGCAAGGTCTCAGGGTCGCAGGGCGCGGTGAAGCCCCGTGCGCGTGCCCGGTCGACAAAGGCACTTTCCGACACAGCGCCGTCATAGCGCGGCCCCCCGGCGAAACCGGCAAGACCCTGACGGGCGAGTCGCGCCCAGTCGAACCGGAGGCCCGGATCCTGCTTGCGCCCCGGGGCCATGTCCGAATGGCCGATGACGCCGTCGGGCGGGATATCCCAGCGTTCCATGATCGCCCGAAGCAATGCTTCGAGCGCGCGCATCTGCGGCTCGGAAAAAGGCTCTGACCCGCGATTGTCCAATTCGATCCCGATCGAGCGGGAATTGATGTCATCCAGTCCGGCCCATTCGCCCTGCCCCGCGTGCCACGCGCGCGCCTCCTCCGCCACCAGTTGGCAGACGCCCCCTGAAACGTCGATCAGGTAATGGGCGGAAACCTCTGACGCGGGATCACAGAGCCGCCTGAGCGCCGAAGCGGCGCAGGCCATGGCAGTATGATGGATGACAATGAAGACGGGGCGCAAACCGTCCCGCCGGGGGCCATGATTGGGGGACGGTCGCTCTACGATCCCGGGCAGTGACAACAGGCGTCAGCCCCGTGCCGCGCGCCGGTAGGGTGCCGGATCCCATGCGCAGGCAAACCCGTCCCCGTCGGGGTCGACCCCGGCGCTGTCACGCTCCGGGCCGCCCGCCGCCAGAAAGTCGATCTGCGCCTGATCCTGATTGCTGTATTGCGCGCAGGCCCGTTCAAACTTGCGCTGCTTGGCGAAGCCGCTGCGCGAATAGAGTTGTGTTCCCGGTGCATGGCTTGTCGAAATCGCATAGGCCACGATATTGGGGCCGGCCTGCGTGCGGGTCGGAAGCGCCTGAGGCTGAATAACTTCGTAGCGCGCGCGGTTGGCGGCGATCCGGGCGGCATCCGCGTCGATGCTGCGCTGGTCCGATACGGCGTCGAAGTTGTTTTCGTTCGAGATCCCGGCGGTATTGACCACCGGCGGCGCGGGGTTCGAGGGGCTCGCCACCACGGGTTCGATCCCCGAGTTCGCAAGCGCCGTGGAAACCGAGCCGGATGCAGAAGCGTTGGCTCCTCCCCGCGTGGCCGCGAGAACCCGCGCGGTTTCAGCCGCCGTTGCCTCGGGCGAGCCGTCGTCGAAAGGCGTCGCGGGGGCAGCGGTCTGCGACTGGGACGCCGCGAGTGCCGCGTCACGAGCGCGCTGCTGCTGTGCGAAACTGTCTTCGAATCCCACCCCGGCGGCGGAATCGGGAATGGCGGGCTGACAGGCGGCAAGCCCCGCAACCGCCAGCAGGGAAAAAGCGCCGCGTCTGAACATCATAGCCATCTTCATGTCCTCAAATCGGTTTGCCCGTGCTACCACCATTTGTCCGCCTTTGCCACAAAACCGGCCGCCCGTTCGAGAGCATAAGCGGAAGACAGCAACTCCGCCTCCTCCCACGGACGACCGATCAGTTGCAGCCCCAGGGGCAGGCCCTTGGCGTCCTGCCCCGTCGGCAGCGCGATGCCCGGAAGCCCGGCGAGGTTGACCGTCACGGTAAAGACATCGTTGAGATACATGGCGACCGGATCGGCATCCGTCATTTCGCCAAGCCCGAAAGCGGCCGAGGGCGTTGCCGGGGTCAGAATGCAGTCGATACCATCGGCAAAGACGGTTTCGAAGTCGCGCTTGATCAGGGTGCGCACCTTGCGGGCGCGGTTGTAATAGGCGTCGTAGAAACCGGCGGAAAGCACATAGGTCCCCACCATGACCCGGCGCTTGACCTCATCGCCGAAGCCTTCGGCCCGGGTCTTTTCATACATCTCGGTGATGCCGTCGCCCTGCTCCAACCGGGCCCGGTGGCCATAGCGCACCCCGTCGTAGCGGGCGAGGTTGCTGGAGGCTTCGGCAGGGGCGATCACGTAGTACGCCGGCAGCGCGTATTTGGTATGCGGCAGGGAGATATCGACGATCTCGGCGCCCGCGTCGCGCAGCATGTCGGCACCTTCGGACCAGAGCTTTTCGATCTCCGCGGGCATGCCGTCCATCCGGTATTCGCGGGGGATGCCGATCTTCTTGCCCCGGATATCGCCCGTGAGTGCTGCTTCGAAATCGGGCACCGCCAGATCGGCAGAGGTGGAATCGCGCGGGTCGTGCCCGGCCATCGCGCCCAGCATGATCGCCGCATCGCGCACCGATTTCGTCATCGGCCCGGCCTGATCGAGGGACGAAGCAAAGGCCACGACTCCCCAGCGCGAACAACGCCCATAGGTCGGCTTGATCCCCACCGTGCCGGTGAAGGCGGCAGGCTGGCGGATGGAGCCGCCGGTATCCGTGCCCGTCGCGGCAAGGCAAAGGTCCGCCGCGACCGCCGCCGCCGACCCGCCGGAAGAGCCGCCCGGCGTCAGCTGCGTGTCTTCGCCCGCGCGGCGCCACGGGTTCACCGCATTGCCGTAGACCGACGTCTCGTTGGACGATCCCATGGCGAATTCGTCCATGTTGAGCTTGCCCAGCATCACCGCGCCCGCGTCCCGCAGGTTCTGGCTGACGGTCGATTCGTACTGCGGCAGGAACCCTTCGAGGATCCGCGAGCCAGCCTGACTGGGCACGCCCTTGGTGCAGAACAGATCCTTGATGCCGACGGGCAGGCCGCACATGGCAGGCGCATCGCCTTCGGCCAGTCGCGCGTCGGCCTTAGCGGCCTGATCCAGCGCGATGTCGTTGGTGCGGTGAACGAAGGCGTTGAGCGCCGAGGCACCATCGATCGCCTTGATGCAGGCTTCGGTCAACTCGCGCGAGGTGACATCGCCCTTGCGCAGCGCATCGCGCGCCTCCGCCAGGCCCAGTGCGTTCAGATCGGTCATTATTCCACCACCTTCGGTACGGCAAAGAATCCTTCGCGGGCGTCGGGCGCATTGGCGAGCACTTCGTCCTGCCGGTCCCCGTCCGTCACCACATCCTCACGCCGCTTCAGCCGCTGCGGCGTTACCGAGGTCATCGGTTCGACGCCGTCCACATTCACCTCGGCCAGTTGTTCGATGAACCCCAGAATGGTGTTGAATTCCTGCGCGAGGGCGGGCAGCGCTTCGGGTTCGACCCGGATGCGGGCCAGCTTGGCGACCCGCGCGGCGGTTGTTTCGTCAATGGACATGCGGCGATCCTCTCGTTTCAGGGCCGTTTACCGCCCCTGTCCGCGCCTCGCAAGGGCGCGGCCCTGCTCTGCCCCGGGCGAGGGTGGGGCAGGACCAGAAAATTCGCGCGAACCGCCTTCAGAAGCGGCTGCTACGCGCTAGGATCACCGGTGAATCGCAGCAAACGGGAGAAGAAGACATGAACATCATCTGGCTGGGCCACGGCTCTTTCCGCATCGAGATCGAGGATCAGGTACTGCTGATCGATCCATGGCTCAACGGCAACCCGATGCTGGAAGAATCCCACCACGAGGAAGCGCTGAAGGGCGCGACCCAGATCCTCGTGACCCACGGCCATTTTGACCACACCGACGACCTGCCACAGGTGGCGGAACGCACCGGCGCCCCGGTCGCGGGGATGTTCGAATTGATGTCATGGTTCGAAGGAAAGGGCGTGCAGAACACCATGGGCTTCAACAAGGGCGGGACGATAAAATGTGGTGAAGTCGCGGTGACCATGGTGCCGGCTTCGCATTCCTCCTCCGTCTCGGGGGATGGCGGGCCGGTCTACATGGGCATGGAAACCGGTTTCATGATCCGCGGCGAGGGTCGCACCATCTATCATTCGGGCGATACGACCATCATGGCCGACATGGAATGGATGGGGGATTATCACAAGCCCGACATCGGCATCCTGTCCGCCGGGGGGTTCTATACCATGGACATGGCGGCGGCGGCCTATGCGGCGAAGCGGTACTTCGATTTCCGCACCGTGATCCCCTGCCATTACCGGACCTTCGATGCGCTGGAGCAATCGGCGCAGGCGCTGAAGGACGGGCTGCCGGGGGTCGAAGTGGTGGAGCCAGAGGTAATGAAGGCGATATCACTCTGAACGCCGGGGGCTCTCTGCCCCCGGACCCCCGAGGATTTTTTGCCATTTGGAAGGAGGGCGGTCGTTTCGGTACACGGGGAAGTCGGAGGGGGCAGCGGACTGCTCAGTCTTGGGCGTAGCGCCCTGCGCTGCCGCAACGCCTCCGCGATCTCGGCCCGGCTCCGCCTATCGTTTCGACGCGAAAAAATCCCTCAGCAGCGTTTCCGCCTCTGCCGCCGCGATCCCGTCGAAAACCTCTGGCCGGTGGTGGCATTGCGCATGGGAAAAAACCCGCGCCCCCTGCATGACCCCCCCTGACTTCGGGTCCGCCGCGCCGAAATACAGGCGGTCGATCCGCGCGGCGGCGATGGCTGCGGCGCACATGGCACAGGGCTCCAGCGTGACATAGAGCAGATGACCCGCCAGGCGTTCCGACCCGAGCCGCGCGCAGGCGCCGCGGAGCGCCAGCATTTCGGCGTGTGCCGTGGGATCGGTGCATTCGCGCGTGCGGTTTCCCGCGCGGGCCACGACCTCACCGCCGGGGCTGACCACGACCGCGCCCACCGGAACCTCGCCCCGCTGGCCTGCGGCGCGCGCTTCTTCCAGTGCGGCCTGCATGTAGGATTTGAACGTCATGGCCCCAGATGCCCGCAAAGCGCGCCCTTTCGCAAGCGCCGCAAAGGCGCTAAGCGGTCGTCATGACAGATGACGCCACATCCCAGACGCCTCCGGGCGACCGCATCGCCAAGGTTCTGGCCCGGGCCGGTGTGGCCAGTCGCCGCGAAGCCGAGCGCATGATCGAAGCCGGACGCGTGCGGGTGAATGGCCGACAGGTCCTGTCGCCCGCGCTCAACGTCACGCCTGCTGATGCGATCACGGTGGATGGCGCGCCGCTGGCCGAACCCGAACCGCCGCGCATCTGGCTTTATCACAAACCGGCGGGTCTGGTGACGACCGACCGCGACGAAAAGGGCCGTGAAACCATCTATGATGCCCTGCCCGAGGATATGCCGCGGGTGATGAGCATCGGGCGGCTCGACCTGAATTCCGAAGGCCTGCTGTTGCTGACCAACGACGGCGCGGTCAAACGCCGGCTCGAACTGCCATCGACCGGCTGGTTGCGCCGCTACCGGGTCCGGGTCAACGGGCGCCCCGAGGACAAGACGCTGGAGCCGCTGCGCAAGGGCATCACGGTGGAGGGCGAGGATTTTCAGCCCATGACCGTGACGCTGGACCGTCAGCAGGGGGCCAACGCCTGGCTTACCGTGGGTCTGCGAGAAGGCAAGAACCGGGAGATTCGCCGCGCCATGGAAACGGTGGGCCTGTCGGTCAACCGGCTTATCCGGGTAAGCTACGGACCTTTCCAACTGGGCGAACTGAAGCAGGGCGCGGTGGAGGAAGTGCGCCGCAAGATCGTGCGCGACCAGCTCGGCCTTGAAATCGTCGATGACAGCGGCACCGCGACGCGCAAACCCGCCGGTGTGACACGCCATTCCACCCGGCGCGGCCCGGGCGGCAAGGCGGCCCCCGCCCCGCGCAGCCCCGAAGAGGCGCCCAAGGGAAAACGGCAGGGTCAAAAGCCGGGACCGCAGGGCAAGCGTGGCGGTGCACCGTCGGGTAAACCAGGTGACAGGGGCAGAACACGCCCCGCTGGGCGGCCTCCGGGCAAGGGCCCCTCGGGAGGCGGCGGCAAAAAACGATAGGCGGAGCCCCACCTGCTCCACTGGTCCGGCGCGCTTGCACCACCTATGTAGAAACCGAAGGAGACGACGATGGGACGATTGTTGCTGCTGCTTGCGGTTTTGGCACTTGCCGTTGCCATTGTCGCCATTCTGGTATCAATCTGGGATGCCGCCTACGACGGCGGGCGCCGCTTTGCGCGCCCCTTCTTCGGCAACGGCCCAAATGGCGAGGATAGTTTGATGGCACCCACCGGCTTCCAGAAAATCGCCTATGTCGCCTTGATCTTGCTTCTTCTCGGGGTCGCTTCGGGCTGGCTCGGAGGGGTCTGAGCCATGGCAAGACGATACGGAGGCCGGTTCAGCCCGCAACCGGGCGACACCGCCGACAGGCACGATGCCCCTGCCCGGCTGGACGTGGACCCGGTAGGCGGGCGCGCCAACCTCATGTTTCTGCCGCCGGCGCTTTTGACCTTCACGTCGCTGGGCGCCGGGCCGGCCGGGCTCGTTCTGGGGCTGGCCGGGGCCGGTGTTCTGGCAGCGGGCGCCTGGGTGCTGCGCGCGGGGCTGACGGCGGAGGCCGCGTTCCATGCCCGCCGGGCTGCCCGCCCGCCCGCCGTGCCGCGCAAGATACTGGCCGCCGCGATGACGGGAACGGGCACTGCGCTTGCAGCCGCCTCTGGCGATCTGTCCGTGGTAGGTCCGGTGCTCTACGGGCTTGCAGCGGCTGGATTGCATGTGGCCGCCTTCGGCATCGATCCGCTGCGGTCCAAGGGGATGGAGGGGGTGGATACGTTCCAGCATGATCGCGTGGCGCGGGTGGTGGAAGAAGCCGAAGCCCTGCTTGCCTCCATGTCCGATGCCGTGAAACGCGCGGGCGACCGCACGGCGGAAACACGGCTCGCCCGGTTCCAGAATACCGCCCGCGACCTGATCCGCGTGGTGGAGGAAGACCCCCGCGACCTGACCGCCGCGCGCAAGTACCTTGTTGTTTATCTGCGCGGGGCGCGCGATGCGACGGTCAAGTTCGCGGATATCTACGCGCGGTCCGGCGATGCGCAGGCCAAGGCCGATTACCTCGCCCTGCTCGATGATCTGGATGAAAACTTCGCAGCGCGGACCCGCGCCTCCCTGCTGGAGGATCGCGGCGACCTGACGGTCGAGATCGACGTGCTGCGAGAACGCCTCGCCCGTGAGGGGGTGCATTCCGAATGACGCCACACGCCCCCTCTCCCATATCATTACCGACCCCAAGGAACTGCTGAACATGTCTGACAAAGTGCGCGACAAGGCCAATCAATCCGCCGCCATGGTAGACGAGGTCGCCTCCGTCCGGTTGCCCGAACCCGCCGATGCCAACGCCATCGTGCCGCTGGACTCCGCGGATGCCCCCCAGTCCGCCGAGATCCGCCGCCGGATGGAGGAGATCAACCTCAGCGATACGCAGACGATCGTTACCTTCGGTTCGGGCGCGCAGGCCGAATTGCAGCAGATCAGCCAGGGCATGCTGCAGGATGTGCGCAACAAGGATGTCGGCCCCGCCGGGGATTCCCTGCGCAACATTGTGGCCACGATCCGGGGTTTTTCGGTGTCCGAACTGGACGTGCGCCGGGAACGGAGCTTTTGGGAAAAGCTGCTGGGCCGCGCCGCGCCCTTCGCGAAGTTCACCGCACGTTTCGAAGAGGTCCAGGACCAGATCGACCGTATCACCGATAACCTGCTGAAGCACGAACATACGCTTCTGAAGGACATCAAGTCGCTGGATATGCTCTATGAAAAGACGCTCCAGTTCTATGATGAGCTTGCCCTTTATATCGCGGCGGGCGAAGCGAAACTGGCCGAGATGGACGAGCGTGTCATTCCCGCCAAGGAAGCCGAGGTAAAGGCCGCCGCCGAGGATGATCAGGTGATGATAGCGCAGGAGTTGCGCGACCTGCGCGCGGCCAGAGACGATCTCGAGCGCCGGGTGCATGACCTCAAGCTCACGCGGCAGGTCACCATGCAATCCCTGCCCTCCATCCGGCTGGTGCAGGAAAACGACAAGAGCCTGGTGACCAAGATAAACTCGACACTGGTGAACACCGTGCCGCTGTGGGAAACCCAGCTGGCGCAGGCCGTGACGATCCAGCGCAGCGCGGAAGCCGCGAGCGCGGTTCGCGATGCCAACGATCTGACCAACGAGTTGCTGACATCGAATGCGAAGAACCTGCGCGACAACAACCGCATCATCCGGCAGGAGATGGAGCGCGGCGTCTTCGACATAGAGGCGGTCAAACAGGCGAACGCGGACCTGATCGGCACCATCGAGGAATCGCTGCAGATCGCCGACGAAGGTAAGGCCAAGCGGGCCGCCGCCGAAGAGGAACTGCAACAGATGGAGGCCAAGCTGCGCGACACGCTCGCCTCGGCAAAGGCGCGCAAGACCGGTCTGGGTGAAAGCGCCGGCGGCGCCGTGCCCGGGTGAGCTGATGCGCGTACCCCTGTTACGAGTTTCCCGGCGCCCCGGTGCCCTCGCCGCCCTTCTGGTGGCCCTCATGGGATGCGCGGCCCCGCCACCGCCTGCGCCACCGCCGCTGCCACCTTCTGCCCAGCCTGCCCCTGTGGCGCTGGAACGCCCAAGACCGCGGGTCGCCCGGCCCACGTCTGAAAAGAGCGCCGCGTTGCGCAAGTACCTCGCCGAGGTTCAGACCGCCCAGAAGGTGCAGGGGCTGCTGCGTGAGGACGGAGGCGGGCCCGATACGCCCTTCACCTCGGATGTGCTGGCGCGCAATTTTGAGCAGATCGCCTTTTTCAACGAATATGACGGCAATTTCGCCGGACGCGGCGGGGCCAGCCCCCTCCGGCGCTGGCAGGTGCCCATCCATATGGAGATCATCTTCGGCGACAGCGTGCCGCCCTCCCAGCGGCAGACGGACAGCCGCGACATACGTGCCTATGCCGACCGGCTCAAACGGGTGACGGGCCATCCCATTGATCTGCATGGCAGACCGAACTTCATGGTGGTGGTCGCCTCCGAAGACGACCGGGCCGAAACGCTTGCCCAGGCCGCAGCCCGCGTCCCGGGCATTTCGCGCGCCAGCCTGCGCGCCTTTGCCGAGATGCGCAGCGATACCTATTGCGCGGTCGCGGCCTATGCCTCGGGCGGGGATCCCAACGTCTATACCGCGGCGGTGGCGGTGATCCGGACGGAAAACCCCGATCTTCTGCGGCTTTCCTGTATTCACGAAGAACTGGCGCAGGGGCTGGGGCTGGCCAACGACAGCCCTGCCGCGCGCCCCTCGATCTTCAACGATGATGACGAGTTTGCCCTGCTGACCCGGCATGATGAACTGCTGTTGAAAATGTTGTACGATCCGCGCCTGCGCCCCGGGATGAGCGCCATCGAGGCCGCCCCCTTCACCCGGGTCATCGCGCGGGAACTGACCGGCGGACCCGTCTGAGGCCCGCAGCCATCAAAGGACAAGACCATGGGCATTTTCGATTTCCTCTCGGGTGAATTCATCGACGTCATTCACTGGACAGACGATACCCGTGACACGATGGTCTGGCGGTTCGAGCGCGAAGGTCACGCCATCAAGTACGGCGCGAAGCTGACCGTGCGCGAAGGTCAGGCCGCGGTTTTCGTGCACGAAGGCCAGATCGCCGATGTCTTCACACCCGGTCTCTACATGCTGGAAACCAACAACATGCCGGTGATGACGACGCTGCAGCATTGGGACCATGGCTTCCGCAGCCCCTTCAAGTCAGAGGTCTATTTCGTCAACACCACGCGGTTCAACGATCTGAAATGGGGCACCAAGAACCCGATCATCGTGCGCGACCCCGAATTCGGCCCCGTACGCCTGCGCGCCTTCGGCACCTATTCCGTACGGGTCGCGGACCCCGCCCGCTTCCTGTCGGAGATCGTCGGCACCGATGGCGAATTCACCATGGACGAGATCAGCTACCAGATCCGGAACGTCATCGTGCAGGAGTTTTCGCGCACCATCGCCCGGGCGCAAATCCCGGTGCTGGACATGGCTGCCAACACCCGTGAGCTGGGCCAGCTGGTCGGTTCCGAAATCGCGGCCCAGATCGCCGAATACGGCCTCGCCATGCCGGAGCTTTATATCGAAAACGTCTCCCTTCCGGCGGCGGTGGAAGCGGTGATGGACAAGCGCTCCTCCATGGGCGTGATCGGCAATCTGGAGAGCTACATGCAGTATCAGGCCGCCGAGGCCTTGGGACGCGACGGTGCCGGTGCGGCGGCGATGCAGACGGGGCTCGGCGCGGGCTTGGGCATGCAGATGGGACAGGCCGCCGCAGCGCAGGCCGGCCCCTGGGGCGCGCGCCCGCAAAGTGCCGGGGGCGCCAGCCCCGCGGCCCATACACCGCCACCCCCGCCCCCGGTGGAAAAGGTCTGGCATCTCGCCGTCGCAGGCGAGGTGAGCGGCCCCTTTTCCAAGGCTGCACTGGGCCGCAAGGTGACCGATGGCAGCCTGACCCGCGAAACCCACGTCTGGACACCGGGACAGGATGGCTGGATTCGCGCCGGAGAGGTCGATGAACTGGCGCGGCTTTTCACCGTTCTGCCACCCCCGCCCCCGCCACCTGCCTGAACAGGGCGTGAAACTCTGACCCATCGGGGCGCGTGACATCTGGCAGGAGGTGAAGGAGGACTGATGACGCGGATGTTTCCCCACTTCCGCATTCCGCAGTACCGCAGCCTGCTGAAGGTGCTGCACTGGTCCATGGTGCCGCTTTTCGCGTGGTTCGTGCTGGTGCAACCGGCGGACGTGGCGCGGGTGGGCCCGGCGGCGGTACGCTTTCATTCGGTGATGGGGCTGGTCTTCGTCAGCTTCGCGCTCGCGTGGTTCACGCTTTACCTCCGGCGCGGGCTGGCCAGCCGCCCGGGGCCCAAGCTGAAAGGCAGGCTCAGGACCTTTCACCGGATGCTGCACAAGACGCTGCTCTGGGGCATCTTCCTCGTGGCGGTGGGCGGTTTCCTGATCGGGCTTACCTCCGCCGTGCAGCTTTGGGCGGGGGGTGTCGTACCCATCGCCCTCCCGCTCGACATGCCGCAGGCCAATGACTGGGTCGGCGTGCTGCATAGTATCGAATTCTACGCGCTGGCGCTTCTTGCCGGGGTCCACGCGGCCTTCCATATCTGGCGCCACCTGCGCCTGCGCGATAACGCGCTGCGGATCATGGCCCCCCGGGTGTTGCACCGCTTTCTCTGAGCCAACGCGTGACCGCAGCCCAAGATGAGTATTTAAGAAAGGGTGAAGGGGCCCGACACCTTCCTTCACCCTTTCTTAAATACTCAAATTCCCTGGCCGCAGCACAAAGCGTGGCGGCTCTGGCCAGCACCGCGCGGGGGCGATATGTCTGGCCTGCCGCTCTCATCCACCATCGGAGACCTCATGGCCGAGCCGCCCCCCGCCCCGCCCGCGCCTGAACGCGAACACCGCTTTCCCTGCGACACCTGCGGGTCGGACATGCGGTTCGACCCCGCCGCGGGCCTGCTGATCTGCGATCACTGCGGCAACCGCGAGGCCATCACAGGCCCCGGCCCCTTTGCACAGGTCATCAGGGAGCTCGACTTTGCCCGAGCGCTCGCCGCCCAGTTACCCGAAGCGGAACTGGAGGAAACCCGTGTCACCACCTGCCCCAACTGCGCGGCGCAAGTCGAATTCGCGCCCGGCGAACATGCCACCGAATGCCCCTTCTGCGCCACGCCCGTGGTTGCCGATACCGGCACGCAGCGCCAGATCAAGCCGCGGGGCGTCCTGCCTTTCGCTCTGACGGAAGACAGCGCGCGCGAGGCCATGACAGACTGGCTAGGCAGCCTGTGGTTCGCCCCGAACGGCCTGCGCCAATATGCGCGCGAGCATCGGCGGATGCAGGGGATTTACGTGCCCTACTGGACCTTCGATGCCAATACGCGGTCGCGCTACAGCGGGCAGCGCGGGACGGTTTATTACGTCACCCAGACCGTAGTGCGCGATGGCAAACGTATGCAGCAGCAGGTGCCCAAGGTGCGCTGGACGCCTGTTTCCGGCCGGGTGCGGCGTTTCTTTGACGATGTGTTGGTGCTTGCCTCAACCTCACTTCCCAAACGCTTTACCGATGCGCTGGCCCCCTGGGATCTCGCTGCGCTGGAGCCCTATGCGCCGGAATACCTCGCCGGGTTTCGGGCAGAGGGGTATGGCGTTTCGCTGGAGGAAGGCTTTACCGAGGCGCGTTCGATCATGGATCGCACAATCGAAAGGGACGTGAAGTTCGACATCGGCGGGGACCGGCAGCGCATCCAGTCCATCGATACGGATGTATCGGACGTGACATTCAAACATATCCTGCTGCCGGTCTGGCTCGCGGCCTACAAGTACCGGGGGCGGAGCTTTCGTTTCGTGGTCAACGGGCGTACCGGCACCGTACAGGGGGAGCGGCCCTATTCCGCCTTCAAGATCACCATCGCCGTCATCCTCGGGCTGCTCGCAGCCGCCATCGCCGGCTATTTCTACGCCATGAACCAATGAGCAGAGCATGAACCAGATAGATACTTTCAACGACATTCTCGAAGCGCGCTATTCCTGCCGGGCCTTTTTGCCCGATCCGGTGCCCGAGGATACCATAAGCCGCATGGTCCAGACCGCCCGACGCGTGCCTTCGTGGTGCAACGCGCAGCCGTGGCAGGTCTCCATCACCCGCGGCGATGCGACGGAGCGGTTCCGCGAGGCCCTGTCGCAGGCGGCCCTCGAAGGCGGCGCGCCGCAGCCGGACCTCGACTGGCCCACGGGCTATTCCGGCGTCTATGCAGAGCGGCGGCGCACCTGCGGCTTCCAGCTTTACGATGCGGTGGGGATCGACAAGAAAGACCGCGCGGGACGGCGCGCGCAGATGTTGCGCAACTACGCGCTTTTCGATGCGCCGCATGTCGCGATCGTGACGTCGCCCCGGGAACTTGGCCCCTATGGCGCGATGGACTGCGGCGGCTTCGTCGCGGCCTTCACACTCGCCGCCACGGCGCTGGGTGTCGCGACAATCCCGCAGGCGGCCATCGCGGCCTATGCACCGCTGGTGCGGGACCTGCTGGGCATTGCGGAGGACCGGCTCGTGCTTTGCGCGATCTCCTTCGGCTATGCCGACGAAAACGCCCCGGCCAATGCTTTCCGCACCGAACGGGCCGAGGCGCCGGACATCATCGACTGGGTGTCCTGATGCGGGCGCTGCTGCAACGGGTGTCCCGCGCGCGCGTCCGGGTCGGGGAAGAAACGACCGGCGAGATCGAGGGCGGGCTGCTCGTATTCGTCTGCGCCATGCCCGGCGACGATGCGGAGACGGGCCGGAAACTGGCCGAAAAAATCCTGAAGCTGCGCCTCTTCCGCGATGCGGAGGGGCGGATGAACCTGAACACGGCGGACGCGGGCGGCGCGCTGCTGGTGGTCAGCCAGTTCACGCTCGCCGCCGATACGGCGCGGGGCACCCGGCCGGGATTTTCCCGCGCCGCACCCCCCGATCTGGCGGAGCAGCTTTACGACGCCTTCGTCGCCGACCTGCGATCCCGGCATGAGCGGGTGGAGACGGGCCGGTTCGGCGCCGATATGGCGGTGGAACTGGTCAACGACGGGCCGGTCACCATCTGGCTGGACACGCAAGCGCCCTGAACCGGGATCCCGCGGCCCGCCGAAATGTCCGCATACGAGGGGCCGGCCCCTCGCGCTCCCCGAAGTATTTCCGATCATGAGAAAGGGAGGCGACAGCCTGTTGACAGCCCACGTACCCGGCCGCAGGGTCGCGCCATGACCGACAGACCCAACACCACCCGTGCACTCGTGGAGGAACCGGACATGGGCATCACCCTGTCCGACGGCTGCCGCCTCTCCGCCCGCGTCTGGATGCCCGAAGATGCGGGCGATGATCCGGTGCCCGCGATCCTTGAATACCTGCCCTATCGCAAGCGGGACGGCACCGTGGCGCGGGATGCGCTGACCCATCCCTATTTCGCGGAGCGTGGTTATGCCTGCATCCGCGTCGATATTCGCGGCAACGGCGACAGCGAAGGGCTGATGGAGGATGAATACACCCCGCAGGAGCTTTCCGACGCCGTGGAGGTGATCGACTGGCTCGCGGCCCAGCCGTGGTGCAACGGGCGCTTGGGGATGATGGGCATCAGCTGGGGTGGCTTCAATGGGTTGCAGGTGGCTGCACTGGGGCCGGAGCCGCTGAAGGCGGTGATCACGCTCTGCTCCACCGTGGACCGCTTTGCCGATGACATCCACTACAAGGGGGGCTGCCTGCTGAATGAAAACCTCGGCTGGGGGGCGACCATGTGGTCCTATTCGTCGCGTGCGCCGGACCCGGCCCTGCAGGAGAACTGGCGGCAGATGTGGCTGGAGCGGCTGAAGAACGAACCTTTCCTGCCCTCGGTCTGGCTGCGCCATCAGACACGCGATGCCTATTGGCGGCATGGTTCGGTGATCGAGGATTACAGCAGCATCAAGGCCAAGGTGCTGGCAGTGGGTGGCTGGGGCGACGCCTACAAGAACACGGTGCCGCAGATCGTAGAGGCGCTGCCGGGCGCCAAGGGGATCGTGGGGCCATGGGTGCATAAATATCCCCATTTCGCCGTGCCCGAACCCCGTATCGGTTTCCTGCAGGAAGCCTTGCGCTGGTGGGACCACTGGCTGAAGGACATGGACACCGGCGTGGAGGCGGACCCCGATTATCGCGCCTACCTGATGGACGGTGTGCGCCCGGCCACATGGTACGCGGAACGCCCGGGCCGCTGGGTCACCGAGGCGGAAGGCGCCACGGCCCATCTGGAAAGCGCGCGGTTGCATCTGACGGATGGGGGCTTGGCAACGGAGGCGGGCGGGCTGGACCGGCACGTCCATTCCCCTGCCGACTGTGGAAGCGCTGCCGGGGAATATTGCGCCATCTGGCTCGGCCCTGAACAGCCGGGCGACCAACGGGTGGATGACGCGCTGTCATCCTGTTTCGACAGCGCGCCGCTCGCGTCGGACATGGATATCCTTGGCGCGCCCCGCATCACCCTGCGACTGGCAAGCGACCGGCCACAGGCACAGATCGCCGTGCGGCTGAACCATCTGCACCCCGACGGGGCATCGACCCGCATCACCTACGGGGTATTGAACCTGTCGCACCGCCGCTCCGCCTCCGACCCGCAGGCCATGACGCCGGGCGCGGAGGAGGAGATCACGCTCGACCTCGATCACATCGGCTACCGCATTCCCGAGGGGCACCGGCTCCGGGTTGCCGTTTCCACCGCGTATTGGCCGCTGATCTGGCCCGCGCCGGAGGCTGCCACGCTCACGCTTTCGGGGGGTCACATCGACCTTCCGCAGCGCCCATCGGGCCAACAGGACGAATATGTCTTTCCACCCCCCGCCGCGGCTGCTCCGTGGGAGCCGGAGGAGCTGCGCCCCGAAGCGCATCTGCGCCGGCAGGAGCGTGACCTGACCAGCGACGCGGTCACGCTGGTGATCGAGGATGATTTCGGCAAGGTCCGTGACCGGGAGCATGGCATCGTGTCCGGCTCTGTCGCCCGGGAACGCTGGACCATCCTGCCGGACGATCCGCTATCGGCCAGCGGGGCCTGCCATTGGACGGACGAGCTGGAGCGCGAGGGCCTGCGCCTGCGCACCGAAACGCGCTGTGCGATGACCTGTGACGCTGCGTTCTTCCACCTGACCGCGCGGATCGAAGCCTATGAAAACGATGAATTGATTTACGAGCGTGACGTTACCGATAGCATTGAGCGACAATTTATGTAACGAACGCGTCACACGCAGGACGGTATTTACCCTTGCGACAGGTTTGAAAATGAGCAAACTTGACTCATAAATCAATAAAACGGCGCGCAACGACGGGCCAGTCTAACGGGAGACATCTACATGAATGATCAACTGAAACATCTGACCGGTGAAGTGGCGAAGGGCAAAATGACCCGCCGCGAATTCGTGGGCCGCGCCGCGGCTCTCGGCGTCACCGCCGCCGTGGCGAACTCCATGCTTGCCGAAAGCGCGCGCGCCGATGCCCATGCGATGCCCAAGCGCGGCGGCATGATGCGCATCGGTTCCTCCGGTGGGGAAAGCACCAACACGCAGGATCCGGCACTGGTCGCATCTGAAGCGCCGCTGAACAACATTCGTTCCTGGGGTGAGCTTCTGGTTGAAGTCGATTCAGAAGGCCTTATCGAGAACCGGATGGCCGAAAGCGTCGAAGCATCCGCCGACGCCAAGACCTGGGTCTTCAAGATCCGTAAGGGCATTCCCTTCTCCAACGGCAAGGACATGACCCCGGACGACGTGCTGAAGACCATGCAGCGCCACTCCAACGAAGAAAGCCAGTCCGGCGCACTTGGTATCATGAAGGGCATCGCCGACATGAAGGTCGATGGCGACAACTTCATTGTCGAGCTTGAGACAGCCAATGCCGACCTGCCCTATCTGATGGCCGACTATCACCTGATGATCCAGCCAAACGGTGGGATGGATGATCCTGCAGCCGCGATCGGCACAGGCCCCTATACGCTCGAGATCGACGAACCCGGTGTGCGTCACGCGTACAAGCGTCGCGAAGATTACTGGGATGCAGAGAACCGCGGCTTTGCCGATGAGATCGAGCAGCTGGTTCTGAACGATGCGACCGCACGGACGGCGGCACTTCAGTCCGGGCAGGTTCATATCATCAACCGTATCGACCCCAAGGTTGCAAGCCTTCTGGACCGTGCACCCGGCTTGCGGGTTGAATCCGTTGCGGGTCGTGGCCACTATGTCTTTATCGCCCATGTCGATACAGAGCCATTCAGCAACAACGACGTTATGCTGGCCCTGAAGTATGCCATCAACCGCGAAGAGATGGTCGACAAGATTCTGCGCGGCTACGGCTCTGTCGGCAACGACTTCCCGATCAACGCATCCTACCCGCTGTTCGACGATTCGATCCCGCAGCGCGAGCATTCCATCGAGAAAGCACGGGAGCATTACGAGAAGTCCGGACACGATGGCAGCCCGATCATTCTGCGCGTCGCCGATGGCGCCTTCCCGGGAGCGGTCGATGCTGCGGCTCTGTTCCAAGAAACCGCCAAGGCCGCGGGCATCCCGCTGGAAATCAAGCGGGAGCCAAACGATGGCTACTGGTCCGAAGTCTGGAACGTGCAGCCCTTCTGCGCCTCTTACTGGGGTGGCCGTCCGGTACAGGATCAGATGTACACTACGGCCTATCTGTCCACGGCAGACTGGAACGACACCCGCTGGAAGCGCCCCGAGTTCGACAAGATGCTTAATGCGGCGAAGGCGGAACTGGACGCGGTCAAGCGCAAGGAAATCTATTCCCAGATGGGCCGGATGCTGCGCGAAGAAGGCGGTGTCATCCTTCCGATGTTCAACGACTTCGTTGCAGGTGTCTCGGACGATATCGGTGGCTGGAACAACGATCCGAACGGCCCCGTCATGAACAACATGTCCCACATCAAGTGCTGGTTAAAGGACGCCTAAGGGCAGATTGTTGGTCATGCACCCTATTATAAAACTGATAGCCCAGCGCCTTGCGCTGGGCTTGATGCTCCTTTTTGCGGCATCTATCCTGATATTCGGGGGCACAATGATGCTGCCCGGCGATGTCGCTCAACAGATTCTGGGGCAATCTGCGACCCCTGAAAGCCTTGCCAACCTGCGCGCGGAACTAGGGCTGAACGATCCGCCTATCACGCGGTACTTTAACTGGCTCGGCGGATTTCTCACTGGTGATCTGGGTACTGCCCTCTCGAACGGCCGGGATATCGGTGAAAGCGTGAGCTTCCGTTTGGGCAATACCCTGTTTCTTGCATTCTGGGCGGCTGCCATCTCGGTTCCGCTGGCGATTTTTCTGGGGCTGCTTGCGGTCCGCTACAAGGATCGCTGGCCGGACAAGCTGATTTCAGCTGTCACGCTCACCACGATTTCGATCCCCGAATTCATGATCGGCTATATTCTGATCTACTGGATTTCGATCCAGCTTGGCTGGTTCTCGTCGGTTTCGATCATTTATGACACGATGACCTTGGGCGAAAAGCTTAATGCCATCGCGATCCCCGTCATGGTCCTGACGCTCGTGGTTCTGGCGCATATGATGCGCATGACCCGTGCGGCCATCCTCAACGTGATGCAATCCGCCTATATCGAAACGGCCGAGCTGAAAGGCATGGGGATGCTCAAGATCATCCGCAAACATGCCTTCCCGAATGCGATCGCGCCGATCGTGAACGTGGTCATGCTGAACCTCGCCTATCTTGTCGTCGGCGTCGTCGTCATTGAGGTGGTCTTTGCCTATCCCGGCATGGGTCAGTACCTTGTCGACCACGTGTCCAAGCGCGATGTGCCTGTCGTGCAGGCATGCGGCCTGATCTTCGCCGCCGTCTACATCGGGCTGAACCTTGTCGCGGACATCGTGTCCATCCTTGCCAACCCGCGGTTGAGGCACCCGAAATGAAGAACATGCCCATTTCCGCGATCATCGGCCTGTTCTTCACCGGCCTCTATTTCCTCATGGCGATCTTCGCCCCGCTCATCGCGCCCTACGGCATGTCCGAAGTCGTGGGCGACGTGTGGGAACCGGCCTCCGACCAGTTCATCCTGGGGACGGACAACATCGGGCGCGACCTGCTGACCCGAATGATCTACGGCGGTCAGACGACGATCTTCATCGCCACGATGGCAACGATCCTCAGCTTCGTGACCGGGTCCGTGCTGGGTTTCTTCGCAGCCGTTTCCGGCGGCTGGGTGGACCAAGCGATGAGCCGGTTCGTCGATCTCATCATGTCGATCCCGTCACTGATCTTCGCGCTTGTGGTGCTTTCGGTCATGCCGACAACGGTGACCATCCTGATCGTCCTCATGGGCCTTCTCGACAGCACCCGTGTCTACCGCCTTGCCCGGGCGGTGGCCGTGGACATCACGGTGATGGACTATGTCGAGGCCGCGCGCCTGCGGGGCGAGAAGGTCGTCTGGGTCATCTTCCGCGAGATCCTGCCAAACGCGCTGTCGCCGCTGGTGGCTGAAATGGGGCTGCGCTTCATCTTCATGGTGCTGTTCATCTCCACCCTGTCCTTCCTCGGGCTGGGTGTGCAGCCGCCGCAGGCTGATTGGGGCGGCATCGTGAAGGAGAACAAGGAGGGCATCAATTACGGCATCGCCGCAGCCCTCTATCCGGCCTTCGCCATCGCCACGCTCTGCATTTCCATCAACCTCGTGGCCGACTGGATCTTGAACCGTACCACCTCGCTGAAAGGAGGCCGGGGATGAGCGACAAGCTTCTCAAGGTCCGCAACCTGAAGATCGGCGCGACGGTTTATCCGCCGGGTGAAAAACCCAAGGAGATCGAGATCGTCCATGGTGTCGATTTCGAACTCGAAGGCGGCAAGGTGCTGGGGCTGATCGGCGAATCCGGCGCCGGCAAATCCACAATCGGCCTTGCCACCATGGCCTATGGGCGGGGCGGTGTGGAACTGACCGGCGGTGAGGTCTGGGTCAACGGGCGCGACATACTGAAATCGCGGATGCGCGATGTGCGCAGGCTCCGGGGCGGCGAGGTGACTTATGTCTCGCAATCCGCCGCCGCGTCGTTCAACCCTGCCAAGAAGATCATGGAGCAGGTGACCGAAGCTGCGATCCTTCAGAAGAAGTTTTCGAAAAAGGAGGCAGAGGCACGTGCGGTTGAGCTTTTCCGCAAACTGGGCCTGCCCGACCCCGAAAACATCGGAAGCCGGTATCCGCACCAGGTATCGGGCGGACAGTTGCAGCGTTGCATGACGGCACTGGCTCTTTGTCCGGAACCCGACCTCGTGGTTTTCGACGAACCGACCACAGCGCTGGACGTCACCACCCAGATCGACGTGCTGGCCGCGATCAAGGAAGCGATCCATGCCACCGGCGTGGCCGCGCTCTACATCACCCATGACCTCGCCGTGGTGGCGCAGGTGAGCGATCATATCATGGTGCTGAAGATGGGCGAGATGGTCGAATACGGCACCACGGATCAGATCATCAACAACCCGCGGGAAGAATACACGCAGGCGCTCGTTTCGGTCCGGTCCATCCGGCACGAGGAAAAGCAGCCGACGGACAATCCCCTGCTGCGGGTGGAGAATGTGACCGCGCGCTACCGGGGCACGGACTTCGACGTACTGAAGAACGTGAACGTGGAGCTTCACCCGGGCCAGACCTTGGCTGTCGTGGGTGAATCCGGCTCGGGTAAGTCTACGCTCGCCCGGGTCATCACCGGCCTTTTGCCCCCTTCCAAGGGTCAAATCACCTTCGACGGTCGCAGCCTTTCACAGGATCTGAAGTCGCGCAGCTACGAAGACCTGCGCGAATTACAGATGATCTACCAGATGGCCGATACCGCGATGAACCCGCGCCAGACCGTTGGCACGATCATCGGGCGCCCGCTGGAATTCTACTTTGGCCTCAAGGGCAAGGAAAAGCAGCGCCGCATTCAGGAACTGCTGGATGAAATCGAGCTCGGCACCGGCTTTCAGGACCGGTATCCGGCGGAGCTTTCGGGCGGGCAGAAACAGCGCGTCTGTATCGCCCGGGCGCTGGCGGCAAAGCCGAAGCTGATCATCTGCGATGAAGTCACGAGCGCGCTCGATCCTCTGGTCGCGGACGGGATCCTCAAACTCCTGCTCAACCTGCAGAAGATCGAGGATGTCGCCTATCTGTTCATCACCCATGACCTTGCGACGGTGAAGGCCATCGCCGACAGTATCGCCGTGATGTATCAGGGTCAGGTTGTCCGCTACGGGACAAAATCCGAAGTCCTGTCGCCCCCCTTCGACGACTACACCGATCTGCTGCTCAGTTCGGTGCCGGAAATGAAGCTGGGCTGGCTGGAAGAAACGCTCGAACATCGCCGCATGGAAAGCGCCGGCCACTAGGCCGGCGTGCCCCCTGCCCCCGGACCCCTGGGGTCAGAGCGTGCCTTCGGTCTGGATATGCAGCGTCTCGCCGCAGTGTTTGCAATGAACCGCATCCGGATCATGCAGCATCAGCCCGCATTCGGGGCATTCGTGGCGCACCTTTGCCGGGCGGAACAGCACCTGCAGCAGCCGCACGAACAGCGTGACACCGAAGATCATCACCACGACCGCAAGCAACCGCCCCCACTGACCGCCCAGCGTGATGTCGCCGAAACCGGTCGTCGTCAGCGTGGTGACGGTGAAATAGAGCGCGTCGGCATAAGTGCGAATTTCGGGGTTGATTCCCACCTGCGTGGCATAGATCAGCCCCGTCATGATAAAGAGGAAGACGGCCAGGTTTATCGCGGCAAGGATCGCTTCTTCGTTCGCGCGGAAATAGTGGAAATCCTGCCGCAGTCGACCCAGAAGCTGATAGGTGTGCAGCAATCGCAGCGTGCGCAGAATACGCAAAAAGCCCAGCCCCTCCCCCGCGATGGGGGCAAGGAAGGACAGGATCGCCGCAATGTCAGCCCAGGTGGATACCCGCAGAAAAACCCGGTGGTGGAACCGTGCCAACCCGAGCCGGATCAGGAAATCCGTGAGGATCACGAGGCCGAAAACCACATCCACCACCTCGATCCAGCGGGCGGGCTCCACGAAGGAGGTGGCGATGACGAAAAGGATCGTCACGATATCGAAGGCGAGAAGCCCGTATCGGAAGACATGCGCGCGGTGCGTGTCGTCTTGATAGAGCTCTCTCAACAGGTGCAAAGGGTGTCTCCCGCGGGCGACGCGCCCTTTCTGCCCAGAGCATAGCCTTTGCCCGCCGCGTGACCACCCGCTTCTGCCGAAACGCCAAGGGGCGTGTCACCTTTGCCGCTGACCTTTGGCCTGCCGCGTGATAGGCCTGCATCAACAACAAGGGACGAGGATCACCGATGAAAAAGAAACTCCTGCTCATCATTCTCGACGGGGTGCCCTATCGCAACTGGCGGCGGCTCTTCGGCAACCTCGAGGGCTGGGTGGACAGCGGCGATGCCCGCGTTTGGAAGATGCGCGCGGTGCTGCCTTCCATCTCGGCCTCCTGCTACGCCTCGATCCATACCGGCGTCGCGCCGCAGGAACATGGTTGCACCGGTAACGGCAATGTCTTTCGGCTAAAGCAAAAGGACGTCTTTGCGCAGGTGCGCGCGGCAGGCGGCGTGACGGGGGCGGTGGCGCATTCATTCTGGTCCGAATTCTTCAATCGCCACCCCTTCGACTACGTGCGCGATGTCGAATATGACGAGCCGGACAGCGACACCATCAACCATGGCCGCTTTCACACCATGACGGGCTATGGTCATACGAACCAGATGACCCCGTCGGACGTGGACCTTTTCGCCTCGCTCACCAACCTGTGCCTGCGGTTCGGGCTGGATTACGGCATGCTGCACACCTGCACGCTGGACAGCATGGGCCACAGGTTCTTCCACGACTGTCAGGAAATGGATCACTCCTGCGCGGTGATGGACGAGATGCTGGCCCCCTTCATCCCGAAATGGCGCGCGGCAGGATACGATATCATCGTCACGGCCGATCACGGGCAGGACGAACGCGGCCATCACGGCGGGCGCGGGCCGCTCCAACAGGAAGCGGCGCTTTATTATTTCGGGAATGCCGAAGGCCCGTCCGAGGATACGGTGATCGACCAGTTGCAACTGGCGCCCACGATGCTGTCCCTGATGGGAGCACCGATTGCGGATACGATGAAGGCGAAGCCCTTTCTGCGCTGATCGCAGGTCTAGCCCGGCCAGTCGCCCCGCCCGAGGGCGGCAATGGCCCGGGTGATACGCGCAAAGCTCTCCCCCGCCTTGGCGGAGACGGCGCGCGCCCGCAGGTAGCCATGGACAAGCCCCGGCTCCTCGATCCAGAGGGCCCGGCCCCCGGCGGCCTGAATCGCGTTACGGTAGGCTTCTCCGTCGCTCGACAGCGGATCGCATTCCGCGCTGACGATCACGCTGGGGGGCAGACCGCTGAAATCCGCGTCATGCAGCGGGGCATACCGGGGGTCCTCCGCGGGTGGCGCGTTGCCGCCGCAGCGCAGGCGCTGGTAGAACGCCATATCCGCGACCGTAAGCTGTGGTGCCTCGGCGTGGATGATATAGCTGCCCTGCGTCGGGTCGCCACCAAGCCCGGGATAGATCAGCACCTGCCCCACGATCCGGTCCCGCGCGATCCTGCCCCGCGCGTAATGAGCGACGGCGGCGGCGAGGTTGCCCCCCGCACTGTCCCCCACCAGTAAGAGCGGGCCGTCATACCCCTCTGCCACGGCGGAAAAGGCGGCCCAGGCGTCCTCAAAACAACCGGGAAAGACAGTCTCCGGTGCGAGGCGGTAATCCACCGAGACGACGCGGAATCCGGTTTCGGCGCAGATTTCGGCACAGACATCATCGTGGCTGTCCAACCCGCCCACGACAAAACCGCCCCCGTGGTAATAGACGACAGTCGACAAGGGTGTGGCAGGGGCAGACGGCTCATACCGCCGACAGGGCACACCGCCGAAGGGCGCATCACTGACGTGAACTCCTTCGGGACGCCCCCGGTAGAAGGCAGCGCACATCCGGTCATAGACCGCGCGCTGCTCTTCTATGGTCAGTGACACCGCGTCGGGCGGATAATGGCTTTCCGACCGCGCGATGTAATCCTGTATCTCGGCGTCCAGCAGGACCCCGTAATCTGCCTTAGGCGTCACGCAGGCTCCCACTTGCCGATGTAGCCGTCCAGAACCTTGCCCACGTCGGCTTCGGACGCGCCCTTCATCTTGATCTTCGCCACGAGGCCGCGCTTCTTGTCGTCTTCGACGTGGTCGACGCGCGCGTCGCAGTTCGCCTTTGCCAGCGCCTCGTCATAGACGCGGGTGATCGCATCCTTGCGCAGGTCGGGCTTGAAGATCTTTCCCACCGCCGTCTTCGGCAGTTCCTTCATGATGGTCATATGCTTGGGCTGGGCGGCACGTTCGTGCACCTTTTCCTTGCAGAAGGCCATCAGTTCCTCTTCGGAGACATCGCCGCCCTCGACCAGTTCGACATAGGCGCAGGGCACCTCGCCCGCATGCAGATCGGGCTGGCCGATGGCGCCGGCGAATGCCACGGCTTCATGCCCCAGCAGCGCCTCCTCAATCTCGGCGGGGTCGATGTTGTGGCCACCGCGAATGATCAGGTCCTTCGCGCGCCCCGTGATCCAGAGGTAGCCATCCTCGTCCACCCGGCCAAGATCACCCGTCCGCAGGTATTTGCCGTGATAGAACAGGTCCTTGTTCTTGTCGGCCTCCGTATAGGTGTTGCCTGCATAGACGCCGGGGTTGGAAATACAGATCTCCCCGATCTCGTCGACCTCGGCATCGACGGGTCCGTCGTTCGTTCCCTTGATGATGCGCACATCGGTATAAGGGAAGGTGATGCCGATGCTGCCCACCTTCTTGAGCCCGTCTGTCGGGTTGCAGGACACGAGGCAGGTCGCCTCCGTCAGGCCGTAACCTTCAACGAGCGTGACACCCGTGGCCTTTTCGAACCGGCGGAAGAGTTCAAGCGGTAGCGGGGCGGAGCCGGAAAACGCGGTCTTGACCGTGCTGACGTCCGCATCGATGGGCCGCTGCATCTTGGCAGAGATCGCGGTGGGCACGGTGATGATAAAGGTGATCTTCCAGCGTTCCACGAGCTTCCAGAAGTTGTCGAACACCCCTTCCCCGCGATAGCCCTGCGGCGTCGGAAAGACGACATGCGCGCCCGAGGTGATGGCCGCCATCAGGATCACGTGACAGGCGAAGACGTGGAACAGCGGAAGCGGACAGATGATGTTGTCCTCTTCGGTATAGAGCAGCCGGTGCCCCAGCCAGCCATTGTAGATGAGGCCCGAATACCGGTGCTGCGCAACCTTGGGCATGCCCGTGGTGCCGCCGGTGTGGAAATAGCAGGCGACGCGGTCCTCCTGTACATCCTCGAAGCCGAGCGTGGTGGATTGCTTGGCGACCTCGGTGTTGAAGTTCTTGTAGGTCGCCTTGTTCTCGACCGGGTTCTTGGGCCGGATCAACGGCACGATCCACGATTTCGGCGGCGTCAGATACCGTACGAGGTCAACCTCCAGCACGGTCTGGACATTGGGGGCGAGCTTCACCGCTTCGGCGGTCTTTTCGGCAACATCCGTCTTCGGGAAAGGCCGCAGGGTCACGACCACCTTGGCGTTGGTTTCGCGCAGGATGGAGCCGATCTGCTCCGGCTCCAGCAGCGGGTTGATCGGGTTCGCGATCCCGGCCACGGCACCGCCCAGAAGCGTGATCACGGTTTCGTTGCAGTTGGGCAGCACATAGGCCACCACATCCGTCGGCCCCACACCGAGGGAGCGGAACAGGTTCGCGGCCTGCGTCGTCTTGGCGTGCAACTCGCTCCAGCTCAGCGTTTCGGCCTTGTCCTTGGGGCCGGAAAAAATCTGGTAGCTGATGGCGTCGTGCTTGGGGAATTTCTGCGCGGTATTGCTCAGCAGGGCGTAGAGCGTCTTGGGAACGTCACGCTCTTCCCACGGCATCTCTGCTTCGATTGCATTACGGTCTTCGATTCCGGCAAATGTCATGGTGGTTCCTCCCTGATGACCGGTTTTCCGGTCCTTGTATCCCTCGCGCCGGAGGATGCGGCGAAAACACGCATTTCGCAACCTTGGCCATAGCTCTCAACGCGGCGTCACACCGGCTGACGCAACGGCAGCACCCACCTATTTGCGGTTGAATGCCGGATCACTGCCGAACCGGGCGCGTCCCCCGCCCCGGGGCGGCTATTCCGCCGCGATACCGTCGGTGAACTGGAGCCGCGCGAGCCGCGCATAAAGCCCGTCACGCGCGACGAGCGAATCGTGGGTGCCCAAGGCAACGATGCGGCCTTCCTCCAACACCACGATGCGGTCGGCCTTTTTCACCGTCGCCAGCCGGTGCGCCACGATCAGCGTCGTGCGCCCGGTGGCAAGCTTCTCCACCGCGCCCTGAACGGCCCGTTCGCTTTCGGCGTCGAGTGCGCTGGTCGCTTCGTCGAGCAGCAGGACAGGCGCGTCGCGCAGGATCGCACGCGCGATGGCGATGCGCTGCTTCTGCCCGCCTGAGAGCATGACACCCCGTTCGCCCAGATAGCTGTCATACCCTTCGGGCAACGCGCTAATGAAACTGTCGGCGGCGGCGGCGCGCGCCGCTGCAAGGATCTCCTCCTCCGTCGCGTCGGGGCGCCCGAAACGGATGTTGTCCCGGGCGGAGGCGGCGAAGATCACCGGGTCCTGCGGGACAAGGGCGATATACCGGCGCAGCACGTCGCGGCGCATATCCCGCAGGTCCATCCCATCGAGCGTGATGCGCCCGCGGCCCGGGTCGTAGAACCGCAGGATGAGCTGGATGATCGTGGTCTTCCCCGCGCCCGAAGGCCCGACAAAGGCGACCGTCTCCCCCGGTTCGATGACGAGGTTCACGCCATCCAGCGCCGCCGTCTCCGCGCGGGAGGGGTAGGCGAAATGCACATCCTCAAAGGCGATGCGCCCGGTCACTGTTTCGGGCGGCGCCTTTGGATTTTCCGGGTCGCGCACGCTGTCCTTCGATTGCAGCAGATCGACCAGCCGTTCGGTCGCACCGGCGGCGCGCTGCAATTCGCCCCAGATTTCAGACAGGGCGGCGACCGAACCGGCGACCATGACGGCATAGATCACGAATTGCACGAGCGCGCCCGCTGTCATCCCGCCTGCCCGAACGTCCCGCGCGCCGATCCAGAGCACACCGACAACGCCCGAAAAAACGAGGAAGATGACAATAACGGTCATCGTCGCCCGGGTGCGGATCCGCCGCCGCGCCGCCTCATAGGAGCTTTCGGTCATCTGGGCGAAACGCGCCCGGCTGGGGGCTTCCTGGGTGAAGGCCTGCACGGTCTGCACTGCGCCGAGGCTTTCGGAGGCATTGCCCGAACTGGCCGCGATCCAGTCCTGATTTTCGCGGCTGATGACCCGCAACCTGCGGCCCAGCGTAAGGATCGGCACCACCACCGCAGGCACGATCAGCAGCACGAGCCCCGTAAGCTTGGGCGAGGTTGCCATCATCAGCCCCAGCCCGCCGACGAAAATCAGCAGATTGCGCAACGCGATGGATACGGATGACCCGATCACGGACAGGATCAGCGTCGTATCCGTCGTGATCCGGCTCAGGACTTCGCCCGTCATGATCCGTTCGTAGAAGGCCGGGCTCATGCCGATGACGCGGTCGAAGACCGCGCGCCGGATGTCGGCCACGACCCGTTCGCCCAGCCGCGTCACGAGCGCATAGCGCAGCCCCGTCCCCACGGCGAGCAGCCCCGCGATGATGAGCGCCGCCAGAAAATACTGGTCCAGCAATTCGGTCGCGCCGGTGCCGAAATTGTCCACGACCCGCCGCACCGCGAGTGGCAAGGTGAGCGAGATAACCGCAGTAGAGACGAGCGCCAGCACGGCCGCCGCCATCAATCCGCGATAGGGCCGTATGAAGGGCGCAAGCGCGCGCAATGCGCCGACCCTGCGGGAAGCTGCGCGTTCTTCGCGCGCGGAGGTGCTCGGGGGCGCGTTTCTGGGGGGCATTGCGGCTCCTTCTGGGCTGCCGCTTCATGACAATACGTGACCAGCGCGTCAAGAACGCGACTGTCGCAGGCCGAGCCCGGGACATGCCCAATATGGAGTGCAGAACTGGGAAGGGAGTGGAGCGGGCGACGGGAATCGAACCCGTATCATCAGCTTGGAAGGCTGAGGTCTTACCATTACACAACGCCCGCAAGACCGACCCTTGGGATATGCCAGCCCGCCCGCCCCGTCAAGGGCGAGCGCACCCTCGGATTGACCCTTTCAGCGGCCCTTCCCGGCCCGTCCGGACAACGCCTAGCGCCCCTCGAACGTGGGTTCTTTCTTGGCAAGGAAGGCCGCGATACCCGCCGGTCCGTCCTCGCTGCGCATCATGTCGGCGATGGAACGGGTCTCCTTGTCCATCTGGCTTTCCAGCCCGGCTGAAAAGGCGGTGTCGAGCAGCCGTTTCACGCCGCCATATGCCTTTGTCGGGCCCTGCGCCATCCGGCGCGCCATGGCCGTGGCTTCCGGCAGCAGATCGTCCGCAGGCACGACGCGGTTGACGATGCCCCAATCGCGGGCTTCCTCTGCGGTCAGCACGCGGTTGGTGAACATCAGCTCCTTCGCGCGCAGCAATCCCACATGTTTGGCGAGGTAATAGGTCGATGACCCATCCGGCGTCAGCCCCGAGGACGTATAGGCCGATACGAATTTCGCCTTGTCAGAGGCGATGACGTAATCACCGGACAGGGCCAGCGAGAAACCCCCGCCCCCCGCCGTGCCGTTCAGCGCCATGATCACCGGGGCATCGATATGCGCGAGCCGTGAAAGACCCGCGTGCAGCAGCGTCGCCATGCGGGTCAGATGGGCGTGCTTGTCCTCTGCCGCATCCATTTCCGCCAGATCGCCGCCGCCGCAGAACATCCGGCCCCGGCCCGTCACGAGAACCGCGCGGACATCCGGGGCACCGCAACGGATCCCGGCGTCCAGCAGCTCTTCCGCCATGCGCGCGTTGAGCGCATTCGCGGGACTGTCCTTGCGTTCGATCGTGATCGTGGCGACTCCGTCGTCGATCTCGAGCTGCATCGTCTCGTAGTCCATCTGTTTCCTCCCGGTGCATTATGTCGCTCCTCCTTACATGCGGGGGACCCCGCCGTGCCACCCCCTTGGCCGCGCGCTGTCGCTAAACCCTTTACGCTCCGGCTCTATTGTCGCAAATTCGGCTCTGCGTTGATCTGAAGGATGCCCATGGCGAACCCACTTTACGATGAACTTTTCGGCCGTCACGCCACCAACAAGACACCGTTTCTGTACCTGCCGGATGGTCACCTGATCAGCTATGCCGGTTTCGTGGCGGTGGCGGCGCGCTATGCCAACGTCTTTACCGCGATGGGCCTGTCCCCCGGGGACAGGGTGGCGGTACAGGTGGGCAAATCGGCGGATGCGCTGGCGCTCTATGCGGCCTGTGTGCAGGCGGGTCTGATCTTTCTGCCCCTCAACCCGGCCTATACCGCCGCCGAGGTGGAATATTTCGTGTCGGATTCCGGCGCCCGCCTGCTGGTCTGCGATCCGCAGGCGCAAGAGGCGCTGAAACCGATCGCGGAACGCAGCGGCGCGCGATTGGAAACCATGAGCGGCACAGGCGCGGGCAGCCTGCGGGATGCCGCGCAAAAGCAGCCCGACCGCTTCGACACCGTCGCGCGGACAGAATCGGATCTGGCCGCCTTTCTCTATACGTCCGGCACCACCGGGCGCTCCAAGGGCGCGATGCTGAGCCAGGGCAACCTGCTGTCCAACGCCCGCACCCTGACGGAGGAATGGGCTTTCACCTCGGCGGATGTCCTGCTGCATGCCCTGCCGATCTTTCATACCCACGGGCTTTTCGTGGCGACCAACGTAATCCTGCTGGCGGGCGGTGGCATGATCTTCTTGCCCCGGCCCGACCCTGAGCAGTTGATTCGCTTCATGCCGCAGGCCACGGCGCTCATGGGGGTGCCGACCTTCTACACCCGCCTGCTGGAGTCGCCCGATTTCACCGCCGACCGCACGGCGCATATGCGGCTTTTCGTCTCCGGCAGTGCACCTCTGCTGGCGGAAACCCATGCCCGGTTCGAGGAACGTACCGGGCACCGCATCCTCGAACGCTACGGGATGACGGAAACCAACATGAACACATCGAACCCCTACGATGGTGAGCGCCGCGCCGGTACGGTCGGCCTGCCGCTTCCCGGCGTGGAACTGAAGGTCACGGATCCCGACACCGGCGCGACCCTGCCCACCGGCGACGTTGGCGTGATCGAAGTGCGCGGGCCGAACGTGTTTCAGGGCTACTGGAACATGCCGGAAAAGACCGCCGCCGAACTGCGGGAGGACGGGTTTTTCATCACCGGGGATCTGGGCTGCATCGACGAAGACGGCTACGTGCAGATCGTGGGCCGGGGGAAGGACCTGATCATTTCGGGAGGGTACAACATCTACCCCAAGGAGGTCGAACTGGTGCTGGACGAACTGCCCGGGGTGGTGGAAAGCGCCGTGATCGGCGTGCCGCATCCGGACCTGGGCGAAGCGCCCGTCGGCATATTGGTCGCGGCGGAAGACAAACGCCCGGACGTGGATGCGATACCTGCCGCGATCGAAGGCAAGCTGGCCCGCTACAAGATCCCGCGCCGCTTCGTGGTGGTGGACGCGCTACCGCGCAACACGATGGGCAAGGTGCAGAAGAACGTTCTGCGCGACACCTACGCCGGGCTGCTCAGCGACTGACCCGGCGGCGCGACGGGCAAACGCCCGAGCCTGCCGGGCACATCCGCCGTGATCCGTGCCAGCTGCGCCAGATGCCAGCAGAGGACCTGATTGCTCGACAGGCAGGGCAGCCCGGTCGCACGCTCCACCTCCTCGATCAGGTCGAGCGTGCGAAGGTTGGTACAGGACAGAAAGACCGCATCGACCGCCCCTTGCCGCGCCAGTTCGACGGCGGCATCCCGGATGGAGGCGGGGGCGATGCGCACAACGCGGGCCTCTTCCGCTTCCTCGAACGACCCGAAGCGGGGGGTCTCGATACCCTGCTCGCGCAGCACGTCCCGCAGCCGGTCCGAAACCTTTGCCGTATAGGGCGACAGGAAGGCGAGCGAGCGCAGGCCCAAAGCGCGGCACGCGGTGACAAGCGCGGTGACCGGTTCGCTCACCCCGTCCGTCGCGCGGCCCGCACGGATCAGTTCCGCCACCCGTTCCGTCCCGATTTGCGCCGCGCCGGAGGTACAGCCGTAGCCGATCGCGGCGATGGGCGCGCCCCCCGGCAGCAGGCCAGCCGCGCGGCTGAGGTGGTCCGCCATTGCTTGCAGGGTCTCGGGCGTCACCTCCTCTCCGCTCGGGACACGGCTGGTGTAGAAAGGCACGTCAGGCGCCAGCATCCGGCGGAAATCAAGCTCCAGCGTTTCATCGGCCTGCAACACCACGAGGCCCAGTGCGGCTTTGGCGGCTGGCGTCGTATCATAGGCAAAGCGTGTCACAGGATCACCGGTTCGCGGCCTGCGCGCGGCGACAGGAACCTGCAGCCCGTTTCGGTAACGAGGATATCCTCTTCGTGAACCAATATCCTGCCGTCGCCCATGTCGATCCCCGGTTCCAGCGTCAGCACCATCCCGGGCCGCAGGACGGTAACGTCGCCCGGAATGAGCGATAGCCCTTCGGTCAACTGCATGCCCAGGCCGTGACCGAGCCTTCCCGCCTCCGTCCCGCCCGCGCCCTTCGTGACCACATTGTCCATGATGCGGAAGATGTCAGCTGCGCGAGTCTGGTTCGGGCGGATCGCCTCAGCCGCCGCATCGACCGCATCGATCAACCGCGCAAGGCCTGCGCGCACCGGCGCTGACGCTGAACCGATACAGAAGTTACGGTCAAAGTCGCAAAAGTAGCCGTCATGGACCAGTCCGGTGTCCAGCATCAACACATCGCCCCGCATCAACGGATCGCCCGAAGCGGGGGAGATGACATCTGCATAGCCCCCCGGCCCCGCGCCCCCGGCGAGATAGGGCACCCAATCCGCGCCTTCCTCCAGCGCCGTACGCTGAAATTCGCGAAACACGCGCGAAAGCGGCACCCCTTCGGCGGCGAAGTTGCCCACCCGGTCAAAGGTCCGCCCCGCGATGGCGCAGGCCGTTTCGATCTTCGCGACCTCGGCGGGCGATTTCACGGCCCGCAGCCCTGCCACGATGCCCCCGTCCGGCACCACGGGACCGCGCAATGCCTGCGTTACCCGATGCCAGTCTGCCAAGGGCATGCGCAGGTGGCTTTCCAGCCCCATCGGGGTACCGACGGGGGCACCTGCCGCGACCTCGTTCAGCGTATCGGCCAGCAGGCTGACGCCATCGTCGGCGGGATCGGGCGCGCGCCATGTGCGAATGTCGCGCACCCATGTCCGCGCCATCAGCGCCGCCCCGATGGCGGGGATGACGGCGATGGGGTCGCCTTGCGCAGGCAGAACAAGGAACCAGGGCCGCGTGGGGCTTTCCCAGAACCGGGTCAGGAAGCCGGTGAAATACCGCAGATCGGCCTCTGTCGTCAGCAACAGCGCGCCAAGACCGGCCCGCGCCATGGCGGCCTGGGCGGCCTTGGTCCGTGCCACATATTCCGCCTCGGCAAAGCCACGGGGTGCCGGGGCATCGCAGGGGCGCGCGGCTCTCACCCCTCCGGCCCTTCGCTCAGGATACACAGAACCGTGGCCCGCGCATCGAGTCCCAGCGCATCGCGTTGCGCATCGTCGAGCGCGATCAGGGCCGATATCCCCGCCGCCCCCGAC
>NZ_LWEX01000011.1 GCF_001634885.1 Sulfitobacter sp. HI0040 | reverse complement strand
CCCAATGCTGCACCGCCTCCTGATCGAAGGCATCCAACATCGGGGCGAGGTGCGGCGCGGAGGGGCCGAGCGCCCGGTCAAAGGCATCGCGTTCTTCCGCCATCGTCAGGTTCAGACCGGATTTTCCCGCCATCAGGAACTTGCGCGCGACGGAGGGCTTCGCCTCGCAGATCGTCACCTTCATCCCCTTCTGCGCCATGACTTCGGCAGCAGCCAGACCGGCCGGTCCGCCACCGATGACGACAGCGCGCCGCGTTTCCGGATCCTTCTGGTCGATCATCTGCGGCTTGCCTTCGGCTACGGTCAGGCCATGTTCATGCCCGTCACGAGACCCGGGATCAAGCCGCCGATGACAGACCCTACCTGCCCGCTCTGCCTGCGCCCGATCCCCCCGGACGTCCCCCAAAGCCGCCACCATCTGATCCCGAAGCTGAAGGGCGGAAAGGGGGGCGCAACGGTTCTAATGCATCACATTTGCCACCGCGAGATCCATGCCACCCTGACGGAAGCGGAACTGGCCCGGGATTACAACACGCCCGAGGCGCTGCGCGGGCATCCGAGGCTCGCAAAATTCGCCGCATGGGTGGCCAAGCGCCCGCCCGGTTTCCGCTCCAAAGTGCCGGGCGGGATGCGCAAGCGTTGACACGGCCCTCCGGCCCGGCGAAAACCGCAGAAACATACAGGAACCAATCCCATGCGTCTCACACTGCTTCTCGCTTCCGCCCTTCTTCTCGCAGCCTGCGACGTACCCTTCGTTCCGCTGATCTGACCGGAGGGGCGGTTTTCAGCGCCGTGGCAATACCGCTCCGACGCGCGGCACCTCCTCTGACACTGCACACATTTCCTTGATACCCGACGCGATGTCCCGCGGGGCGGCGCAGCAGTCCTGCGCCAGCGAACGCGCCATGTCGATAAGGGCATCTGGTTCGACGATCCGGTCCACGAGCCCGAAGGCAAAAGCCTCCGAGGCATCGATCTTCTGGCCCGCTAGAAGGATCAGCTTGGTTCGCGCGGGCCCGATCAGCTTTGCCATACGTGGCGGGTCGCTGGGCTGAGGCAGGAAACCCAGTTTGATCGCCGGATAAAAGAACTTGGCCGTAGGCACGGCGATTCGCAGGTCGCAGGCCAGCCCCATTCCCATGGCGCCGCCCGCCATGGTGCCGTTCAGGGCCGCAATACTGATCCCCGGCAAGGCTGCGATCGCGCTCGACAGCCGTTCCCACACATCGGAGACGGCCAGACCGGCGCGGGCTTCCTCCAGATCGGCGCCCGCGCTGAACACCTTGCCCCTGCCCGTCAGGATGAACGCGCGCGCCTGCTGCGCATCCTCGGCGATGCTGGCAAGCTGCGACAGCATGTCGTGGGTCAGCGAATTCGCCTTTTCGGGCCGGTCGATGGTGACCGTCCAGATCCCCTCGTCCCTGTCCAGCCCGATCATGTGAGGCCGATGGCCTTGCGAACGGCATCGTCACGGAGGGAGATTTCCTCCCCCCGGTATCCGTCCGCCTCCGGGCCGCACATCCACAGCAGCGCGCGCGCGGGCCAATCGGCGGGAATATGAACCTCCCAGTCCAGCTGGCTGATGGGGTTGATGCCCGAGGCCTTGATTTCGCGCTGCATCTGCGTTGCCACCGTACCCGGCGAAAGACCGATGGCCCGGATGCCACCATGCGCTTCCTCAAGGTGGAGGCAGCGGTTCAGCATGTTTACGGCGGCTTTCGATGCGCAGTAGCTGCTCCATGCCTCTACGGCGTTATGCGCCGCACCGGAAGACACCGTGAGCACGGATCCGCCACCGGCGGCCTTCATCACCGGCAAGGCCGCGCGGATACCGTTGAACACGCCCTTCACGTTGATGTCGATCAACTGACCCCAGTCATCCGGGTCCGCTTCCGCGATATGGGCAATCGGATCGATCACCCCCGCGTTGTTGATCAGCACATCGAGGCTTCCAAAGGCCGCAACGGTCGTTTCGACCGCTGAAGACATCTCTCCGAAGCGGGCGACGTTGCACGGGATCGCGATGGCCTTCGCCCCCAGATCACCGGACAGTTCGGCGATCGCATCCTGCGACCGGGCCAGCAGGGCCACGTTCGCGCCAGCCTCTGCGAAAACCCGTGCGGCCTCCGCCCCGATGCCGCGGCTGGCCCCCGTGATCATTACCGTCTTGCCCGTCATGTCCATCTGGATTACCCCGTTCTTCGCACTTTGCATGTGGCGTCAGACCTGTGGTACTGTCGCCGCGCGTCATGGTCCAGCCCCATCACCGCCTCATTTCGCGCGGTGGGCAACCACGGCTTCCCACAGCTTGAAAAGGACACTTCTATGCCCTGCTTCATACCCCGCGCCGCACGCGCCGCGCTGCCCCTCGTGCTGTTTGCACAGGCGGCTGCCGCCGATGTCACCCCCGCAGAAGTCTGGGCCGACTGGCGCGTCTATATGGAAGGCATGGGATATGTCGTCGACGGGACGGAAACCGCCGACGGAGCCGATCTGACGGTAAGCGATCTGCGGTTCGGCAGCCTCGCCCCCGAAGGCGGCGGGGCGATGGCCGTTTCGTTGGGCACGCTGACCTTCAAGCAGGACGCCGATGGCAGCGTGGCCGTCGTGATGCCTGAGGTCATGCCGATCACCGTGGACATCACGCCCGCCGACGCGGAAAGCAAACCGCTCCAGTTCGACATCGACCTGACCCAGACCGCCCCCCTCATGACCGTTTCCGGCGATGCGCAGCAGATGACCTATGCCTATTCGGCAGAAACCGCCGGACTGATCCTGACGCAGTTGCAGGTGGGCGGGGAAACCTTCGGCGCGGAGAATGCCGGTTTCAACCTGCTGGCCACCGGGCTCGCGGCCCGGAGCGTGGCCAAGGTGGGCGAAAAGCGCGTGCAGGAACAGATCGCGAGCATCGAAAACCTGCAATACGAACTGCTGGTCAACAACCCGATGGACGCGACCGCGATGCGGCTCAAGGGGGCAGGATCTGATATCGGCATTACCGGCGGCAGCACGATGCCGCTGACAGCGGAGGCGGAAGGGCTGGGCGACATGATCGCTGCCGGTTTCACCGGCAAGGGTCGGCTGACTTTCGGCGGGGGCGGAACGGAGTTGAACCTTTCCGACCCGGTCAACGGCGATGTGAACATCGTGACCGCCTCTGACGGCGGCAACCTCGATGTATCGCTCGCGCCGGAAGGGCTGGGCTATGCCGGGCAGCAAACCGGTATTTCGGTTGACCTGAACCTGCCGGGCATGACCTTTCCGATCCAGTTCGCCATGGAAGAAGGGGCCTTTGACCTCGATGTGCCGGTGCTGACCAGTGCCGAGGCCCAGCCGTTCTCTGCCTTGATCGATCTGGACGGGTTCACCATGTCGGACGCGATCTGGAACATCTTCGATCCGGCGCAGGACCTGCCCCGCACCTCTGCCAGTGTTCTTCTGGACCTCGCCGGGCGGGTTCGTCTGCTGGCGGACCTCTTCGATCCGGCGACGGCGGAACGGATGGCGGACCCGGAGGCCCAGCCCGCCGAGATCCAGGCGCTGACCCTGAACGCCCTGTCGGTAAAGGCGCTCGATGCGGAACTGACGGGCGAAGGATCAGTCGAGTTCGATAACGAAGACCTCGCAGCCTATCAGGGCATGCCAAAGCCGGTGGGACAGGTCACGCTGGCGCTCGCCGGGGCCAATGCGCTGATCGACCAACTCGTGGCATCCGGCCTTCTGCCCCAGCAGCAGGCGATGGGCGCGCGCATGGTACTTGGCCTATTCGCAAAACCGGGGGACGATCCGGACACGCTGGCCTCCGAAATCCGCTTCACACCGGCGGGGGAAATTCTGGCGAACGGCCAGCGCATCCGCTAAGGGCCGCCGCCACCCGGCAGACCGGACGCCGGGTGCGCGCCCTTGCGATAGGAACAGGGCGTCGTTACCTCTGCTGCGACCCACTGAAAGAGACCGCGTTCATGCAACATTCCCCCGAAGCTATGGCCCATGCGCTGCTGCGCGCGGCGCAAAACGCCGGCGCTGATGCGGCGGATGCCATGTCCCGATCCGGTGTGTCCCTCTCGGTCGATGTTCGCAACGGACAGCTTGAGCAGGCCGAGCGTGCAGAGGCCACCGATATCGGGTTGCGGGTCTTCGTGGGCAAGCGGGTCGCAGTCGTTTCCGCCTCGGACGTCTCTGACCGCACTATCGAAGAGATGGCGATGCGGGCTGTGGCGATGGCGCGCGAAGCGCCCGATGATCCCTATGCGGGTCTGGCCGATCCCGGCGACCTTGCGCGAAACTGGGACCTCGAAGCACTGGAGCTGGCCGATCCGACCCCCGAACCTTCCCCTGCAGAGATACAGGAGGACGCGAGGCGGGCCGAAGCAGCCGCGCGCGCAGTCGACGGCGTGTCGCAGGTGCAGTCGGCCACAGCGGGCTACAGCAACGACAGGGTGTTTCTGGCCGCATCCAATGGCTTTGCCGGGGGCTATGCGCGCACCGGGCGCGGGCTGTCCTGTGTCGCCATTGCAGGCGAAGGCACGAAAATGGAGCGGGACTACGACGGTGACAGCCGCATCTTCCAATCCGATTTGCGCAGCCCGGAAGACATCGGCAGAACAGCGGGCGAACGCACCGCGGCCCGCATCGGTGCCCGCAAACCCCCGACCGGCACCTATCCCGTGCTGTTCGATGAACGGATAGCCGCTTCGTTGCTGGGGCATCTGCTCGCCGCCGTGAATGGCAATGCCGTCGCCCGTGGCGCTTCTTTTTTGCGGGACGATCTGGGCCAGCAGATACTGCCGCAGGGTGTCTCGGTCTTCGAAGACCCTCACCGCCCCCGCGCGACAGGATCGCGCCCCTTCGATGCAGAGGGCCTGCCAACCCAGCGCCGCGCCATCGTGGAAAACGGCATCCTCAACGGCTGGACGCTCGATCTATCCAGCGCGCGCAAGCTGGGCCTTCGTTCCACCGGCAACGCGGCGCGGGGCCTGTCTTCGGGGCCGTCGCCGTCCAACTGGAACGTGGAACTGACCGAAGGGGCTGCCAGCCGGGCGGACCTCATGCGCGACATGGGTACCGGTCTTCTGGTAACGTCGATGATCGGCGCCACCATCAATCCCAATACCGGCGATTATTCGCGCGGGGCCGCGGGCCACTGGGTGGAAAACGGCGAAATCGTTCACCCGGTAAATGAATGTACGATCGCGGGTAACCTGCGGGACATGCTGCGCGAAATCGTCCCCGCGAATGATGCGCGCAGATACCTCAGCCGGGTCGTGCCGTCGCTTCTCGTGCCGGGAATGACCCTTGCCGGAGCGTGACGACCTCGCCTTGCTGATCGACGCTGCGCGCATGTCGGGGCGCGTGGCCACCAGCTATGCCGGGGCACGCGCCCGGCGCTGGGACAAGCCCGGGGGGCTGGGCCCCGTCACGGAAGCGGACCTTGCCGTGAACGATCTGCTACACGCCGTGCTGCGCCCCGCCCGGCCCGACTACGGCTGGCTTTCGGAGGAAAGCGAGGACACCCAAGACCGCCTGTCGCGGGAGGCGGTATTCATCGTCGATCCGATCGACGGCACGCGCAGCTTCGTCGAAGGGTCCGACACATGGGCCCATTCGCTGGCCGTCGCACGGGGCGGATGGATCACGGCGGCGGTGGTCTACCTGCCGCTGCGCGGGTTGCTCTACGCGGCGGCCCGGGGCCGGGGGGCGACGCTCAACGGTGTCGCGCTGCAGGCCTCCCAGGAACGGGAGATCGCCCGGGCCGAGGTACTGGCCGCGAAACCGGCGCTGGCCCTGCACCATTGGCGCGGAGAAGAGGCCCCGCACTTCAAGCGGGCCTATCGCCCCTCGCTGGCCTATCGGCTCGCGCTGGTGGCGGAAGGGGCCTATGACGCGATGCTCACGCTGCGCCACAGCTGGGAATGGGACATTGCAGCGGGCGCCCTGATCATCGCCGAAGCAGGCGGTGCCGCCTCGAACCGGCGGGGCGACCCGTTGCGGTTCAACAATCCCGATCCCCGGCTCGACGGTGTCGTGGCAGGGGGGCTCCATGTCCACCGCAGCCTCATCGACGCCCTTGCGTGAACGGCCCTATCTGCTACCCAGTCTGACCATATCCGCAGCAGAAGAAAGAGCACTTTCATGACACAACGCCTGCATCTGGTTTTCGGCGGCGAGCTGGTGAACCCTTCGGAAAACGTCTTCAAGAACGTCGACGATATCCATGTCGTCGGCATTTTTCCCGATTACGCCAAGGCCTATGACGCGTGGAAGCACGAAGCCCAGCGTACCGTCGACAACGCCCATATGCGCTATTTCATCGCCCACCTCCACCGCCTGCGGGACGAGGAAACCCCCGCCTCGGCCACCGAAGAACTGGGCTGAGTTCGCGATGGCGGGCTCGCTCGGTCTGGCGGCATATCGTGCGCTTGCCCAGCGGGGCGAAGGCACGGGCTATGTCGCGGATCTGCCCCGTCCGAGAGGAGAGGTCGTCTGGTTTCACGCGCCGGAGCCGGGCAGCCTGCGGACCGTTCTGGATATCGCCGCCCGCGTCAACGCCAACCGCCCGGGTCTGCATGCCGTCATCACCGTAGAACGCGGCAGCAGGCCGGACCACACGGGGGGCGACGAAACCCTGTGCGTTACCGAAATGCCCGACGATCATCCGCGCAGCATCGCCGCCTTTCTGGGTCATTGGAAACCGGATGCCTGCGTCTGGTTCTGGGGTCGTCTGCAACCCAACCTGATCCTTGAAACCGCGGCGCGGGACTGTCCGCTGCTGCTTGTCGATGCCGATACCGGGGGCTTCGATGGCCGCCGTGACAGGTGGCTGCGCGATCTCACCCGTGAACTGCTTTCGCATTTCGATGCGATCCTCGTCCGGTCCCAGGCCGGGTTTCGCCGGTTGACCCACCTTGGCGCGCCCCCGACTGTTCTGCGCATAACGGAACCCCTGATGCCCGGCGGCAAGGCCCTCCCCTGCGCGGACAGTGACCTTGCCGAAATGTCGAAGGCGCTCAAGGGCCGTCCCGTCTGGTTTGCCAACCGCGTCCTGCCGGAGGAACTGAACATCGTGCTGACGGCGCATCGACACGCATTGCGCCTGTCGCACCGGCTGCTGCTCATCCTTTTTCCGTCGGACCCCGCGCAGGCGGAGCAGATGGCTGAGCAAGCCGCCACGCGCGACTTTCGCGTGATGCGCTGGGGAAGTGACATCTACCCAGAGGATTCGACGCAGGTGCTCGTGGCCGAAGACCCGGGCGACATGGGCCTTTTCTACCGGGTCGCGCCGGTATCCTTTCTGGGCTCGTCCCTCGTGGCCGATCACGGCGGCGGTGATCCTTTCGAGGCCGCGGCCCTCGGGTCCGCCGTACTCTATGGCCCCAATGTGCGACGCTTCCTGCCCGCCTATTCCCGCCTCGCCGCCACGGGTGCGGCACGCATCGTTAACGATGCGGTGGCACTGGGCACTGCGGTCTCACGCCTCATCGCACCGGATCAGGCCGCCACCATGGCCCACGCCGGCTGGGACGTCGTGTCCGAAGGGGCGGCGCAGACCGACCGGGTGACCGATCTGATCATCGATGCGCTGGACGGTGCGCTTTCGGGGGGAAACTGACATGCGCGCACCATCCTTCTGGCACCGGGCCAAACCCGACTGGCGCGCAAGACTGCTTTCGCCGCTGGGAAAGCTCTATGCGCGGGCCACGGCGCGGCGGCTGGCCGGGGGGGCGCGGCGACGGCTGAGCATACCGGTCGTTTGCATCGGCAACCTGAATGCCGGCGGAACCGGCAAGACCCCGACGGTCATCGCCGTGGTGGAACGTTTGCGCGATCTCTACCATGAACCCCATGTCGTTTCGCGTGGATATGGGGGCAACATCACCGAACCCACGCGCGTGGACCCTTCGCGCCATAGCGCGCAGCAGGTGGGCGACGAACCGTTGCTGATCGCCGCCTTCGCCGAAGTCTGGGTCGGCGCCGACCGGGAGCAGACCGCCCGCGCCGCAGAAGAAGCAGGCGCCAGCGTTGTCGTACTGGATGACGGGTTTCAGGACCCGGCGCTCGCACATGACCTTTCAGTTGTCGTGGTCGATGCGCAAAAGGGTTTCGGCAACGGGCTGTGCCTGCCTGCCGGTCCGCTGCGCGAACCGGTGGAGGCAGGGCTGGCGCGCGCTGACCTGCTTCTCAGCATCGGGGATGCGGTGGCGCAGGCCGCCTTCACGCCCCCAGAGAAGCCTACCCGCGTTCCCGCGGAACTCATCGCGCTGCAGACGGGGATGGACTGGTCGGACACAGAAGTGCTTGCATTCGCAGGCATCGGACATCCGGAGAAGTTCTTTGCCACGTTGCGTGACCTCGGGGCGACGCTCGTCCATGCCGAAGCGCTCAGCGATCATCAGCCCCTGACCCCCACACTGATGAAACGCCTCGAAGCGCATGCGATGATGTCAGGTGCACAGCTTGTGACCACCGAAAAGGACGCGGTGCGCCTGCCCGCGAGCTTCCGCTCCAAGGTTATCACCCTGCCCGTCCGACTGCGCCTGCCTGAACAGAATGCGCTTTTCGATGCGCTGAAGGCGCTGCCGCGTAAGGGCTAAATCGCCCCCTCTTGCTAGTCGTCCTCGCCCAATTTGGGGGCGGGGCGGTGCAATGCTAGATCGGCGCCCGAAAAACGGAAGGGTGAGCGCAAACCGGGCACACCGCCCAGTTCGATGCGCATTCCGCGGGCCTGGACCTGTTCATCGGCGAGCATGTCGGCCATGTCGTTGATGGGCCCCGCAGGCACGCCTTCGGCCTCGCAGGCGGCGAGCAGGTCATCCCGCGCGCGCAGGCAGGTGGCACCGTTCAGGCGGCGTATCATCTCTGGCCGGTTGGCGACCCGATCCGCGTTCTTGGCGTAGTCGGGGGATTCAGCCATGTCATTGAGCCCCAGCAGACGGCAGAGCCGTTGGTACTGCTTGTCATTGCCAGTCGCGATAATGATATGGCCGTCGCTGCATTCAAACACCTCGTAAGGGGTGAGGTTCGGATGTGCGTTCCCCATACGGGTGGGGGGCTTGCCCGTGGTCATGTAGTTCATCGACTGGTTGCCGGTGATGGCCACGGCACAATCAAGCAGCGCCATGTCGATATGCTGACCCACCCCCGTCTGGCTGCGCTGGTGCACAGCAGCGAGGATTGCGGTCGTGGCGTAGATACCGGTGAAGATATCCGTGATCGCCATGCCGGATTTCTGGGGCTGACGATCAGGCTCCCCCGTGATCGACATCAGCCCGGACATGCCCTGAATGATGAAATCATAGCCCGCGCGGTGGGCATAGGGGCCGGTGTGACCGAAACCGGTGATCGAACAATAGATCAGCTTCGGAAACTGTGCGGCGAGGCTTTCGTAGTCCAGACCATATTTCGCCAGCCCGCCGGTCTTGAAGTTCTCGATCAGGATATCGGCATCGGCGAGCAGTTCCTTGACCTTCGCCTGCCCCTCCGCCGTCCGGAAATCGATGGTGACCGATGCCTTGCCCCGGTTCGTCGAATGAAAATAGGAGGCCGAGACATCGTCGTCCCGGGTGACGAAGGGCGGGCCCCACTGGCGGGTGTCGTCGCCGTCCGGGCTTTCGACCTTGATCACTTCGCAACCCAGATCGGAAAGCGTCTGACCGGCCCATGGGCCGGCCAAGATGCGCGCCATTTCGACGACCTTCAGCCCGGCCAGCGGGGCTGTCATCAGGCCCCCAGTGCCGCGTCCAGCAGCTCCTTCATGTCTTTGTAGGGCATGTTGGAATATTTCTTGCCGTCGATCACGAAGCTGGGCGTGGAATCGATATTGTCCTTCTCGGCGTTTTCACGGAACCAGGCAACCAGCGTTTCGGCTTGCTCCGCATCGTTGAGGCATTCGTCAAGCTGGGCATTGTCCAGCCCGGCGAGGCGGCCGATCTTGCGCAGCTCTTCGATGATCTGTGCAGGCTCACCCGCGCGTGTCCATTCCGACTGACCCTTGTAGAGCAGATCGGTAATGCCAAAGAACTTCTCGGCACCGCCGCAACGCGCGATCATGGAAGCCCAGAGGCCAAAGCGGTCGAAATAGACTTCGCGGTACACGAACCGGATTTTGCCGGTGTCGATATAGTCGGCCATCAGCTGCTTGTAGGGTCCCGCATGGAAGTTGGCGCAATGCGGGCAGGTGTAGGAGGCATATTCGATCACCGTTACCGGGGCGTCGGGATTTCCCAGCTCCATCTCGGCCACGGAGGAGGTATCGACATCGGAGTTCTGCGCGTTCGCGGCGCCCGCCGAGGGGTTGAAGGAGGTGGAGCCCGCTTCGTTCGTGGCCGTACCGGCAAAGTACCAGCCGCCCAGACCCAGAAGGGCGAGGCCGCCCAGAATTACGTTTCTGCGATTCATGTTCATTCCTTTGTAAGCGTTTCAGCCTTTGGTCTTGTTCAATACGTTCTGCCCCAGTCGTGCAAGGGCATCCCTCAGCCCGGTGTCAGCGACCGGTTGCGCGAATTCCTCTGCACGGCGCTGGATTGCAGGGTCCGTTTCGGCCGCTGGGGCGGGCGCGCTGCGATGCTCGAAGGCGACCTGCCCCTCGGCAAAGCCCTGCGCCGCCGTCTGGGTGATGCGGATCCGGGCGATGGCGTTATAGCCGTAAACCGCGTTGACCTTCGCGCGCAGCTGCTCCTTCTGCATTTCAAGGATCGGGGCGTGGGCGCCGGTGGTCAGCAATGTCAGCGTCGCCCCCATACCGCCCCGGCCATAGCTCACCTCGACCGGGCGGGCGATGGCTGCGGCGTCCTGGCCTGCAATTTCCGCCCAGTGGGTCAACAGACGCGACTGGGCGAAACCCCGGGATTCGCTCGCCTTGCGAATCTGCCCTGTCAGAAGGGCATCGGCACGTTTGAAGCCTTTTGTGGTGGCGCGCCGTGGCGGCATGATTATGTTCCCCGGATGACTAGAGCCAACATAGTGATTTACGCGCATATCGCCAGCCACCGGCGAAGGGGGCGGGCATAAAGTATGCGTGACGCTCCAACCATGGGCGCTTTGCCGCATAGCCTGCTGGACTGGTACGACAGGCATGCAAGGACGATGCCGTGGCGGGTAGGCCCCGGGGACAGGGCCGCGGGGCAACTGCCCGACCCCTATCGCGTCTGGCTGTCCGAGATCATGTTGCAGCAAACGACCGTGGCGACGGTTCGCGACTATTTCCTGCGGTTCACGGCCCGCTGGCCCACGCTCGGTGACCTTGCAGCCGCAGAGGATGCGGAGGTTTTGGGCGAATGGGCGGGGCTGGGTTACTATGCGCGGGCACGCAATCTGCTCAAATGCGCGCGCGTCGTCGTTAATGAACACGGCGGTCGCTTTCCGGCGGATCATGACGCGCTGCTGAAACTGCCGGGTATCGGCCCCTACACGGCGGCGGCGGTTTCCTCCATCGCCTTTGACCTGCCGCACACGGTGCTTGATGGCAACGTGGAACGGGTGATGGCCCGGCTCCATGACATTCACGAACCGCTGCCCGCCTCCAAACCCCTGCTGATGCGTGAGGCGTCGGCGCTGACGCCCTCCGAACGGCCCGGCGACTACGCCCAGGCGGTCATGGATCTGGGGGCGACGATCTGCACCCCGAAATCCCCGGCCTGTGGGATCTGCCCGTGGCGCAACCCCTGTTTGGCCCGCGAGCGCGGCACCGCTGCCGAACTGCCGCGCAAACTGGCGAAGAAGCCGAAGCCGCTGCGCCATGGAACGCTTTATGTAGCCCGACGCGCGAAGGACGGCGCGTGGCTTTTGGAAACCCGGCCCGAGACAGGGCTGCTGGGGGGCATGTTGGGTTGGCCCGGTAGCGATTGGGTGGAGGTTGGCCAGCCCCGCCCCACCGGCAAACCCCCGCTCGATGCGGACTGGCGCGCGTTGGAGGCCGAGGTGCGCCATACCTTCACCCATTTCCACCTTTCGCTGACAATCATGACGGCAGAGGTTCCGACCGATAGTGCCCCCGATCTTGGCACGTTCATCACGCCGGAGCGCTTCCGCCCGTCGGACCTGCCGACCGTGATGCGCAAGGCGTTCGATCTGGTCCGCGACGTAGCACTTTGAGGAAGCGTCGGACCGCGATATATCACGACCGTAGCGCAGAGGGTCCGACATGACATCATCCAAAAACCACATCGCCGCTTCCGAAATGTCGCGCCTGTCCCGCGCCCTGCCCTTCTGGCTTTCACTCGGTCTGATACCTCTTGCTTGGCTCTGCGCCTTTATCGGCGGCTGGTCCATCGCGCTGCTGCCGCTGGTCACGTGGTTCCTGTTCTCGATTCTCGATGCGGCGGTGGGGCTGAACCTCGACAACAACGATCCCCAAACCTCCGAAGATGACCTGTTCTGGTATCGCTTGATCACGCTGATCTGGGTTCCCTTGCAGATCATCACGGTCTTCGGCCTGATCTTTTATGCCACGCGCGCCCCGCATCTGGGGGGGTGGGAAAAGGTCTTTCTGTTCTTTGGCGTCGGCGTCATCACCGGAACAGTAGGGATCAACTACAGCCATGAGCTGATGCACCAGCGGAATCGGCTCGAACGGCTCTGGGCGGACCTGCTGCTCGCCATGGTGCTCTATTCGCACTTCCGGTCCGAACATCTGCTTGTGCATCATCGCTATGTCGCCACGCCCCGCGACCCCGTCACAGCGCTCTACAACGAAGGCTTCCATCGCTTCTATCCACGGGTTCTGCGGCAATCGTTCAAATCCGCCTTCCGGGCCGAAGCAGCGATGCTGGCGCGAAAGGACAAACCCTGGACAGACCTGTCCAATCCCTTCTTCAAGTACTGGGCCCTTCAGGCGGGCTTCCTTCTCGCGGCACTGATCCTCGGCGGCTGGGCCGGTTTGGGCCTGTTCCTGGTGCAGGCGGGGGTCGCGATCTGGCAGCTCGAACTGGTGAATTACATCGAACACTACGGGCTGACCCGTAAACATCTGGGCGATGGAAAATACGAACACGTCCAGCCCCGCCATTCGTGGAATGCATCGCACAAGGCCTCCAACTGGCTGCTGATCAACTTACAGCGCCATTCGGACCATCACTACAAACCGGACCGGCGCTTTCCCGTCCTGCAAACCTATCGCGCGACAGAGGCACCACAGCTTCCCTACGGATATCCGGTCATGACCATGGCCGCGATGATCCCGCCGCTGTGGCGACGGATGATGAACCCCCGGGTTCGGAAATGGCGCGCGATGTATTACCCGGAAATCACCGATTGGCGTCACTACAAGGCCGGGACGAACCCGCTGCCGCGCTGAAAGAATGAAAAGGGCCCCGCCCGAAGGCGAGGCCAAGGTGAGTGCCCTGACAGGCAGCCTTCCGAAGGAAGGCAGCGGGCACCGGCGGTGTCTGAGAAAACTGTGGGTGGGGCTGGCTAGTTCGCCATTTCCGCGCGGATCTGCTGCCGCAGAAGGTCGATTGGCACGCGTTTGCCATCCTTCTTGAAGCACCAGTAGGTCCAGCCATTACAGCTCGGGGCCTTTTCGTAGGCGGCACCGACCTGATGGATGGAGCCCTTCACATCGGCGCCGATCAACGTGCCATCGGCACGCACCTTCGCCTTGTGACGCCCGTTGAGCGAATAGAGCTCCTCACCGGGGCGCAACATGCCGCGTTCGACAAGCTGGCCAAATGGGACGCGCGGTTCTGCGCGCTTGGAAACACTCGTTTGCAGCGCTTCACGGTCGAACTTGCGGACCTTGGCGATGCGCTTTTCCGCTACCGTGCGATAGGCGGCTTCGCGTTCGATCCCGATGAAATCGCGGCCAAGCATCTTGGCCACCGCGCCGGTCGTGCCGGTACCGAAGAACGGATCAAGCACCACGTCGCCCGGATTGGTGGAACCCACCAGCACCCTGTGCAGCAGGCTTTCGGGTTTCTGCGTCGGATGCGCCTTGTCGCCCGCATCGTCCTTGAGCCGCTCATGCCCCGTGCAGATGGGCAGAACCCAGTCGCTGCGCATCTGGATGCCCTCGTTCAGGGCCTTGAGCGCTTCGTAGTTGAACGTGTATTTGGCGTTCTCGTCCTTGCCGGCCCAGATCATGGTTTCATGCGCGTTGGTGAAACGCTTGCCACGAAAGTTCGGCATCGGGTTGGATTTGCGCCAGACCACATCGTTGAGGATCCAGTATCCGGCATCCTGCAGGGCCGCCCCCACACGGAAGATATTGTGATAGCTGCCGATGACCCAGATCGCGCCATTGGGCTTCAGCAGGCGCCGCGCGGCTTTCAGCCAAGCCCGCGTGAACCGGTCATAGACCGCGAAACTGTCGAACTGGTCCCATTCATCGTCGACCGCATCCACGCGGCTGTTGTCGGGCCGATGCAGATCACCGCGCAGTTGCAGATTATAGGGGGGGTCCGCGAAAATCAGGTCAACGGATTCGGCGGGCAACGCGTTCATTGCCTCTATGCAATCGCCCGCAATTATACTGTTCAACGGAAGCGCCGCGGCGCCCTTTGTGATGGTCTTCATTCAACTGCCTCTGTCCCCGGCACATTTTGTGCTCATTGGTTGGAAATAGGATGTCCGACGGTTGAATCAGGGTCAAATTCTTTTTGAATCAAGAGGTTGTTAATTTATCTTGATACAAGATGTTGTGGACGGGTTTAAACTTCCGTCTATGGTGTGGGGTCACCCCTATTTTCCCCAGCGCCTCTATGTGGCTTTTCGTGCCATATCCCATGTTGGTTTCCCAACCATATCCGGGGTGCTGTTGCGCCAGCGACAACATGACACAATCCCGACAGATTTTCGCCACAATCGAGGCCGCGGCGATGGAGACCGACAGGCTGTCGCCCTTGATGATGGGTTCACCGGCGAAGGGCATATCCCGGGGCATCAGGTTGCCGTCGATCAGCGCGTAATCAGGCGGCGTCGTCAGCCCGTCCAGCGCGCGCAGCATCGCCAGATGGCTCGCACGCAGGATGTTGTGGCTCTCGATCTCGGCAACGCTCGCCTCTCCGATGCTGACCTCGGCAACTTCATGCAATTCGCCATGCAGCCGCTGCCTCTCCTTGGCGGAGATCACCTTGGAGTCGTTCAGACCGACGGGAATGCGCGCGGGGTCCAGTATCACCGCGGCGGCAAGTACCGGCCCCGCCAACGGTCCGCGACCCACCTCATCCACGCCCGCGATGCGCAGGTATCCACGTTCACGTGCGGCGGTTTCATGAAAGAGGGTCGGAAACATGGCGCGCAGCATGCGCAAGCCTGTCCGGCATTCAAGCCCTACAATGAACTTGCCCGGCAAAAAAGAAGAAGGGAGAGATGCCCGAACATCTCTCCCTTCCATTCGGACGGCAGGGACGTGCCGCCCGACCAAGGCACGCGGATTTATCCGCGCGCCAAGCTGTATCCCGATTGGCGCAGGCAGCGGGCGTCGTACCCGTTGTGGATGCCGCTATAGGTCTGGACGCGTTGCGCGCATTCCTGGGGAAGACGGTTGGCAAAGCGATAATTGTCCCGGAGGCAGTCTTCGCCGAACATCAGGTGGCTGCCGCTGACGGTGTCGTAGCTGCGAAAACACTCCTTCGGCAGCAACTTCCGGTCCACGAGCTCCGGCAGGGGCCGGGGCGCAACCGGGGCCGGTGCGCGCCGCGATTCGATCCGGGGCGCCGGATGATCCCGATGAACGCGGGGCTGCGTTTCGACCCGGGGTGCGGGCTGATGCGGATGAACATGGGGCTCAGGCGCCCGATATTGCGGCTGCTGGCGCTGCTGCGGCACGTAGACCGGAGAATAGGGCTGGCTGCGCGAAACCTGCTGCTGCTGTGCGGCCTGCTCCTTTTCGCGCTGATACTTGTCATAGATGAGCTTGCCGACCACGGCGACACCCAGCAGGGTCGCAATGCGTGCGACGTCCTTTTCCCCGGCCCGTGCCGGCAGGGCCCCGACAGTGGTCAGGACAACGGAAGCGGCGATGATCCCTGCTATGATGCGGCGGTGCATTGTCTATCCTCTTTGTTGGCGGCGCGTCTGACCTGCAAATCGCAGACCGCTTTGCCGCGGGTCTCGTGACCCGGTATTGGCTTGTGATGCCAGATGGGGCCAACCCGACGGGACAGGCAATAACAGCCCCCTGTTATCCGATAGCGCAGACCCCAAGAGGCGGAAGATATTGAATATCCGCGCGGAATGGCCCATTACAAAGGCATGAAAACCTTCATTCTTTCCATGACGCTTCTGATCGCGATGACTCTGTCGAGTGCAGCCGCCGCCGAAACCTGCTATGCCGATTACAAGGCGAAGCAGGACAGCCCCCTGAGGCTGCATTACGGCGTGGCGCGCCTCAGCGGAGCATGCGACAAGAAGAGCGCCCAGCAGGAACTGACGCCGCGCCTTGCGGCCGAAGGCTGGACGTTGCTGACTATCGTTTCCGTCTTCGGCGAAGACGGACTGGAGCAGAGGAAAGACAGTGCTGGACAGAATTACCTTCGCTTCTGACATGCGCAGGCTGGGCGGGCGATTCATTGGTGGCGGTATCGCCGCCGTGGTGGCCGTGTTGCTCATCGGTGTGCTGCTGCTGCTCTGGGCCCTGCCGGACGCCAATACCTTCAACGCGCAGGTCGAGCGAATCTTCGTCGAGAATGACGATCTGACGACGCAGGCCGAGGTGAAGCTGCTGGAAATCCTCGCGCAGTCGGGCAATGCCTTTGCCGACACGCTGGACAGCTACCGTATCGTGATCGTGGTTCTGCTCATTTTCGCCGCCGCCATGCTGGTGGCCGCGCTGGTGTTTCTGGTGATGCTGATCGGTTTCAATCGGCGTATGGCCCAGATCGAAAGGGTCGGCATACAGGTCAATTCGCTCCTCATCAGTCGGGAAGAAAACACCGTCTATCTCAACAACCTCGGCTTCAAGCTCACCGCCGCCGCGATGGAAACGATGTCCGTCCTTGCCGAAGCACGGATGGACGATGACGTGCTCTCCGGCTCCGAAATCGAAGGCATGATCTCGGGCCGCAACGCCGCCGACTGCGAAGAGGCCGCCGGTGCCACGCGGATCAAGCGCCTGCGGGACACGCTGGGCAATCAGATCGTGTCGGAATTGCTGGTCAAGAACATCGCGCGCCGGGGCTATATGCTCGCCATCGACAAGGATGTGATCAAGGTCATCTGATCTTCACCCTTTTCCAAATACTCCGGGGGAGGCCCCCAAGGGCCGGGGGCAGCGCCCCCCTCTTTCCTCCTCGAGACAACATCCGGACGGGCCGGATGACCTCTGGTCAACCACCGGCAACCGTGCCTAAGGTGCCGCGAAGCGTGTCCCGGAGGTTTCATGCCCGCCCCTCATAACGAGTTCAAATCCGCCCTTGCCGAAGGCAGGACACTCTATGGCTGCTGGCTCGGGCTTGCCGATCCCTATTCGGCCGAACTGATGGGCACCGCCGGATTCGACTGGCTCGTGGTGGACGGGGAACACGCCCCCAACGATCTGCGCTCGGTCCTGTCCCAGCTTCAGGCATTGGCCCCTTCCCCGAGCCATCCCGTAGTGCGCGTGCCCATCGGAGAGACCTGGATCATCAAGCAGATGCTGGACGCGGGCGCGCAGACGCTTCTGGCTCCCATGGTGGACAGTGCCGATCAGGCCCGGGCGCTGGTGCGGGCCTGCACCTACCCGCCCACGGGCGACCGCGGCGTCGGTTACGCGCTGACGCGGGCGGCGGGCTTCGGTGCCATCGGCGATTACGGAAAGACGGCTGATGCGCAGATCTGCCTGCTGATCCAGGTCGAAAGTAGGGCTGGACTTGAGGCGCTTGACGAAATTCTTGCCGTGGACGGGGTCGACGGCGTGTTCATCGGGCCAGCCGACCTTGCCGCCGACATGGGGCATATGGGCAACCCCCGCGCGCCAGAGGTCGAAGCCGCCATCATGGACGCGCTTCGCCGCATTGCCGCCGCCGGAAAAGCGCCCGGCATCCTGTCGACGGAAGATGATTTCACCCGCGCCGCGCTCGACGCGGGGGCGCGTTTCGTGGCCGTGGGGGCCGACGTTCTGCTGCTGGCCCAATCGGCACGATCGCTGGCCCGGAAGTGGACCGACCCCGAGAAATGAGCCCCGGCATCCTGCTCCTAGGGCTGGCCTATGTGCTGAGCCAGTTCTTCCGCGCCTTTCTGGCCGTGCTGACACCCGCGCTTGGCCGCGACATCGGCGCGACCCCGGATGACCTCGCTTTTGCTTCGGGTCTCTGGTTTCTGATCTTCGCGGCCATGCAGATCCCCGTGGGCTGGGCGCTCGACACCATCGGTCCGCGGAAGACAGCGGCGGCGCTTTTGCTTGTCGGCGGCGGGGGTGGTGCCGCCGTCTTCGCGCTGGCGACCAGTGCCGCGCATATCAACATCGCGATGGCCCTGATCGGGATCGGCTGCGCGCCGGTGCTGATGGCCTCCTATTACATCTTCGCGCGCGAATACCCGCCCGCGCAGTTTGCCGTTCTCGCCTCTGTCATGGTCGGGCTGGGCAGCTTGGGCAACCTTGTCGCCTCCTATCCCATGGCGCTGGCCGCCGACACCATGGGCTGGCGGGCGGCGCTGTGGGGGCTGGGGGGCATTTCCGCGCTTGTCGCGCTCGGCATCCTGATCTTCGTTCGGGATCCTGCGCGAATCGATGGGGAGGCGAAAGGCTCGCTTGCCGAGCTGTTTCGCATGCGGGTGCTGTGGTTCATCTTCCCGCTCATGGGGGTGAGCTATGCGATTTCAGGCGCACTGCGCGGCCTCTGGATCGGGCCCTACCTGTCGGAGGTGTTCGATGCCACGACCGGCATGATCGGGCAGGCGACACTATTTATGGGCATAGCCATGATCCTTGGCACCCTGGCCTACGGCCCGCTCGACCGGATACTCGGTTCGCGCAAATGGATGATCGTGGGGGGCACGGTTTTCACGCTGCTGCCCGCGCTGGCCCTGATCGTCCTGCCCGGCCAGAACCTGTGGCTTTCCATTGCACTGTTCTGCGCGATCGGTTTCTTCGGCGCGACCTACCCGGTGATCATGGCGCATGGGCGCAGCTTCCTGCCGCCTCATCTGATCGGGCGCGGCGTGACCATGCTGAACCTGTTCAGCATCGGCGGCGTGGGTCTGCTGCAGTTCTTCTCTGGCCGGGTCTATCGCGGCGCGCTTCCCGCCGAAACGCCGACCGATCCCTATGTCGCGGTCTACCTGCTGTTCGCCATTTGCCTGACTGCGGGGCTTGCGATCTACCTTTTCTCGCGCGACAGCGCCCGCTGATCGCGGCGGCGGCCCTTTCCCTCGCCGGGCACACGCGATAAAGGGCGGAAACCATCACGTATATATTGGAGAGAACAGATGGGTTATCGCGTCGCCGTCGCGGGCGCCACTGGCAATGTGGGCCGCGAAATGCTGAACATTCTGGCCGAGCGCCAGTTCCCCGTGGACGAGATCGTTGCGCTGGCTTCGCGCAAATCGCTCGGTTCCGAGGTCAGCTTCGGTGAGAAAACCCTGAAGACGAAAGACCTTGATACGTTCGATTTCACGGGATGGGACATCGCGCTTTTCGCCGTCGGCTCCGAAGCGACGAAGAAATACGCCCCCACCGCCGCAAAGGCAGGATGCGTGGTGATCGATAATTCGTCGCTCTATCGCTACGATTCCGAGGTTCCGCTGATCGTGCCCGAGGTCAATCCGCAGGCCATCCACGATTACGCGAAGAAGAACATCATCGCCAATCCGAACTGCTCCACCGCGCAGATGGTCGTGGCGCTCAAGCCGCTGCATGACCGTGCCACCATTAAACGGGTGGTCGTCAGCACCTACCAGTCCGTGTCGGGGGCCGGTAAGGACGGTATCGACGAGCTTTGGGACCAGACCAAGAGCATCTACAACCCGGTCGACGACAAGCCGGCGAAGAAGTTCACCAAGCAGATCGCCTTCAACGTGATTCCGCACATTGACGTCTTCATGGACTCTGGCGAGACCAAGGAAGAATGGAAGATGGTCGCCGAAACCAAGAAGATCGTGGACCCCAAGATCAAGGTCACCGCGACCTGCGTGCGCGTCCCCGTCTTCGTAGGTCATTCCGAAGCGATCAACATCGAATTCGAAGACCATCTGGACGAGGATGAGGCCCGCGACATCCTGCGCGAAGCGCCGGGGATCATGGTGATCGACAAGCGGGAGGACGGCGGCTACGTCACGCCGGTGGAATGCGTCGGTGACTTCGCGACCTTCATCAGCCGCATCCGGCAGGACAGCACGATCGAGAACGGGCTGAACCTGTGGTGCGTATCCGATAACCTGCGCAAGGGCGCGGCCTTGAACGCGGTGCAGATCGCCGAATTGCTGGGCCGCGAGGTTCTCAAGAAAGGCTGAGACCCCCAAGGGGTTTTGATAGAACGTTGCGAAGGGGGCCTCGGCCCCCTTTCTGCTTTCCGCCATGGTCAGAAATAATGCGCACTATTCACTGCGGGGCGAGGTCCGTGGGTCCCCCTACGCCATAGCAGATTCACCCCGCTGGGTGACCCGGCATAGGGGCACCGAACCGGCGTGCAAGTGTCTGATAGGCCACCCCCAGCGCCGAAAGATCGCAGATTCGGCGACCACAGGGCTGCCGGTAAAGTGCGGCCCCCGCCCCTTCGGCCCGCAACTCATAGCCCTCTGCCGCCAAACGGCAGGCCAGATCGCCCCAGTCCGTTGCGAGCGACAGATCGCGGGACAGCAGCGCTTCGACTGCGGTCACCAGTCGCGTGCTTGTGGCAGCTGCGCCCCCTGCACAACTGCGCCGCGCCTCCCGCCGAAGGAGGTCACGGATGAGATGGCCCAGCAAGACATTCTGCGACTCCTCCGCATGCGCGGCGGGAGAAAGAAGATCGGGCGACAGCTTCCAAGGGCGATAATCAGGCTTCATCCACCCACGGTCGCTGCGAATCGGTTAACCCGGGGTTAAATGATCAGACGGGGAGGAATTGGGCCTTTTGCGTATCGTAATACTCCAACCCGCCTTCGCCGATATTGGTCCAGAGCCCGTGGAGTGACAGCTCCCCGCTTTCGACCTGTTCCTTCACCCATGGGAAGGTCATCAGGTTCTCGAGCGAGATCATGACGGCGTGTTTCTCAAGCTGGTGCGCCTGTTTCTTCGCGTCCTTGATGTCGGCCACCAGTTCATACTTGGGTTTCAGGATGTCCATCCAGCGGCCAACGAAGCTGTCCTTGGCTTCGAGTTCCGGTGCCTCGCCTTTGCACATATTGATGCAGCCCTGCACACCGCCGCAGCTTGAATGCCCCAGCACGATCAGATGCGCCACCTTCAGCGCCCGCACGGCATATTCGACCGCAGCTGAGGTCCCGTGCTGCTGGCCGTCCGGCTGGTAGGGCGGGACAAGGTTGGCGATGTTCCGATGGATGAAGAATTCGCCCTGATCCGCCCCGAAGATTGAGGTCACATGCACCCGGCTGTCGCAGCAGGAAATGACCATGGCGCGGGGATGTTGGCCTTCGGAGGCAAGACGTCGATACCAGGACTCGTTCTCTGCATATCCGGTGGCTTTCCAGCCGTGATAACGTTGCACAAGGTAGTTTGGCAGTGCCTTGGCCTTATTCATATCCGCGTCCATTCTGGCATTAATCTGGGCTTCGATAGCTCAAATCTGCCGTGATTTCGAGCGAAAACCGGCTTTGGCTTCAACCATTTGCAAAGGGGAAACTCCGATGTTGCCTGCGGGTGGTGCGGCGTGGTGAGAAGGTGAAGGAATGCAAATTCTGCAGATGCGACCGTCCGAGGTCGTGGCCGTCGATGCGGATCGGCTGGGCGCGCTCTGCGCCGAACTGGGCGAGGCCGGGGCCGAGGACGTGGTCTGCCGCGCATTGGAGGAGATGGCGACGCGCCTGTCCCGCTGCGCCGAAGCGTACGCCAGCGACCGGGTCCGCGAATTGCGCAAACAGGCGCGGGCCTTGGCCGCCATCGCGGATCAGGTCGGTATGGAATTGCTGAAACGCGTCGCGCTGGATGTCGTTCATTGTGTCGAGATCGCGGACCGAACAGCATTGGGGGCCACGGTCGGGCGGCTTCTGCGGATCGGGGATACATCGCTCACCGCCATCTGGGATACCGAAGGGATCACGATCTGAAGGCTGCCGTGGCGGTTGCGGGTGGCGCGGTTTCGTCTAGGCTCCGCCCCGATGTGACACAGCCCGAAAGGCCCCTTCATGATTGCCGAGTTCGTCGAAGACAGCGCAGACGCCATCCCCCTCCACCTAGTGGCAGAGGATCAGTTGGACGCCTGGATGGCAGAAGCCCCGGAACAGGCGCGTGCCTGGGCAAAGGCGCAGGGATTTGCAGGCGCGCTCGGCCAAGCGTTCGCGCTGCCGGATGCGAACGGCGGCATCGCACAGGCCCTCATCGGCTATGGCACCGAAAAAAGCCGGGCGCGCGGGCGTTTTCACCTCGCGAATGGTGCCGCAAAGCTACCGGCGGGGCATTACCGCCTCGAAAGCGGCCTGCCCGAAGAGGCCCGCGAAGTCGAAGCGCTCGGCTGGTTGCTGGCGGGATACCGGTTCGACCGCTATCGCGACCAGAGCGCCATGAAGGCAAGGCTCGTCACACCGGGCGGCATCGACGCGGCCCGGGTCATGGCCCTGGCAGAGGGTGAATACCTCTCCCGGGACCTGATCAATACACCCGCTTCGGACATGGGCCCCGACAATCTGGAAGCCGCAGCACGAAATCTCGCTGAACGCTTCGGGGCGGATATTACCGTCACCACAGGCGATGCCCTCCTTGAGCAAAACCTGCCCATGATCCACGCGGTGGGCCGGGCCGCCGCGCGGGAGCCGCGGCTTATCGACATGCGCTGGGGCGACAGCGGGCCGACACTGACACTGGTGGGAAAGGGCGTCTGTTTCGATACCGGGGGGCTGAACCTCAAACCCGGCGCATCAATGGGGTTGATGAAAAAGGATATGGGCGGCTCCGCGGCGGTGCTGGGCCTTGCGCATATGATCATGGCGACCAAGGCGGAGGTTCGCCTCCGGGTGCTCGTCCCGGCGGTGGAAAACTCCGTATCCGGGAACGCTTTCCGCCCGCAGGATATCCTGACATCTCGCAAGGGGCCGACGGTCGAGATCAATAACACAGACGCCGAAGGCCGGTTGGTACTGGCCGATGCACTGGCGCTCGCGGATGAAGAGAAGCCGGACCAGATCATTTCAATGGCCACGCTGACAGGGGCCGCGCGAGTGGCCGTGGGCCCGGACCTCGCCCCCTATTTCAGCAATGACGCGGGCTTCGTCTCTGCGTTGGAAGCCGCGGCGCAGTCGCAGCAGGATCCCGTCTGGCGTATGCCGTTCCATGACCCATACGAAGAGATGATCGAACCCGGCATCGCGGATCTGGACAATGCGCCAAAGGGCGGATTCGCGGGCTGCATTACCGCCGCGCTCTTCCTGCGCCGCTTTGTCACGGATAGTCGCTATGCCCATTTCGACATTTACGGCTGGCAGCCGTCCGAGGCACCGGGCCGACCGAAAGGGGGCGTCGGCCAAGGCACACGAGCGCTGTTCGCGGCCCTGCCTGACCTGCTGCGCAGATGAGCGATCCGCGTACGACCCCTGATCCCGAACTGGCGGGAGAGGCGCGGCCCGCGCAGGTCTCCGTTCCGGTCTGTGATCTGCTGCGCAGTCCGGACGGGCCGCGGGACAGGCAGTTGCTCTATGGCGAGCAGGTCACGATCTTGCATGCCAAAAACGGTTGGGCCTATGTGCAGGCCGCAAAGGACGGCTATTGCGGGCATCTGCGCATGATGGGGCTGAGCGATGTTCAGCAGGCCACCCACCGGGTAAGCGCGCCCGCAACCCATGCCTATCTGCACGCCGATTTCAAATCCGCCGATCGGGCCTCGCTGAGCTATGGCAGCCTTGTCCATGTCTCGCGGGAGGCGGAGGGTTACGCCGAGACACCATTGGGATGTATCCCCCGTCAGCACCTGCAAAAGTTGGAGGAAACCGCGAAGGACCCGGTCACGGTGGCGGAGCTTTTCCTCGGCACGCCTTACCTCTGGGGTGGCAACAGCCGCTGGGGGATCGACTGCTCCGGTCTGGTACAGGCCGCGCTGCTCGCCTGCGGCATCGATTGCCCGGGTGACAGCGACATGCAGGAAAAAGCCATCGGGCAATCATGCGACGGCAACACCCCACCGCAGCGGAACGACCTTTTGTTCTGGAAAGGCCATGTCGCGCTCGTCACCGGGCCGGAAGAGATCATCCATGCCAACGCTTACGCGATGTCGGTCACCCGCGAAGGCCTGTCAGAAGCGATTGCCCGGATCGAGGAACAAGGCGGCGGCCCCGTGACGGCACATCGCAGGCCGGTTCTGCCCGCCAGCCTGTGATCAATCGTCCACCGCGCGGATGAGTTTGCGTTCCAGCACGCGCAGCACCGCAGCCAGATCATGACCCCGCCGCAATATCTGCCCGCCCGTTCCCACCACGGCATACATTCCCTGCTTGCTGCGCAACTTCGGGCGCTTTTCGATCCGGTAAAGCGGTATCTCCGCCGTGCGCCGAAAGACGGAAAAGACCGCGACATCCCGCAGGCAGGAAATGCCGTAGTCACGCCATTCCCCCGCCGCGACCATGCGACCGTAGAGCGACAGGATCAGGGAAAGCTCCGTCCGGTGAAAGGCCACCTGTTCCGGGGCTCTCAGCGGGGTGACGGACGGGGGTAAGGGCTGCATCATCATTTGACAGTTGCGCCCTTCACGGCCCAAATCAACCCCGTCAGCGCGAATACGGGTTGAACGCGTTACAGAACCGGTCAAACATTGCCGAAAGTGAAACACGAGGTGAGGGATGACACCGCAGGAACGCGCCCAGCGCAGCGCCGAGACGATGTTCGCCGCCGACCGTGCTTCCGCCGGATTGGGCATGCGGATCGATGACATCGCCCCGGGCCGGGCCGTTCTGTCCATGGAGGTACGGCCAGACATGCTCAACGGGCACGGCATCTGCCACGGCGGTTTCATCTTCCTCCTGGCCGACAGCGCCTTTGCCTTTGCCTGCAACAGCTACAACCAGCTTGCAGTGGCCCAGCAGAACCAGATCACCTACCTCGCACCCGGCCGGGAAGGTGAACGCCTGCAGGCCACCGCGCTCGAAGTTTCGCGCAGCGGGCGTTCCGGCGTCTACGATGTTTCCGTGACGGGCGGCGACGGGCGCAGCGTGGCGGTCTTTCGCGGGCTGTCGCGTACGGTGGAGGGCCGCCATTTCCCCGAAGAGGAGGACACCGCATGAAGGATCTGAGCCCCGCGAAGGGAGATCTGGAACCTATCGAAACCGCCAGCCGGGACGAGATATCGGCACTTCAGCTTGACCGGCTGAAATGGTCGCTGCGCCATGCCTATGACAATGTGCACTTCTACAAATCCAACTTCGATGCCGCCGGTGTTCACCCAGATGATCTGACGACACTGGAAGATCTGGCGAAGTTCCCCTTTACCGTCAAAACCGACCTGCGGGACAATTACCCCTTCGGGATGTTCGCCGTACCGCAGGACAAGGTCGCGCGCATCCACGCGTCTTCCGGCACCACCGGCCAGCCCACCGTTGTAGGCTATACGAAGGCCGACCTCGACGTTTGGGGCAAAGTGGTCGCGCGGTCGCTGCGCGCGGGCGGATTGCGGCCGGGCGACATGCTGCACAACGCCTATGGCTACGGCCTGTTCACCGGCGGTCTGGGCATTCAGCTGGGTGCGGATGCGCTGGGATTGGCGACCGTGCCGGTTTCCGGGGGGATGACGCCCCGACAGGTGCGCCTGATCACCGATTTCGCGCCCAAGGGCATTACCGTGACCCCCAGTTACGCGCTTTCGATCCTGGATGCCTTTGCCGAACAGGACATCGACCCGCGCGAAACCTCGCTTCAGGTCGGGATTTTCGGGGCCGAACCCTGGACGAACGCCATGCGCCGCGAAATCGAAGAGGCTTTCGACATGCATGCGGTCGACATCTACGGGCTGAGCGAGATCATGGGCCCCGGCGTTTCCATGGAATGTGTGGAATCCAAAGATGGGCTGCACATCTGGGAAGACCATTTCTTTCCCGAGGTGATCAATCCCGAAACCGGCCAACCCGTGGAGGACGGAGAGCAGGGCGAGCTTGTCTTCACCTCCCTCACGAAGGAAGCCTTTCCCATTATCCGCTACCGCACCCGCGATCTGACGCGCCTGCTGCCCGGCACCGCGCGCTCCATGCGCCGGATGGAAAAGGTCACCGGGCGCAGCGATGACATGATCATCCTGCGCGGCGTGAACGTTTTTCCCACCCAGATCGAAGAGGCGCTTCTGGCGACTGCGGGCCTGGCCCCGCACTTCCAGATCGAACTGTCGCGCCCCGACCGGATGGACCAGTTGCGCGTCCTGTGCGAATGCGCCGATCCCGGGCTGTCGGAGGATGACCGCAAAGGCGCGGCCCGTGCTTTTGCCGAGAGGGTGAAACAGACCATCGGCATCAGCATTCTGGTCGATGTCGCCCCGGTCGGCAGCGTCGCCCGATCGGAAGGAAAGGCGGTGCGGATCGTCGACAACCGTCCCCGCTCCGGCGATTGACAGGGCGGGCGCCCGCGCCATCTGTCGCAGGTTATCCGATTGTCGGGGACGGGCGGGTGACCTAAAGTCGCCCCAACCGACCCGGGATTGCCAGATGCGCTTTTCACTGAACCGCAAACGCTTCAAGGACCTGTCCGAACAGGAAATACTCGCGCTCGCCATTTCGTCAGAGGAAGACGACGCGCAGATCTACCGCGGATATGCCGAACGACTGCGGAACGACTATCCCGACACCGCGGCGATTTTCGACGGCATGGCCGCCGAAGAGGATACGCATCGCCAGCGCCTAATCGATCTGCACCGCGAACGCTTCGGCAACGTCATCCCGCTCCTCCGGAGAGAGCATGTTTCCGGCTATTACGCCCGCCGTCCCGTCTGGCTGATCGAGAATCTCGGGCTTGATCGGATCAGGGCGGAGGCCGCCGCCATGGAACAACAGGCGGAGCATTTTTACCTCGCGGCGGCTGCCCGTACGACAGACGCGGCCACGCGCAAGCTGCTGGGCGACCTTGCAGCGGCGGAATCGGGGCATCAGTCCGCCGCCGATAACCTGATGCAGACCAATCTGAGCGAAGACACCCTGCAGGAGGAGGACTCCCGCGCGCACCGGCAGTTCATCCTTACATGGGTGCAACCGGGCCTTGCCGGGTTAATGGACGGGTCCGTTTCTACCCTCGCCCCGATTTTTGCCACCGCCTTTGCCACGCAGGATACATGGACGACCTTCCTCGTGGGGCTCGCAGCCTCCGTCGGGGCGGGTATCTCCATGGGCTTTACCGAAGCGGCTTCTGATGACGGTGAACTTTCGGGAAGGGGGTCACCGGTCAAACGCGGCTTCGCGTCGGGGGTGATGACGACGCTCGGCGGGCTGGGCCACGCGCTGCCCTACCTGATCACGGATTTCTGGACCGCGACGACAATCGCCATCATCGTGGTCTTCGTCGAACTCTGGGCCATTGCCTGGATCCAGAACCGCTACATGGAGACCCCCTTCTTCCGGGCCGCACTTCAGGTCGTTCTCGGGGGTGCGCTCGTTTTCGGGGCCGGCGTGCTGATCGGCTCCGGATGACGGACACCGATCGACAGCAGGCCAATGCGGGATCGTCCGGCCACCATCTTAGCGCGGTGGGCTGACCCAGACGCATGCTCCCTATATTCCTGAAAACACTGCCCTTCTTTGCGCTGATCGGATTGGGCTACTGGGCGGGTCGCAGCCGGTTCTTCACCTCCGAAGCGACAGCCTATCTGACGAAATTCGTCTTCTATTTCGCCCTTTCCGCCATGTTGTTCCGCTTTTCGGCCAACCTGTCGCTGGAAGAGGTCTGGGACACCCGGCTCGTGATCGCGTACCTCTGGGGCACGGCATTCGTATATTGCATCGCCAGCATCGTGGGATTCCTGCGGCGGCTCGATGTGCCTACCAACGCGATCGAGGCGCAATGCGCGGCCATTGGCAATACCGGCTTTCTCGGTGTGCCGATGCTGACGCTGCTGCTCGGCCCCGAGGCCATTGGCCCGGTCATGCTGGTGCTTGCGATCGATCTGGTCATCTTCTCCAGCCTTATCGTGATCCTGATCACCGGGGCGCGCGAAGGGCAGTTGAAACTTGCGATGTTCAAGACCATCGGGCTTGGCCTGATCAGCAATCCCATGGTGGTGGCGATTTCACTCGGCTTCGCGTGGTCGGGGCTGCAACTTCCCATTCCCGAGCCGCTGAACGAATTCCTTGCCATCCTGGGCGGTGCGGCCACCCCCGGGGCCCTTTTTGCCATCGGTGCCTCGCTCGCGACCAAATCGGCGGAACGCCTGCAGATCGCCGCCTGGCTGAGCTTTTGCAAACTGGTCCTGCACCCCCTGCTGGTGGCATTTGCCGCGCTGTTGCTGTTTAAGGTGGACCCCTACAAGGCTGGCGTGATCATTGCCGCCGCCGCCCTGCCGGTGGCGGGCAACGTCTATATGCTGGCGGAACATTACAAGGTGGCGCCGCAGCGGGTCTCTGCGGCGATCCTCGTATCGACGGCGGTCAGTATCTTGACCGTCAGCCTCGTGATCGCGCAGGTATCGAAATTGTAGCAGATCCCGCGCTCACCAGCGCTTCCAATCCCACGGCCCCACGCGGGCTGCGTTCAATCTCTAAGGAGCATTTGATGAAGACGGTATCGAAGAACATCAGCTACGGGGGCACACAAGGTGTCTATTCGCACGACTCGGCGGTCTGCGGCTGCGAAATGACATTCGGCCTTTTCCTGCCCGAGGAAGCGAAAGACGGCCCTGTGCCCCTGCTCTGGTATCTGTCGGGGCTGACCTGCACCCATGAAAACGCGATGACAAAGGCCAATGCCCAATGCTGGGCCGCGGAACACGGCATCGCGATCATCTTTCCCGATACATCGCCCCGGGGCGAAGACGTTCCCGATGACGAGGCCTATGACCTCGGCAAGGGGGCCGGGTTTTACGTGAACGCCACACAGGACCCCTGGGCCAAGCATTTCCGCATGTGGGATTACATTGCCGACGAACTGCCCGAGCTTCTGGGCCGTGAATTCGCGCTCGATATGGAACGGCAGTCGATCTGTGGCCATTCCATGGGGGGTCATGGTGCGCTGACGCTGGCCATGTCGCTCCCGGGGCGCTTCCTTTCGGTTTCCGCCTTCGCCCCGATCACCCACCCCACTGAAAGCGACTGGGGGCGCAAGCAATTGTCGGCCTATCTGGGCGATGATGAGTCCACGTGGCGTGCGCATGATTCAACGCTGCTCATGCGGGAAAAGGGGTTCGACGGTCCGGTGCTGATCGACCAGGGTACCGAGGATCAGTTCCTCGACCTTCTGATGCCCGAAGCACTGGCCGAGGCGGCAGCCAAGCGACGCCAGCAGATGACCTTCCGGATGCAGCCGGGCTATGATCACAGCTATTTCTTCATTTCGACCTTCATGGAAGATCACGTCGCCTTCCACGCCGATGCGCTACATGCGGGCTGACGCCAAGGCGACAACCGCATGACGGCTGTCTACGTCGATGCCGACGCCTGCCCGGTGAAGGAAGAGGCGGAGCGCGT
>NZ_LWEX01000010.1 GCF_001634885.1 Sulfitobacter sp. HI0040 | reverse complement strand
CGTGGCGCAGACCGTGTCGCACGAAGCGGCCAGCTATGCGGACCAGACCAAGGAAACCGCTGCCGATGAAGTGAAGAGCGTCTCTTCCGCGTTGCGGCATGCGGCGGACGACCTGCGCAGCGGCTCCCCGCAGGAGCGCACGTTCAGCCAGATCGCGGACGGTCTTGCCGACGCGTCCGAAGCGATCCGCGGCAAGGACCTCGGAGAGCTGGTGAACGACCTCAACAGCTTTGCCAAGCGAAACCCCGCGATCTTCCTCGGCAGCGCGGCCCTGATCGGTTTCGCCGCGACCCGCTTCGCGAAGGCTTCGTCCTCCACCTCCCGCGGTGGCGGCTACGGAAGCGACCGCGACCACAGCGAGATGGACCGCCCCGTTCCCAGTTCCCGCGCGCCGGTATCGGCGGCACCGGGTGGCGGAACGACCCGTCCCACCTCTTCCGCGACGACGCCCGCCGCAGGCGGCACATCGGGTGCCACCACATCTGCCGCAGGTTCGACCGGGGGCGTTGCTTCGCCCGCCGTCAAGACCGGCAGCGGCACAAAGACAGCCGGCGCCACCACATCTTCGCCCAAGACAGGAGACAAATCATGACCACTGAACCGCAAAAGTCGACAGGAAGCCTTCTGAACGAGGCTCTCACCCATGTCAGTTCTCTGGTCCGCAAGGAGGTCGATCTGGCACGCGCGGAGATCAACGAAAACCTGCATTCCGCCGGTGTTGCCATCGGCCTCATCGTGGGTGCCGTCGTCATCGCGCTGACTGCCCTGAACGTATTGAGCGCGGCCCTCGTCGCAGCGCTGACAGAAGCCGGTATCCCCGCTGGTTGGTCCGCCCTGATCGTGGGCGCCGTTCTGGGTATCATTGCCTATGTGATGATCGCCAAGGGCACCAGTGACCTGAAACTCAGAAGCCTTGCACCCACACGCACGGCACAGAATGTGAAGCGCGATGCGCAAGCCGTTAAGGAGGTTTACGATGACAAGTGATAATCGCAGTTCGAGAGAGATCGAACGGGAAATCGAGCGGGAACGCGCCGAGTTGACCGATACGCTGGACGACATTCAGGACCGGTTCTCGGTCGAAGGTCTGGCCCGCCAGTTCACCGACCAGTTCCGCGAACATGGCGGCGACATCGGGCGCTCCCTGTCGGAATCGGTCAAGCGCAACCCGATGGCGCTGGCGCTGACCGGCGTTGGTCTTGCATGGATGGTGTTCGGTGATCGGACGACGGCGCGCGACCCCTACCGTGACCCCTATATCGACCGTAATCGGGACCCCTACGACGCTGACCGGCGCCTTGCGGCAGCGGAGCGTCGCTATGCCCCCAGTTCGTCGGTCGATGCGGCAGACCATACCTATCGTGGGCGTAGCCTCGGTGCGCAGCCGGGCAATCCCGCGCGGCCCTATTATAGCGGTCGTCGGAGCATGGCGAACGAACCGTCCTGGGCCCGTGATCCGGACCATGATGATTACGACAACGACAACGGGATGCTCGACAGCGCGAAATCCGCGGCCAGCAGCGCCGGTGACAGCGTGTCCAGCGCCGCATCCTCGGCGGCTGACAAGGCGCGGTCCGCCGGATCCTCGGCAGCCGATACCGCACGCGGCGTCGGTTCCTCCGCCGCCGACAAGGCGCGGGGCGTGGGCTCGTCCGTTTCCAGCGGGCTTCACAGCGCGCGGGATCGGGTCAGCGACACGGCCAGTTCCGCAGCTGAAGGGGCGCGCAACACCGCGCACAACGTCTCCGACCGGGTGCGGGGCACGGCACGCTCTGCCTCCGAATGGGCGGCGGAACGCCGCCGTCGTTTGGCAGAGGGTACCGAACACCTCAGCGAAGAGGCTCGCAACCGGGTCATCGCGGCGCGCGAACGTGCCGTCGAAGCCCGGGATCAAGCTGCCGTCTATGCACGCCGTGGCCGTGAACAGGCTGTTGATCTGTTCGAAGACCACCCCCTGATCGCCGGCGCATTGGCCGTTGCAGTCGGTGCGGCACTGGGTGCCGCCCTTCCGCGCAGCCGGACCGAAGACAAGTACCTGGGCGAGCATAGCGACCACCTGTTCGACGAAGCCGAACGCATCTACCGCGAAGAGCGGGAGAAGCTCGGCAAGGTGGCCGAAGCCGCGACCGATGAGGCGAAAAAAATCGCCAAAGAGGTCAAGGATGACGCGGATGAGAAGGCGCCTGCCGACACAGCCGCCAAGGCCGTCGCCGACAAGGCCAAGAAGTCAGGTCAGCGGATCGCCGATGCGGCGCAGTCCGAAGCTGAAAAGCAGGATCTCGGAAAGCCGAAGTCCAAAAGCTGATCCCCGCTGAAGTCAGTGAGCGAGCCCGCCCCTTGCCGAAGGGGCGGGCTCTTTTGCGTTTACAGGCAGGGATCAAGGGAAAAACTGCAATTTTCGGGTGAATATACAGACGGGCTATTGTATGCCCCCTTTCCAACGACCCCGAACCGATCGGTAGGAAATGGATAGCTGCCTCGTCAATCGCCTCAGCCATTATGTGGATCTGACCCAGCGTGAATGTGACTTCATCGAAAAGATCGAGATGGATCGTCAGTTCGTCAAGAAAGGCGACATCCTTCACGGGCCCGGCGACAACATCGGCATCATTCACATCCTGAACGAAGGCTGGGCCTGCGCCACTGGTCACACGATGACCGAAAAGTCTCATAAGTTCCGGGTCTACCTCCCCGGCGAGGTCATCGGCATAGCCGAGTTGGGACTTTCGCAGGCACATCACACCATCGCCATGCAGACGGATGGCGTACTTTGCCCCTTCCCCCGCAGCGGATTGGCGGAAATGCTGCAGGATTTCCCCCGGCTTTCGGCGCTCATGCTGGCGATCTCGGCGCTCGATCAGGTGGCCCTGCGGGAACATGCGGTAACATTGGCCGCCATGGATGCCGAAGGGCGTTTGAAGCATTTCCTGCTACAACTCAGGGCGCGGCTGCACGTGGCGAACGTGGGTCTCGGCAATCGCATCCGGGTCCCTTTCAGCCAGGCCGAGCTGGGCGAGCTTGTGGGTCTCACGCCGATCTACGTTAATCGGCTGCTGCGTCGCTGGGTCGAGACCGGCGAGCTTTCGATCGACCGGCCCTATTTCCGTCTGCAGAACCGGGAAAAGTGGGAAAAGGAACTGGGTTTCATCAGCCCCTTCGACAACATGGACACCAGCTGGTTCCCCCATACATGAGGGTCCCCCGCGCTAGAGCAGCGCGGTCAGGTCCGCCATCGCGCCCCGGTAGGCCTGCGCCACCGCATCGCGGGCAATGTGCCTGCCTTCGCTGACGCAATGCCGCCCCGCAGACCAAAGATCGGTTACCACATTGTCAGAGGCTGCAAAGGCCAGACCATCCAACAGTTGATCCGCTGACAATGCGCATAGCGCAGGGTGATCCCCGTCGATCGCCACAAGATCGGCGAGGCGGCCCTCTGCGATTGACCCGGCATTCCGCCCCAGCGCCCGCGCGCCGCCTTCCGCTGCCGTCCGGTAAAGACAATCCCCGACCGATCCCTGCCCGCGCACCATCACATTGCGCGACAGATCCCGCAGGCGCTGGGAATATTCCAACATGCGCAGTTCCTCGCAGAGCGATATGCGGACGTTGCTATCCGACCCGATCCCGAAAAGACCGCCCGCTTCCAGAAAAGCGGGTCCGTTGAAAGGACCGTCGCCAAGGTTCGCTTCGGTAATGGGGCAAAGTCCTGCGACCGCGCCGGACTTCGCCAATCCTTCCGTTTCTGCCTGCGTCATGTGGGTGGCGTGTATCAGGCACCAGCGATCATCTGCCCCCACCTCATGCAGCAGCCATTCCACCGGGCGGGCGCCCAGCCAGTCCGTGACGTCCCGCACCTCCTTCGGCTGTTCGGCTGCGTGGATATGCAAGGGCCCTTCAGGCAGGGCCGCGATTAGCTTCTGCAAATCTTCCGGCGCCGTCGCGCGGAGGGAATGGGGCGCGACGCCGATACGCGCATCAAAGGATGTCTGGGCAACAATGTCGCCGGCAGCCACATGCAGGTTCAGGAACCTGTCCACATCATTGCCGAACCTGCGCTGCCCTTCTGACAGAGCGACCCGCCCGGCCCCGCCATAGGTATAAAGCACCGGCAGCAGCGTCAGTCCGATGCCAGTGCGTTCAGCGGCAGCGCATATCCGCCCGGACAGTTCCGCGATTTCCGCGTAGGGCGCGCCATCCGGTCCGTGATGGAGGTAATGGAACTCCCCGACGCCGGCATATCCCGCCTCCTGCATCTCGACGAATACCTGTGCCGCGATGGCCTCTATATGGTCAGGCGTCAGATGACGGGTGAAGCGGTACATCAGGTCACGCCATGTCCAGAAACTGTCCTTCCCGGGCTGGCGCCGTTCGGTCATGCCCGCCATGGCGCGCTGAAAACTATGCGAATGAAGGTTCGACATCGCGGGCAACAGGGTGCCGACGCTGACGTCCTCCGGGCCTTTCTCCACCCCCACCGTGATTGCGGAAATGCACCCGTCGAAAAGAGAGACCCGTACGTCTTCTGCCCAGCCGGTCGCCAGCAAAGCTTGTTTCGCAAGAATCCGCATGTCGTGGCCTCCAATTTTATGTCTATACATATAGATTGATCAGGTATACAAGAAAAGCGAAATCTCACAGTGCCGGATCGTGACATGACAGACAGGACAGATGTGCTGACAGGCTTGCGGGCTGCCACCATGGCGGCAGGTGCGGCGCCCTACGGCCTGATCGATGATGCCGCCATTGTTCTGGCGGACGGGATGATCGACTGGATCGGTCCCCGCGCCGAACTGCCCGCCAGCTACATGGGGCAGAAGCACCATGATTTCGAAGGCCGTTTGGTCACCCCGGCGCTGATCGACTGCCACACCCATATCGTGCACGGGGGCAACCGCGCGGCCGAGTTCGAAGCACGTCTGAACGGCGCAACCTACGAAGAAATCGCCCGCAGCGGCGGCGGAATCGTCTCGACCGTCGCGGCGACCCGGGCGGCGTCCGAAGGCGCATTGCTGGCCTCCGCCCTGCCCCGGGTCGATGCCCTGATCGCGGAAGGCGTCGGCACGATAGAGATCAAATCGGGCTATGGGCTGGATGTTGAAACCGAATTGCGCATGCTGCGTGCTGCTCGGACAGTGGCAGAGACGCGCCCGATCCGGGTCCGCACCAGCTTTCTCGGCGCGCATGCCACCCCGCCCGAATGGCAGGACGACAAGGACGGCTACATCGATCAGGTCTGCATCCCCGCGCTCCGCGCCGCCCATGCCGAAGGGCTGGTGGATGCCGTGGACGGTTTCTGCGAAGGCATCGCATTCTCTCCCGAACAGATCGCCCGGGTTTTCGACGCGGCACAGGCTCTCGGCCTTCAGGTCAAGCTCCATGCCGAGCAACTGTCGAACCTTGGCGGCGCGGTGCTCGCCGCCTCCTACGGGGCACTCTCGGCGGATCATCTGGAGCATCTGGATGCGCCGGGCATCGCAGCACTCGCTCATAGTGGCACGACGGCCGTCATTCTGCCCGGCGCCTACTACACGTTACGGGAAACACAGGCGCCCCCCGTCGCAGGCCTGCGCGACGCGGGCGTACCGATGGCGCTCGCGACGGACGCGAACCCCGGCTCTTCGCCCCTGACCTCTCTGCTGCTGGCAATGAACATGGGCTGCACGCTGTTCCGCATGACGCCCGATGAAGCGATGCGCGGCGTTACGGTCCATGCCGCCCGGGCCCTCGGCCTCGATGACTGCGGGGTGCTTGCGCCCGGCAAGCGCGCGGAGCTCGCGGTCTGGGATATCGAGCACCCCGCCGAACTGGCCTACCGCATGGGCTTCAATCCACTTCACCGACGCATCATCGGACGACCTTCATGACAACACTGACGCTTACTCCCGGCAAGGTCACGCTCGCCGATCTCCACGAACTGTTTCATCAGAACGCGGCCCTGAAACTCGATCCCGCCTGTCATGCGGGCATCGAACAGGCGCAGGCACGGATCGCAAACGCCGCAGCGGGGCAGACCGCTGTCTACGGCGTGAATACCGGTTTCGGCAAACTCGCCAGCGTCAAGATCGCCCCCAAGGATACCGCGACGCTGCAGCGCAACCTGATCCTGTCGCACTGCTGCGGCGTGGGGGAGCCGATTCCGCGTTCCCACGCACGTCTGATGATGGCGCTCAAACTGCTCAGCCTCGGTCGGGGCGCATCCGGTGTGCGGATGGAGCTTATCACCCTGCTGGAGGGCATGCTGGCCAAAGGCGTCACGCCCGTCATCCCGGTGCAGGGTTCCGTCGGCGCATCGGGCGATCTTGCCCCCCTAGCCCATATGGCTGCCGTCATGATGGGCGAAGGCGAAGCCGAGTTCGACGGCGCCACCCTGTCGGGGGCCGAGGCGTTGCGCCGCGCGGGGCTCGCGCCCGTCGAGTTCGGGGCGAAGGAAGGGCTGGCCCTGATCAACGGCACCCAGTTTTCCACGGCCTTCGCCCTCGTCGGGCTTTTCGGGGCATGGCGGGCGCTGCAAAACGCGCTCATCACCTCTGCCCTTTCGACGGATGCGATCATGGGGTCCACGGCGCCCCTCCAGCCGGAAATCCATGACCTTCGCGGGCACCGCGGACAGATCGAGGCCGCAGCCACCATGCGCGACCTGCTGGACGGGTCCGAAATTCGTGAAAGCCACCGTGAAGGGGACCAACGCGTACAGGACCCATATTGCATTCGCTGCCAACCACAGGTGGCCGGGGCCGCGATGGACGTCCTGCGCCAAGCCGCCCGCACGTTGGAGATCGAAGCGAACGCCGCGACGGACAATCCGCTGGTACTGGCCGAAGCGGACCTGATCGTGTCGGGCGGGAATTTCCACGCAGAGCCGGTGGGATTTGCGGCAGACACCATCGCGCTGGCCTTGGCAGAGATCGGCGCCATTGCCCAGCGCCGGATCGCGCTGATTGTCGACCCTACGCTGAACCACGACCTGCCCCCCTTCCTGACGCCCGATCCCGGTCTGAATTCCGGCTACATGATCGCCGAAGTGACCACCGCGGCACTGATGAGCGAAAACAAGCATCTCGCCAATCCTTGCGTCACCGACAGCACACCCACCTCCGCCAATCAGGAGGACCACGTCAGCATGGCCGCCCATGGGGCCGTGCGGCTCGGTCGCATGGTTGCCAACCTGGAACGCATATTGGGGGTCGAATTGCTTTGTGCGGCGCAAGGCGTCGATTTCCGCGCCCCCCTGAAGACCAGCGCGCCGCTGAGCGCGGTGCTGGATGCCGTGCGCCAGCGCATCCCCGGCCTGTCCGAGGATCGTTACCTCGCCCCCGATCTGGAAGCTGCAGGGCAGCTCATCCGCTCCGGCACGATCATCGAAGCCTCGGCGACCACAATGCCTGAGGTTTCACCATGACCCCCGTGGAAGTCACCCGCGGCGACGGGCCGATCGTGCTGGGGATGCCCCATACCGGGACGGATCTGCCGCCCGAGGTTCACGCAGCCCTGAACCAGCGGGGTCGCGCGCTTGCCGATACCGACTGGCATATCGACCGGCTCTACCAAGGGCTTCTCGATGGGGCGACGACCGTGCGGGCGACGTTTCACCGCTATGTCATCGATGCAAACCGCGACCCTTCGGGCCAGACGCTCTATCCCGGGCAGAATACCACCGGGTTGATCCCGCTGACGGATTTCGATGACAACGCCATCTGGGAAAC
>NZ_LWEX01000009.1 GCF_001634885.1 Sulfitobacter sp. HI0040 | reverse complement strand
CGAACGGCATATTCTGCATCCGCGAAGGCCGCGCCGACGTGATGGAGACCAAGGCGTTCCTGCGCAGCAAACCCGATTGCGTCCATGCCACGCAATCGGGGCCGATGCTCGTCATTGACGGGGCGCTGCACCCACGCTTCCTGCGGGACAGCGATTCCCGCTACATCCGGAATGGCGTGGGCACGTCGAAGGATGGCACGCGCGTGGTTTTCGTCATCTCGGAAAATCCGGTGAACTTTCACAGCTTCGGAAGCTATTTCCGGGACCGGCTGCAACTGCCGAACGCGCTTTACTTCGATGGCAACGTCTCGCGCCTGCGCGCGCCCGCGCTGGGCCGGGACGATGCGGGCTTTGCCCCGCTCGGGCCGATCATCGGCGTGGTCGAATAGCACTTTTTCGCTTTTCGCCGCTTTCTTCGGGGTGGGCATGCAGGCAGCCCTTGTGTAGAGACCCCCGCGCAAGCAAGGAGAACGCAGGCGATGGGACGCGCACGCAAGGGCAGAGACATCTCGGGTTGGCTGATCGTGGACAAACCCGCCGGGCCAACCTCCACCGCCGTGGTCAACAAGGTGCGGTGGGCGCTGAACGCCAAGAAGGCGGGCCATGCCGGCACGCTGGACCCGGATGCCACCGGCGTTCTGGCCGTGGCACTTGGCGAAGCCACCAAGACCGTTCCCTACATCACCGATGCGCTTAAAGCCTACGAGTTCACCGTTCGCCTCGGTATCGCGACCAATACGGACGATGCCGAAGGCGAGGTCATCGCCCAATCCGATCTGCGCCCCGATGATACGTCGATCAAGGACGCTCTGGGGTCTTTCGTGGGCGATATCGAACAGGTTCCGCCGCAGTTTTCCGCGGTGAAGGTAGATGGCCAGCGGGCCTACAAACTGGCCCGCGACGGGGAAGAGATGGAACTGGCCGCGCGCCCGCTCTGGGTGGAGAGCCTGTTGCTCATCGATCGGCCCGATCCTGATCACGTCACACTGGAAATGGTCTGCGGAAAGGGCGGCTATGTCCGGTCCATCGCGCGGGATCTGGGCCAGAAACTGGGCTGTCTGGGCCATGTGCGCGAATTGCGCCGCGTCTGGTCCGGCCCCTTTCAGGCGCGCGATGGCCTCACCCTCGACAGAGTAGAGGAGCTGGCCCGGACGCCTGAATTGGATGCCCATCTGCTTCCCCTGGCCACCGGGCTGAACGAACTGCCGGAAGCCAAGGCGACCGCAGAGGGGGCCACCAAACTGCGCAACGGCAATCCCGGCATGGTGCTCAACGCAGCCGGAATCGAATATGGCGACGAATGCTGGGTCTCCTACGATGGGACCCCGGTCGCCGTAGGCCGCTACAAGGCAGGAGAGGTCCACCCTTCACGGGTTTTCAACCTTTGACCCCTGGAACGGGCGCATGCTGATCCGCGAACACGAAGAGGCTGGCACATATTCGCAGGTGGTCTATTCCGACTGCGAATCCTACCGCTACAGCCTGACCCGGGAATGGGACAGAGGCGCCCGGCGGGTCATGTTCGTGATGCTCAATCCATCCAAGGCGGACGAGATCGCCAACGATCCGACGGTCGAGCGCTGCGAACGCAGGGCGCGTGCCCTTGGCTTCGGCGCCTTCCGTGTCACCAACATCTTCGCCTGGCGCGACACCGATCCGCGTGCGATGCGGGCCGCCGCAGCGCCGGTGGGGCCGGCCAATGACGACATGCTGCGCGACGGTGCGCTCTGGGCGGACCAGATCATCGCGGCATGGGGCGCGCATGGCGCGCACCGCGACCGCGGGCGAAAGGCGCTGGCCCTGTTGCGCAGTTGTGGCGGCCCGCTCTTTCACCTCGGCCTCACGAAGGAAGGACACCCCCGCCACCCGCTGTATATCGCCTATGCGCAGAAACCCCTGCGTTGGCACGCCGACTAGCAGGGCGCTCGCCCCGTACAGTCTGTTAACCTTCGCACCCGATCGGCTTTGACCCGTGCCGCGGCTTCGTGGTTCCTTTGCCGCCTGTCGCACGCCGCGGGGTGTGCCGGGAAACAGGAACGATGCGATGTTGTGGCTGGCAGGAGTGATGGGCTTGATGGCGGTAGGCGCCGTCGCCTTGGTCGAGATTGAACCGGGCTCCGAGGCGGAGGAGGAGGACGACCGCGAGAATGACGTCCCCCTCCGCCCCGTCGGCGAAATCCTGACCGGCAGCGATGGGGCCGATGTGCTGACCGGACAGGCGGGCAATGACCAGATCGGCGGCGGCGAAGGAGCGGATTCGCTCCACGGCGCAGAGGGCGATGACAGTCTTTACGGCGGCAGCGGGGACGACCTGCTTGACGGCGACGAGGGCGCGGATGTTCTGCACGGGGAAGACGGCGAAGACGCTTTGAAAGGTGACGCCGGATCCGACTTCATTGCCGGCCACAACGGCAACGACCTGCTCTGGGGCGGTTCCGAAGACGACCAGCTGATCGGCTCCGCAGGCGACGATAGGCTCTTCGGAGAGGCAGGCGACGATGCGCTCATCGGGGGTTTGGGTGATGACACACTGACAGGCGGCGCGGGGCAAGACAGTCTTTTCGGCGGTTGGGGTAACGACAAGCTCGTCGGTACGCTGCCCCCCTTCACGGTCGGCGATTACCTGAACGGGGGCGGCGGCGATGATGCGATCCTCGCGGGGGACGGCGATATCGTCACCACGGGCGACGGATTCGATACGGTCATACTGGGCCATTGGAACGGGGAGGCTCAGGGCACCGAGATCATCGATTTCAACCGGGCCGAGGATCGGCTGCTCTATGTCTGGGACGATGCCGATTCAGGCGCCGTCCCCCCCGAACTGAGGATCGAGGAGGACGAGCATGCCGCGGAGGCGCGTATCTACGCCGATGACCGGCTGGTGGCGCGGATCACCGGGGATCACGATCTGGGCCCGCCGGACCTTGCACTGATGCCGCGTTCATCCGCCGCCGCGGTGAGCATCCTTCCGGGTGATGCAGATCGCGTTCAATAACCCTTTGCCAAGCCCGCCGATCTTTCCTATACGCCCACATCTCCGGTCGAATCCTTGGCCGGTGACCTCCACGGGCCTGAGCTGGACGACATCCCGGCCTGCGCCATTCATCAACCCTTTGCAAAGGAGACCCCGATGTCGATCACAGCCGAAGAAAAAGCACGCGTGATGAAGGAATACGGCACGAAGGAAGGCGACACCGGTTCGCCCGAAGTTCAGGTTGCCATCCTCAGCTCGCGCATCGCCACGCTGACCGAGCATTTCAAGACCCACAAGAAGGACAACCACGGCCGCCGTGGTCTTCTGAAGATGGTCGCGACCCGCCGCAAGCTTCTCGACTACGTGAAGAACAAGGACGAAGACCGCTATCAGGACCTGATCAAGCGTCTGGGCCTGCGCCGCTAAGCTGCAGAACGTCCGACAGCGAAAACCTTGGGGCCGCGCCATTCATTGGGGCGGCCTTTTTCTTTATGCCGCTCCGGTCGTCCAACTGGCTGGTTCAATGCGTTTCGACCGTTGAATGTTCGATACCGAACCGCTCCTGCAGAAGCTTTTTCACCGCGTTTTTCACTGCTGCAGGATCTGCCCCCTCCCCCACGGTGACTTCCATCGTCACCATCGGTCGTTCCTGCGTCACCGACCACGCATGCACATGGCCCACCGCCTGAACCCCGGGAACCTCCCGCGTCAGGGCCGCCACGACGTCGCGCCGGTCGAACCCCTGTGGCGCCCCTTCGAGCAGAATATGGCCGCTTTCGCGGACCACGGCCAAGGCGGAGCGCAGGATGATCAGGACGACGAGGACCGACAGGATCGGGTCGATCGGGGTCCAGCCGGTGTAGATGATGACAAGCGACGCGAGCAGCGCCGCGATGGAGCCGAAAAGGTCCCCCGCCACATGCAGCGCGGCCGCGCGGACGTTCAGGTTCTCGTCCTCCCCCCGGGTGAGGACCCAGAACGCCACCAAATTGACCACGAGACCGCCCAAAGCGACCCAGAGCATGAGGCCGCCCAGAATTTCGTGCTCCTCGCTTGCGAGCAGTCGCTGCACGGCCTCCCACGTGATCCAGATCGCGATAGCGAATAGCGACAGGCCATTGACCAGTGCGGCAAGTACGGAAAAGCGGTCGAAGCCATATGTCAGCCGCCAGTCAGCCGGTCGCCGGGCAAGTCGAAACGCCAGCCACGCGAGGACGAGAGAGGCAAAGTCGGTCAGCATGTGACCCGCATCGGCGATGAGCGCGAGCGAACCGGAGATGATACCGCCCGCCACCTCGGCCAACATAAATGCGCCCGTCAGGGCAGCGGCAATGGCGATCTTGCGTTCGTTCCGGGGGATGTGGCTATGGCCTGAATGGTCGTGGCCCGAATGATCTTGCTGGTCGTCGTTGCTCATACCCACCTCTTCGCTGTCCGCCACATTCTACATAGAGCGGACCAAACGAAGTCATCCGTCGGCGTTCAACATCTCTTCCACCTGATCCAGACGCTCCTTGCCGAAAACCATTTCCTCCCCGACGAAGAACGTGGGGCTGCCGAAGACACCGCGCTCCACCGCTTCTTCGGTATTGCTGACGAGCGCGGTCTTCACCGCCGGGTCCTGCGTCGCCTCCAACAAGGCGTTGCCATCGAATCCGGCATCGGTGAAGGCGCGGGCGAACACCTCCTTGTCGCTCATGTCCAGCCCGTCCTCCCACATGAACCGGAATCCCGCGTCCGCATATTCGGCGAGCGTGTCTTCGCGGTCCATCGCCACGGCCCCCCGCATCATGAGCAGCGTATTGACCGGGAAATGCGGGTTGAAGCTGAACTTGGTCAATCCGTGCTTCTCGATGAAGCGCTGCATTTCGAGGCGTTCGTATTCCATCTTCTTGGGCACATTGGCAAAGGCCATCATCGGTGGCTGGTTGCCGGTCGCCTTGAAGATCCCCCCTAGAAGGCAGGGCAGGTAGCGTATCGTCGCCCCGGTCCGTGCGGCCAGGTCGGGCAGCACCTTATGCACCAGATAGGCATTGGGGCTGCCGAAATCGAAGATGAATTCGAGTGTTCTTGACATAGGTTTCCTACCAGTTCTCTTTCCAAGGCCGCAGATCGAGTTCATGCGTCCAGGCGGATCGCGGCTGATTGTGCAGCATCACGTAGTTCTGCGCGATGTGGTCGGGATTGAGGATCGCGTCCTCCTCCCGCTTGCTGTCCACATCGGGCAGGTTCTCGCGGATGAAGTTTGAATCGATGGCCCCGTCGACAATCACATGGGCCACGTGGATATTTCGTGGCCCGAGTTCGCGGGCCATGGATTGTGCCAGCGCACGCAGGGCGTGTTTGGCCCCCGCGAAGGCGGAATATCCGGCACCCCCGCGCAGGCTGGCGGTGGCCCCGGTGAAGATGATCGTGCCGCGCCCGCGGGGCGCCATCACACGCGCTGCCTCCCGCCCGGTCAGGAAACCGGCGAAGGCGGCCATTTCCCAGACCTTACGATAGACCCGCGCCGTCGTTTCGGTGACGGAGAAGCGGACGTTGGCACCGATATTGAAGACGGTGACCTCCAGCGGGCCATGATCGGCCTCGATCCGGTCGACCAATGCGGTCATCGCGTCTTCGTCGCGGGCATCGGCGGGCATCGCAACGGCCCCGTGGCCCGCATCCCGTATGGACTGCGCCAGTGCTTCGAGCTTTTCCGCGTGCCGTTCCCTGCGCACAAGGCAGACCGTCAGCCCCTCCCGCGCGAAGGCCCGCGCAATGGCGGCTCCGGTATCGTCACCCGCCCCAACGATCAGACATGTTCCGCTTTTTTCCATTCAGCCCGCCCTCCCCGCTTTGTTGGCGTCACGCTAGCAACCCGCTTTGCGGAAGGCAAAACAATGTGTGGCCTCCCCAAACTTGCGACCTGAGCGGGGCGGAACGCGGCAAAAGGCCTCCCTTCCCATCGGGGCTGAAACACTGTATGCCCGCGCAATCTGAAATCCGGCGCCCGGACTCCAGCGCCCGACAAAGAAGATACCGGAGTCAGGGGGAATATGCCCCCTACGCAAATGGCCCGTGGGGCCGACACTAGGAAACGTAGATGTTCAACGTAACTACAAAATCGATGCAGTGGGGCGAAGAGACGCTCACACTCGAAACCGGCAAGGTGGCCCGTCAGGCGGACGGTTCGGTCATTGCCACGCTGGGCGAAACCAGCGTGATGGCCAACGTCACCTATGCACGGCAGCAAAAGCCGGGGCAGGACTTCTTTCCCCTGACCGTGCATTATCAGGAAAAATACTATGCCGCGGGCAAGGTGCCCGGTGGCTTCTTCAAGCGTGAGGCACGTCCGACCGAAAAGGAAACGCTGACCGCGCGCCTGATTGACCGCCCGATCCGCCCCCTTTTCGTCCCAGGCTTCAAGAACGAAGTGCTGGTGATGTGCACCGTGCTTTCGCATGATCTCGTCAACGATCCCGACATGGTCGCGATGATCGCCGCATCCGCCGCGCTGACGCTTTCGGGCGCACCCTTCATGGGTCCGATCGCGGGTTGCCGCGTCGGCTATGAGGATGGCGATTACATCCTGAACCCGACCGTGGACGACATGCAGGACCTGCGCCTGAACCCCGATCAACGTCTCGACCTCGTCGTTGCCGGCACCAAGGACGCCGTGATGATGGTGGAATCGGAAGCCTACGAGCTGACCGAAGAGGAAATGCTGGGGGCGGTGAAATTCGCGCATGAGCAGATCCAGCCGGTCATCGACCTGATCATCGATCTGGCCGAAGACGCAGCGAAAGAGCCGTTCGACTTCCAGCCCGTCGACTATTCCGAGCTCTACGAAGCCGTGAAGTCCGCCGGTGAGGACGAGATGCGCAAGGCATTCTCCATCGTCGACAAGCAGGAGCGCACCGCCGCCGTGGCTGCGGCACGTGAAAGCATCAAGGAAAAGCTGACGGATGAGCAGCTTGACGATGCGAACCTCGGCTCGGCGATGAAAAAGCTCGAAGCCTCCATTCTGCGCGGTGACGTGGTCAAGACCGGCAAGCGTATCGATGGCCGTAAGACCGACGAGATCCGCGATATCGTGGCCGAAACGGGAATCCTGCCCCGGACCCATGGTTCGGCGCTGTTTACACGCGGCGAAACGCAGGGTCTGGTCGTGACGACGCTGGGTACCGGCGATGACGAACAGTTCATCGACGCGCTGCACGGCAACTTCAAATCCAACTTCCTGCTGCACTACAACTTCCCCCCCTACTCGGTCGGTGAAGTCGGTCGCGTTGGTCCTCCGGGACGCCGCGAAGTGGGCCACGGCAAGCTGGCATGGCGCGCGCTTCAGGCGGTTCTGCCGGCGGCTACGGATTTCCCCTACACGATTCGCGTCGTGTCGGAGATCACCGAATCCAACGGCTCGTCCTCCATGGCTTCCGTCTGCGGCGGTTCGCTGTCGATGATGGACGCCGGTGTTCCGCTGAAGAACCCGGTCGCAGGTGTGGCGATGGGCCTGATCCTCGAAGATGACGGCTCCTACGCGATCCTGTCGGACATCCTGGGTGACGAAGACCACCTCGGCGATATGGACTTCAAGGTGGCCGGTACCGAAAACGGGATCACCTCGCTGCAGATGGACATCAAGGTCGCGGGCATTACGCCGGAGATCATGGAAAAGGCACTGGCTCAGGCCAAGGATGGCCGGATCCATATTCTGGGCGAAATGAACAAGGCGCTTTCGGGTGCTGCGGAATTCTCCATCCATGCGCCGCGCATCGAAACAATGCAGGTGCCCACCGACAAGATCCGCGAAGTTATCGGATCGGGCGGCAAGGTCATCCGCGAAATCGTCGAAGTGTCGGGCGCCAAGGTCGACATCAACGACGACGGGATCATCAAGATCGCATCGCCCAATGGCGAAGCCATCAAGAAGGCCTATGACATGATCCATTCGATCGTGGCAGAGCCCGAAGAAGGCGCCGTCTACACCGGCACTGTGGTGAAGATCGTCGATTTCGGTGCCTTCGTGAACTTCTTCGGCAAGCGTGACGGGCTGGTGCATGTCTCCCAGATCGAAAACCGCCGCCTGAACCACCCTTCGGACGTTCTGAAGGAAGGTCAGGAAGTGAAGGTCAAGCTGCTGGGCTTTGATGATCGCGGCAAGGTGCGTCTGTCGATGAAGGTCGTCGATCAGGAAACCGGCGAAGAGATCAAGAAAGAGGAAGCGGCGGAGAGCTGAGCCTCTCCCTCCTTTCCCAGACACAAGAAAGCCCCGGTGATTTCACCGGGGCTTTTCGTTTTGGGATGTAGGATAGCGGCAGGCTAGTGCGAGTGGCCGTGTCCGTCGTCATCCAGCGACCCGTGTACCGCGAATTGTTCGATACCCGCATCCTGCGGCTCGATGGAGCGGTAGCTTTCGCGCACACCGCCGTCGGTCAGTTCCCGGGTCACGGTGATCAACGTATTCGGCGATTGATCGCTGCAAAGCGCCATCATCTGGGAGACCTCCTCCTCGGCCACCGGGCGGGCCGCTTCGACCGAGGGGGCGCCGTAGATATCGACGAAATGATGCGCCAAACGGGTGACGATCGCATCCACCTCGAAAGGTTCCGCCTTTGTCACCGCGACGAAGGTCACACGGCCAAAGGTCTCCACCCCCAGCCAGCCATTCGTGAAAGCCTGGCGGGCCTTGCCGGTAAGGTCCGCTTCGGACCAGTTCGAAAACTCGAACCCGCCGGACACGCACCATTCGCCGGTCCGCGCTGGCACGTGAAAGACATTGCGGTCGCTTTCGTCGAAATGGATCGCACGTGCGAGGAAAAGATCGCTCATGAATCGGTCTCCAGAAGTCGGGTCATCGGTATGAGGTGTGAGGTGCCGTCCACGGCCCGCATCAGCAGGCCGAAATCTTCGTCAACGCCGAGGTATTTGCCGTGCAGGTCGCCCTGCCGGACCTCTTTGTCAGCGTGCCATGCCAGCCCGGACCATTCTCGGTGCAAGGGGCCCGCCCCTTCGTCTGCCCAGCGGTTGATCCAGACGAGCGTGTGGCGCGCCCATGATTCCAGCAAGGTTAGCGTATCGACATCACCGCATCCCTCACCATAGAGCGATGTTTCATCCGGGGTCTCACCCGGGGCATCGTTCACGGGCAGAACCGTCAGTTCGAATCCGACCACCAGCCAGTCCGGCACATCCTTTGGGTCTTGCGTAGAGGCGGCGGCACGCATGCGCCCGCAAAGCGCCCCGTTCAAGCGAAGGCCGCCATCCCAATCCAGATGCATCCCGACCTCGGGCGGCGAAAGCGCACCGATCGCGTTCTGAAGGCCGACCGCACAGAGCGGCAGCATCGCGACGGCCCGGGAAAGCGGCACTTCGGGCGCGAACACGATGGCGGCACGCAGCGCGCCGCCTTCCATGTCGTGCACGATCAGACCCGCATCGCAGCCCCCGCGCGCCTGATCCCGCGCCAGCCGGAACGGATCCTCGCCGGGCGGGGCCGCCAACCCGGCAAGGAGCGGCGGAAAGGATGGCGACTCCGTCATGCCTTGCCGTCTGCGATCAGCCGCTTCGCCACGCCACGGAAGGCCTGCGCCTGCGCACTGTCTGGTTTGGACACGACGATAGGCGTACCCCCGTCCGCGGCAACGCGGATGTCCAGATGCAGCGGAATTTCGGCCAAGAGGGGCACCCCGAGTTTTGCCGCCTCGGCAGCGACGCCACCGTGGCCAAAGACGTGTTCCTCGTGTCCGCAGTTGGAACAGATATGCGTGGACATGTTCTCGATCATCCCAATGATCGGCGTCTTGAGTTGCTTGAACATATCGATCCCCTTGCGGGCATCAAGCAGCGCCACGTCCTGCGGGGTCGAAACGATGACCGCCCCGTCCACATGCGCCTTTTGCGCCAGCGTCATCTGAACGTCGCCGGTTCCGGGCGGCAGGTCCACGATGAGCACGTCGAGCGCGCCCCACTGCACCTGATTCATCATCTGCTGAAGCGCGCCCATCAGCATCGGCCCGCGCCAGACGACCGCCTGATCGTCATTCGTCATCAGACCGATTGACATCATGGTGACGCCGTAGTTCCGCATGGGCAGGATCGTCTTGCCATCGGGCGATGCCGGGCGGCCGGAAACACCCAGCATGCGCGGCTGGCTGGGGCCGTAGACATCGGCATCCAGCAAGCCGACGCGGCGGCCTTCCGCGGCCAGCGCACAGGCGAGGTTCGCCGCCACGGTGGATTTGCCGACGCCCCCCTTGCCCGACGCGATGGCGAGGATACGGTCCACCCCGGGTATCCGTTCCGGCCCCGCCGGTTCAGAGCGGCGGCCCGGTTTCAGATCCGGCGGCGGCGCCTGCTTGGAATGCGCCGTCAACACGGCAGAGACCGAAGCCACGCCCTCCAGCGCCTGAACGGCGGCATCCGCCTGTTCCCGGACCGCGCCGTAGGCTTCGGAACGCGCCGGGTCGATTTCCAGCACGAAGCGCACGGCGCCATCCTGCACGGTCAGCGCCCGGACCAGTCCGGCCTCTACAATATCGGTTTTGGATACGGGGTCTTCGATGGCCTTCAACGTGGCCAAAACGGTTTCACGGGTGACGGTCACGTGTCGGGCTGCCCCTGAATCTTGCCGGTCACGACATGTTCGAGGTCCAGTTCCTCGATCGTCAGGACGACTTTCGCCTGAAATGTCCGCCCGCCGGTATCACCGGCATCGCGCATCGCTTCCTCGATCGCCTGCTGGGATGTCACCCCAACCTGCTTGAGAAATTTGCGCATCGACATATTGAAATCTTCGCTCATCGGCTTCTCCTTTGAATCATTGACCGCACGGTCAGGCCCCCCCTATCGTGGCACAAGGAGAGACCCCGTTGAAACGTCTGTTGTCCTGTCTGATCGCCCTTTGCATCGCCGGTTCCGCCACCGCACAGGACAAGGCATTCGCGCTTGCCGTGCCTCCGGTTTTGCAGCGGACTGGATTGCTCGATCATATCCTGCCCCGATTTTCCCTGAAGACAGGCATCACCGTTACGCTGGATCATGGCGCCGTGGCCTATCTGGGCGATACGGGCACCCCCGTCTTCAGCCAGCCGGACCGGGTCTGGCATCTGTCCGAAAGCGACGACCCGGAGGTCGAGCGGTTCAGGGAGTGGCTGCTTTCGACCGTTGGCCAAAGCGCCATCGAAAGCTACGAAGCGAGCGGCAAGCCGCGTTTTTCTGCCGTTGCGGCGGCCCCCGAAACGGTGGAAAGGGCGGCGCTGACCGGGGATGCACTGGCCGGAAAGCGCCTGAGCCTCGCACTGTGCGGGCGATGCCACGTCGTCGCGGACGAAAACCGGATGCAAGCCATCGGCTCCTCGCCCTCCTTCGCGCTGATGCGCACCTTTACGGATTGGCGGGAACGCTTCGAAATCTTCTATGTGCTGCGCCCGCATGCACCGTTCACCCGCATCGCCGGCGTGACGGAACCTTTCGACCCCGCCCGCCCGACGCATATCGAACCCGTGGATGTCACGCTCGACGAACTGGACGCGATCATCGCCTACACCGCTACCTTGCCGCCAGCCGATCTGGGCGCCCCCATTCAATTTCAGTGATCCCTGCGCTTGCCGAAGTAATCTTCCGTCGTACGCACCCGCGGGCGCTCCTTGCCCTGGAACGGATTATCCGTGGAATGGTACTGCGCGTTGATCCGGCAGTTGTCGCACATCTGGATCATCTTCGCGGCCTGAGGGTTCGCAAACATCGAATGCTTACCGGCGAGCTTTTCCGTGATCTTGTCGATCGTTGATTTCACGCCGAAGAGGGTGCCGCATTCTATGCAGGCGAACGGTTCCTCTTCGTTCAGCACCACCTGGTTGAAGGCCGTGTCATCAAGGTTGAGCCGGGGCTCCAGCGTGATCGCCGCTTCGGGGCAGATGTTGGCGCAAAGCCCGCATTGCAGGCAGGCGTCTTCCTGAAAGCGCAGCTGTGGCATGTCCGGGTTATCGACCAACGCCCCCGAGGGGCAGAGAGAGACGCAGGACAGGCAGAGCGTACAGGCATCCTTGTCGACCAATACGGCGCCGTAGGGCGCGTTTTCGGGCAGCGGCAACATATGTTCGCCGGGGTTGAGCGATTTACCCGCCAACCGCGCGACCTGCCGCCGTGTACCGATGGGCAGGATCGCCGGAATGAACGGTCCTTCGACCGGTTCATGGCTCAGGGCCTCTTCGAGTTCATCCGGACTATCGAGATCGAGCAGGCGGATCGGGCGCTCGCCCGAGATCGCTTCGGCGAGCGTGACCTGTGCCGACAGGGCGTCGCGTTCACTGCGGGGGGACAGCAGCACATCCACCGCGGCGAACCCGCTCGCCAGCGCCGCGAGCATTTCGGCATGGCCGAAGACGGAAAGAGATTCGACCGAGAAGGGCACGACATCGACGGGCAGGCCACTGCCGTAGCGCGCGTGAAGGGCGATCATCTCGGCCCCGTGGTCCTGATCGTGGACGAGCAATCGGGGGGTCGTTCCCCCCGCCTTGCGATAGGTCTCCGCAAGGGTGTTCAACCGGCGGAACAGTGCGTCCACCGGCGGTGCATCGTAGGTAATGGCGCCGGAGGGGCAGGCCGCGGAACAGGCACCGCATCCGGCGCAGATCAGCGGATCGACGGCGACGTGGTCCCCATCGGGCGTAATCGCCCCGGTGGGGCAAAGATCGAGGCAGTTGGTGCAGGCCACCTGCCCCGCGCGCGAATGCGCACAGAGGCTTTCGGTAAGGCGTACGTAGAGCGGCTTTTCGAAAGTACCGACGAGTTCGGAGGCTTCGCGCACCGCCTCGGCAAGGGCGGGGATGCTGCCCGGATCGGCGCGCAGGTAGCCATCGCGCTTGTGGGGGGCCGGAAACAGCGCGGCTTCGCCCGTCAGGTCCAGAACGATATCGCATTGGGATTCGGCCCGGTCCCGCGGGGCGGTAAACTCCGGCGCGCCTCGGCCGCCCGGTATCCGCTGGCGCAGGCCGTCAAACACGATTTCGAAATTACCCAAGGCGCCCTTGGCGCTGCGCAACCGGCCCAATACGACATCGAACCGCGGGTCCGCATCCGCCGCATCTTCGCCGGACGTGAGCAAAACGGTAACGGCGAGCGTGTCGCACAGACGGCGCGCCGCGTCGAGTGCCGCATCGGCGGGACCGAGGATCAGGCAGGTGCCCTCGCTCACGACATCCAATGCCCGCGGCAGAGGTATCGCCAGATTCGCCTCGGCCACCAGCGCGGCCATCTTGGGGCCGGCATCGCCGTCGTCGTCATGCCAGCCCGCACGGTCACGGATATCGACGAAGCCGGGAATTTCGCTACCGATCTCCTCCGCCAGTTCCTCGAAGCGTCGGCGTTCCTGCTGGCAGGCGATTGTCACCTCACCTTCGGCCAATGCCTTGGCGGCGACGTCGATCTGCTTGGTGCAGAGCGCCGTATGCACACGCGAACAAACCATGTCGCTGGCAGTTGCGATGGTATCGGCGTCCACGGACTGACTGCCGAGGCAGTCACAAAGAAGCAAAGTTTTCGGCATGTTCCCCCCAAGCCGCTAGCAGGGCCGCAGCCCTGGCAGCTTTCGCTGTCGCGCATGCAAACTAAAGGGCTTTGCCACAAGCCGCAAACCCCAATTCAGCACCCCCGATGCAGAATAGTGCGCTTCGCAAGCGCAGCAAAAATTATCAGATAAAAACAGTCGGATAACTTGTTTTTAACGCCTGTTAGCGCTCCCTTTCCTTTGGGGCACTTGCTGCGTTGCAGCATGCGGAAAATTGATCGCGTTAAATTTTATTTACCCTTTGATTCACCCCCCGGATCTTCGATTATACAACCCACTGTTCTCACCAACCGACCGGAGTATTCTTGCAAAAGTTGCCAAGATTCGCGCAATCCATGCCTATCGGAATCGTCCTGCGCAGGTCGCCGGGCGTGACTCGATGGGCTGATGTCGTTTGGCGTGCCACTGGCATCCTGCCGGGCGCGGATGAGGCCGATTGGAAGCTGCTGCGGCAGGAAGGCGAGAGCGCGGAATACCATGCCGCCACCCTTCCGCTGACGCTCTACCGGTCCGATACCGAAGCGTATGTCCACGGTCTTGCGGCCAAGGTTCCGTGCCTTTTCGTTGTCTGCCGCGAAACCGGGGTGAAGGACCGACCGCTCGAAGTCGTGCTGGTGACCGCGTCGCCCTACGAGGCGCAGGATTACTGCGATGGCGGTGAAGAACTGGTGGAAAGAATCGCCATGACACCCGGCATCCTCAACTGGGTCCGCGCCTATGTGGCGGAGCATCACGAGGAGGAGGCTTTCGTCAAACGCCGCCGTGACAAGCAGCGCATGCCGCATCAGGATGGTGTGGGCGATCCCCGCATCTCGCAGGCGACTGACGTTTACCGCGCCCCCCGCCGCTCCGATACGGAGCCGGTTCAATGACGCGCCAGAGCTCATTCTGGGACCGCCGCCGGGCCGCTGTACAGGCCGAAGCCGAGGCGGAGGCCCGCGCCGTTCGCGCTCGTGAAGATGCGGTCGAGCAGGCCGCGCTTGCAGAATGTAGCGATACGGAGCTTCTGGAGCGGTTCGACCTCCCCGATCCCGACGATCTGAAACGGGGCGACGATTTTACGGCCTTCATGGCAAAGGCGATCCCTGCCCACCTGCGGAACCGTGCGCTGCGGAAGCTCTGGGTATCCGATCCGGCGCTCGCCTGTCTCGATGATCTCGTCGATTACGCGGACGACTACACCCAGGCGTCCTCCGTCACCAATTTTACCACCAGCTATGAGGTCGGCAAAGGCCTGCGGCGCCATGTGGAAGAATTGGCCCGCAAGGCGGTGGAACAGTCCGATGAGGTGCCTGCAGGGCAAGCAACCGCTGAGGAAGCCGAGGCGCTTGCGCTCTCAGAGCAATCCACCGGGACTGAAACGGTGGCAGCAGAAGATATCGCAGTGGCAAAAGCCGACAGCGCTGAAACAGAAGAACCGCAGGCCCTGTCCACGGCTGTCGAACCCGCGGACGCGACCGAAGAAGCGCCCCGGCCCGCGCCGCGCCGCATGACATTTCATTACGGGGAAAACGGCGCATGAGTCTTGCCACCGATACAAAGCCGACCGTGAGCGTGGAAAGCGAAGACCGCCTGCGCGCGGATCTTTACAACTTTCTCGGCCTGCTGCTTGCACGGCCGCCTGAAGCCGCGCTGCTTGAGCAGACCGCAGCGCTTTCCGGCGACGAAAACAGCGACCTCGGCACCGCGATCTCCGGGCTTGCCCGTACGGCTGCTGCCGTGTCGCCCAAGCAGGCAGAATCGGAGTTCAACGCCTTGTTCATCGGCCTCGGGCGCGGCGAATTGCTGCCCTATGCCAGCTACTACCTCACCGGCTTTCTGAACGAAAAACCGCTCGCCGTGCTGCGCAACGACATGTCCGCGCTGCGGATATCGCGGGCCCCCAACGTGTTCGAGCCCGAGGATAACATAGCCTCTCTCATGGAAATGATGGGCGGCATGATCGTGGGCCGCTTCGGTGCCCCGGCGAGCGAAGAGCGCCAGCGCGCCTTCTTCAACCGCCACATCGCGCCCTGGGCAAAGCATTTTTACACCGATCTGCAGGGGGCCAAGAATTCGGTCCTCTATGCCGGGGTCGGCGCTGTCGGCGCCGCCTTTATGGATATCGAACGCGAAGCCTTTCGCATGACCGCAGGCTGATGCCTGCCACCAAACCGCGGGGGATGCTCCGCACAACAGGAAGGGAGACATCCCAATGAAAGACAAAACAAAAGGCGCGAACCGCCGCGATTTCCTCAAGTTTGCCGGTACAGCCGCGCCTGCGGCAGCACTCGCTGTTGCAAGCACGCCGTCGGCGGGGGAAGCGAAGCCGGTCGATCTGCAATCGGAACGGATGCAGGATACCGAACACACCCGCGCGTATCTCGACTCCGCGCGGTTCTGAACAAAAGCAACCAACACCCCGGCCCATGAAACCGGGAGATACCATCAGGCCCGCCACGATAAGAATGATGCGGAACGGGCATCCAGGGAGGACAACATGCTTCGGAAAAAGACGAACGGGGTCACACGACGCCCACAAAGGTCCGGCATACTGTCGGATATCGCCGAAAAGTCCGTGGACCGCCGCGCATTCCTGCGTGGATCGGGCCTCGCGATCGGCGGTCTGGCAGCCATTTCCGCGACAGCGGGATCGGTCACACAGGCCAGCGCAGCGGCCGCCGTCAACGGCGCCGTCGAAACCATCAAGTCGGTCTGCACCCATTGCTCTGTCGGTTGTACCGTCGTTGCGGAAGTGTCGAACGGCGTCTGGATCGGGCAGGAGCCCGGCTGGGACAGCCCCTTCAACCTTGGTGCGCATTGCGCCAAAGGTGCTTCGGTGCGCGAACACGCCCATGGCGAACGCCGCCTGAAGTATCCGATGAAAAAAGAAGGCGGTCAGTGGAAGCGGATCAGCTGGGAACAGGCGATCAACGAGATCGGCGACCAGATGATGCAGATCCGCGAAGAAAGCGGCCCTGACTCCGTCTACTGGCTCGGCTCGGCCAAGCATTCCAATGAACAGGCCTACCTGTTCCGCAAGTTCGCCGCCTACTGGGGCACCAACAACGTCGACCACCAGGCGCGGATTTGTCACTCTACTACCGTTGCGGGCGTTGCGAACACATGGGGCTACGGCGCCATGACCAACAGCTACAACGACATCCACAACAGCCAGGCGATCTTCGTGATCGGCGGCAACCCCGCCGAAGCGCACCCGGTGTCGCTGCTGCACATCCTGAAGGCCAAGGAGCAGAACAACGCGCCGCTCATCGTTTGCGATCCGCGTTTCACCCGCACCGCGGCCCATGCCGATGAATACGTGCGGATGCGTCCCGGTTCCGACGTCGCGCTGATCTGGGGTATTCTCTACCACATCTTCGACAACGGCTGGGAAGACAAGGAATTCATCCGCACCCGTGTCTGGGGCATGGATCAGATCCGCGACGAAGTGGCCAACTGGACACCGGAAGAGACCGAGCGCGTTACCGGGGTGCCCGGCAGCCAGCTCAAGCGCGTTGCGCGCACGCTGGTCAACAACCGTCCCGGCACCGTGATCTGGTGCATGGGCGGCACGCAGCATACCAACGGCAACAACAACACCCGCGCCTACTGCATCCTTCAGCTTGCACTGGGCAACATGGGCGTAGCCGGCGGCGGAACCAACATCTTCCGCGGCCACGACAACGTTCAGGGTGCAACCGACCTCGGCGTTCTTGCCGATACCCTGCCGGGCTACTACGGCCTGTCCGCCGGTGCATGGGCCCACTGGGCACGTGTATGGGACGAAGAGCTGGAATGGCTTCAGGGCCGGTTCTCCACTGCCGTCTATGACGAAAAGCCGATGATGAACCTGACCGGTATTCCGGTCAGCCGCTGGATCGACGGCGTGCTGGAAGACAAGGAAAACCTTGATCAGCCGGACAACACGCGCGCCATGGTCCTGTGGGGTCATGCGCCGAACTCCCAGACGCGGATGAAGGAAATGAAGACCGCGATGGAAAAGCTGGACCTGATGGTAGTGGTCGACCCCTACCCGACGGTTTCGGCGGTTCTGCAGGAACGGACAGACGGCGTGTACCTTCTGCCGGCGGCGACACAGTTCGAAACCCGCGGCTCCGTTACCGCATCGAACCGCTCGCTCCAGTGGCGTGATCAGGTCGTCGAGCCGCTGTTCGAATCGAAGCCCGACCATACGATCATCTCGATGTTCGCCAAGAAGTTCGATTTCCACGATCGGATGTTCCGCAACATCGGCATGGACGGCGATGAACCGAACGTCGAGGACATTACACGCGAATTCAACCGCGGCATGTGGACCATCGGCTACACCGGTCAGAGCCCGGAGCGTCTGAAGACGCACATGGCGAACCAGCACACCTTTGACCGCACGACCCTGCGGGCCAACGGTGGGCCGGCAGACGGCGACTACTACGGTTTGCCGTGGCCGAGCTGGGGCAACCCCGAGATGAACCACCCCGGCACGCCAAACCTTTACGACATGTCGATGCCGGTGGCTGACGGTGGCCTGACCTTCCGCGCCCGTTTCGGCGTGGAGCGGGACGGCGAGAACCTGCTTGCCGAAGGCGTCTACTCCGCCGGTTCGGAAATTCAGGACGGTTATCCCGAGTTCACCGTGGCGATGCTCCGGCAGCTTGGGTGGGACAAGGACCTGACCGACGAAGAGGCCAATTCCATCAACCGCGTGGCCGGCTTCGATGAAGGTATCCGTCTCAACCGGGTGACCACGCAGCCTGCCGAGGGTGCCTCTGGCAGCGATAAGGAAGTGGGCGAACAGACCTTCACCGGGGACATTCCTTCGGATTACGAAGAAAAGTCCGGTGGTGTGAACTGGAAGACCGACCTTTCGGGCGGCATCCAGCGCGTGGCGATCGCCCATGGCTGTGCTCCCTTCGGCAACGCCAAGGCGCGCGCCGTGGTCTGGACCTTCCCTGACCCGGTTCCTCTCCATCGCGAGCCGCTCTACACCAACCGTCGCGATCTGGTCGAAGACTACCCGACCTACGAGGACAAGAAGTTCTGGCGCGTACCCACGATGTACGCTTCCATCCAGCAGAACGACTTCTCCGAAGAGTATCCGATCATCCTGACCTCCGGTCGTCTGGTCGAATACGAAGGCGGCGGCGACGAAACACGGTCCAACCCGTGGCTGGCGGAACTGCAGCAGGACATGTTCGTGGAAATCAACCCCCGCGACGCCAACAACCTGGGCATCCGGGAAGGCAACATGGTCTGGGTCGAAGGTCCTGAAGGCGGCAAGGTCCGCGTGATGGCCCTTATCACCGAACGGGTCGAGGCCGGCGTGGCCTTCATGCCCTTCCACTTCGGTGGCCATTTCGAAGGCGAAGACCTGCGGAGCCGCTATCCGGACGGTGCAGACCCCTATGTTCTGGGCGAAAGCACCAACACCGCGCAAACCTATGGCTATGATTCAGTAACCCAGATGCAGGAGACCAAAGCCACTCTCTGCAAAATCTGGGCAGCGTAAGGAGACCAACCAATGGCAAGAGCAAAGTTTCTCGTCGACGCCGAACGCTGCATTGAATGCAACGCCTGCGTGACAGCCTGCAAAAACGAGCACGAGGTGCCGTGGGGCATCAACCGGCGCAAGGTCGTGACGATCAATGACGGTAAACCGGGCGAGCGTTCGATCTCGGTCGCTTGCATGCATTGTTCCGATGCACCCTGCATGGCCGTGTGCCCGGTCGATTGCTTCTATCAGAACGAGGAAGGCATCGTCCTGCACTCCAAGGACCTGTGCATCGGCTGCGGCTACTGCTTCTACGCGTGCCCCTTCGGCGCGCCGCAGTATCCCCAGGCCGGGAACTTCGGTTCGCGCGGCAAGATGGACAAGTGCACCTTCTGCGCCGGTGGTCCGGAGGAAAACAACTCCGCCGCCGAGTTCCAGAAGTACGGTCGCAACCGGATCGCGGAAGGCAAACTGCCGATCTGCGCCGAGATGTGTTCCACCAAGGCCCTGCTGGCCGGTGACGGCGATGTCGTCTCGGGCATCTACCGCGAGCGTGTCGTTGCACGCGGCTTCGGGTCGGGCGCCTGGGGTTGGGGCACGGCTTACGACCAAAAAGGCGGCTGATCGCGGCCTGCAAAGGCCGCCACCAAGACAGGGCCCGTCAGCGTTTCGCTGGCGGGCCGTTTTCCGCCCGGTCCACGTGCAGCTTGCACCCAGGACCGCGCATACTAGACTGAAGCCAAGCCGATCCGGTGCCCATGGAGGTTCAAATGGTCCTATCCCGCATTCTCTTCCCGCTCTTGCTCGCGATGTCCCTCGCAGGGATGGCGACCGCGCAGGAAACGGCGCCGTCGCCTGACGCGCTGAACGACACGAACCTGCAGTTCGAAAACAACGGGCAGCAAACGCTCGAAGATATTCTGGCCCGTCAGCGCGGCGAGGACCGGCCCTTCGGGGCCGACATCCCGCTCAGCACCGGCGATGATCGCGAAGGCGCGCCCGAAGCGGCGCCGCTGGGAACGCTGGGCGGTGCTTCGGACCCCGCGCTCTGGCGCGAATTGCGTGCCAACGCGGCCGACGTGACGGCCTCCAACAACGGACCGGCGGCTACCGTCCTGATGCAGGACAACGGCATGTGGTGGCTCAATTTCCGCCGGGGCCCCCTGGCGACCTACGGCGCCTGGCTGCTGGGTGGTACGCTGATCCTGCTGGCGCTCTTCTATCTGATCCGCGGCCGTATCCGGCTGGATCATGACCGCGCGGGCGTCCGCATCGAACGGTTCAAGGGGATCGAGCGGTTCGCGCACTGGCTGCTTGCCGGTTCCTTCATTCTGCTAGGCCTGACCGGCCTGCTGACCCTTTTCGGTCGCACCACGTTGATCCCCCTCTTCGGGCTCGAAGCCTTCTCCGTTCTGGCGACCGGGTCCAAGTGGATCCACAACAACGTTTCCTGGGCGTTCATGCTGGCGCTGATCATGGTCTTCTTCATGTGGGTCGTTCACAACCTGCCCAGCCGCACGGACATCAAATGGCTGATGCGGGGCGGCGGTATGTTCGGTGGCGGACATGTTCCGGCGAAGAAATTCAACGCCGGTCAGAAACTGATCTTCTGGGCGGTCATCATTCTGGGCGCGTCCATCTCCGTCTCTGGTCTTTCGATGCTGTTCCCGTTCGAATTCTCGCTCTTCGGGCCCACATTCTCCAAGATCAACGATCTGGGGCTGCCACAGCTCTTCGGCTATGCCGCGCTTGATACGAACCTCAGCCCGCAAGCGGAAATGCAGTATGCGCAGCTTTGGCACGCAATGGTCAGCTTCGTGCTGATGGCTGTCATCTTTGCGCATATCTATCTGGGTACGCTGGGGATGGAAGGCGCCTTCGAAGCGATGGGGTCCGGTAAGGTGGACCTTGAGTGGGCGCGTGAACATCACAGCATCTGGGCGGACGAGGTCATGGCCCGCAAGGATGCCCCCCCGGCCACCGCGCATCCCGCCGAATAACATGCGCACGCGGGCGGTCACGGTTGCACTGCTGATGCTGTCACTGCCCGCGCAGGCGCAGGAATTCTTTACACTGAAAGGCCACGGCGGCCCCATCATGGACATCGCCGTGGCGCCGTCGGGCACGATTGCCACGGCAAGCTTCGACTACTCCGTCGGTACATGGAACGGCGCCGAGCCGAGCTGGCACGAAGGGCACCGTGCCGCCGCCAACGCTGTCGCATGGCTCGACGACCAGCACCTGCTGTCAGCAGGCGATGACTTCGCCGCGATCCTGTGGGACCTCGTTACAGGTACCTCGCAGCGGTTCGAAGGGCATCAGGGCAAGATCACAGACATCGCCATCGCCCCCGGGGGCGAAACTTTTGCCACCGCCAGTTGGGACGGAACCATCGGCCTATGGCCAACCGCGGGCGGAGAGGGCACATTCCTTAAAGGGCACCAACAGGGTGTCAATGCCATCGCTTTCGGGGACGGGGGCCGCCTGCTCTATTCCGCGTCGAGTGATGGAACCATTCGCCTCTGGGACGTGGCCACCGGGCAGGAATTGCGCCAGATCGTCCAGCACGGGTTCGGCGTGAACCGGCTGATCCTCGACGAAGACGGCGGCCGGATCGCCTATGGCGCGGTGGACGGTGTGACCCGGATCGTCGACCCGGAAGGAAAAGAGATCGCCGACTACACGCTGGAGCGGCGCCCGATCCTCGCCATGGCATATCACGCGCCGTCCTCGCTTTTGGCCGTAGGCGATGGCGAAGGATACATCATGGTCATAGACCTGAACGCCAAACGGATCGTCCGGGATTTTCGCGCCACGGCCCGGGGGCCCATCTGGGCGCTCGCCTTTTCGCCCGACGGGCAAAACATCCATGCGGGCGGGCTCGATGATGTGATGTATTCATGGCCCGTGGACATTCTGGACTCGGTGGAAAAGATGGCGGCAGGCACACGCAGCTTCCTGCGCGACCCCGAAACCATGGATAACGGTGAGCGGCAGTTCATGCGCAAATGCTCCATCTGCCACACGCTGACAGAGGACAGCGCACGCCGTGCCGGCCCGACGCTGCGCGGGGTTTTCGGCAGGCGGGCGGGAAGCGTTCCGGGTTATTCCTATTCGGCAACACTCAGGAATTCCGATATCGTCTGGTCACCGGAATCGATAAATGCCCTGTTCGACGAAGGGCCGGACCATTACATTCCGGGAAGCAAGATGCCGATGCAACGGATCGCCGAAGCTGTGGACCGCCGCGATTTAATCGACTATCTGCGTAAAGCCACGCAATCGGGGGACACCGAATGAAAGCCTTTATCGTTTCGATGGTCGCACTGATCGTCATCACTGTCGGTGCGAACCTTCTGCTGACCCAATCAGACATCTATCCGCGTCAGGATGTATCGCGCGACAGCGTCCGACTGGGTAACTGAACACGTCCAGCCTTCTTGTGAGCACGTATCTGACGACCCGTCCGCATGGATGATATCTGGGCCGGATTGGCGGCTGCATTCAGGCTGATCGTGACGCTGGATGCCGATCTGGTGGAAATTACACTCAGGTCGCTGCAGGTCAGCCTTTCGGCACTGGCAATCGCCTGTCTCATCGCGCTGCCCCTGGGCACATGGCTGGCCATTCGCCGGTTCCGTTACCGCCGCTGGGCCATCGCGGTGCTGAACGCATTGATGGGCCTGCCCCCGGTGGTGGTCGGGCTGATCGTCTATCTGCTCCTGTCCCGATCCGGCCCGTTCGGCGTTCTGGGCCTGCTGTTCACCCCGACCGCGATGATCATCGCGCAGGTCATCATCATCACCCCGCTGATTGCTTCGGTCACGCATCAGGCGATGCGCGACCTCTGGGCCGAGTACCACGACCTGCTCATTTCGCTCAACGCCACACCGGGGCAACGTATCCTCACCCTCATACTCGACGGTCGGCGTGCGCTCCTGACGGCGGCGCTGGCAGGCTTTGGCCGCGCCATCGGCGAAGTGGGCGCCATCATGATCGTCGGTGGAAATATCGACCATGCCACCCGCGTGCTGACCACCGCGATCGCGCTCGAAACAGGCCGGGGCGACTTCGCGCTCGCACTGGGGCTGGGGTTCGTGCTGATCCTGCTGGCCCTGACGGTGAACCTCGTGACCCACGCGCTGTCACGGACGGAACAGGAGGGCCGGTGGTGACTGCGCTGCTTCCGGTACGGGTAAAACAGGCTGTGGTGCGGCGCCGGGGCAAGACGCTGCTCGGCCCGGTGGATCTGGAACTGGGGCCGCGGGGCTTTACCATCGTGCTCGGCCCCAACGGGGCGGGCAAGACGACCCTCCTGAAGACGATCCACGGGCTTTCCCGGCTCAGCAGCGGCCATGTGAAATGGTCGCTCCCCGCGGCAGAGGCGCGCCAGCGTCAGGGCTACGTGTTCCAGAGCCCCATCATGCTGCGCCGAAGCGTGCGGGCAAACCTCGCCTATCCGCTGCGCCTTGCAGGGGCGCGGCAAAAGGATATCGCGGAAGCTGTCGAACACTGGGCGGGGGCCATCGGCCTTTCGGGCGCGCTGGATCGGCCCGCCCCGCAGCTATCGGGCGGTGAAAAGCAGAAGCTTGCCCTCGCACGCGCGCTCATCCGTTCACCGGATATATTGTTTCTGGACGAGCCCTGCGCCAATCTGGACGGGCGTTCGATGCGGGAGATCGAGACGCTTCTGCAAAAGGCGCATGATGCGGGGACGCGGATCGTCATGTCCACGCATGACCTTGCCCAGGCGCAGCGCCTTGCCACGGATATTCTGTTCCTGTTTAACGGAACCGTTCACGAGTCCGGCCCGGCGGAACAATGTCTGCGCAGCCCGCGCACAGCCGAACTGGCCGCTTTCCTGAGGGGAGACATTCTCGAATGACGCGTATTCTTACCATTACTGCCGCCCTGTTCTTCGCCTTCGCCGCACAGGCCGAAACGATGAAGCTGGCCGTTACCACCTCTTTCGCCAATTCCGGCCTTGCCGACCTGTTATTGCCCGCCATTCAGGAAGATACAGGGCTGGAGGTTCAACTGCTCATCGTGGGGACGGGACAGGCGCTCCGCCTCGGAGAGGCGGGGGATGTGGATGCGATACTCGTCCATTCCCGCAAGGCCGAAGACGCCTTCGTCGAAGCGGGCTATGGCACACATCGCCGCGAAATCATGTATAACGACTTCGTCCTGATCGGGCCGCAGAACGATCCGGCCACCGCAGGCGTGGCGGAGAATGCGCCCATGGCATTTCGTTCCATCGCCACCGCGCTGGCTCCCTTCGTCAGCCGCGGGGATGACAGCGGCACCCACAAGAAGGAACTCGCGCTCTGGGCAGCCGCCGATCTGGATCCGGAAAGCTTTGGTGATTGGTACAAACCCGTCGGTTCCGGCATGGGGGCCGCGCTCAATACCGCCGCCGGGTTGGAGGCCTATATCCTGTCCGACCGCGCAAGCTGGCTCAATTTCGCAAACAAGGCGGGGCTGGACATCGTCTTTGCGGGGGATCCTATCCTTTTTAACCAATACGCCTATATCCCGGTCAACCCGGAGCGGCATGCCCACGTGAAAGCCGACGCGACCCGCGCGCTGGAGGACTGGTTGACCGGCCCGCGGGCCCAGGGCCTGATCGATGGATATACCATTGCGGGCGAAAAGCTGTTCACCTTCAATGCCCAGTCTGCCGGCGCCGAATGATGATCCTGTTGCTGGCCATCCACCGCTTTCGCTGATGCGGTCGTTCATCATCCACATGGCGGGCAGCACCGCGCGGCGCCCGAATGTGGATCGGCTCTTGCTGGACCTGCCGGACGCAGAGGTTGTGGATGCGGTTGACGGGCGCGACCCCGCGCAACGGGCCGGCGTGCAGACCCGCCCGGGAGATCTGCATCGCCCCCCCTACCCCTTCCCGCTCTCCCCGGCCGAGATCGGCGTGTTCCAGAGCCACCGGCGCTGCTGGCGCAAGATCGTGGAGGAGGGACTGGATCACGCGATCATCGTCGAGGACGATCTGGCCGTGGAACAACAGTTGTTCGCGCGCGCCCTCGATCTTCTGAAGGACCAGCCATTGGCGCAGATGTACGTCCGCCTGCCGCCCAAGAACCGGGAAAATCCCGCCGCGGTGCTGGCTTCTGACGCAGAAATGCAGCTGATGTTACCGCGACGGATCGGCTTGCAGACCTGCTGCCAGATCGTGGGACGCAAGGCCGCGGAACATCTGCTTTTGGCGTCGGAGGTGATCGACCGGCCTGTGGACACATGGCTGCAGATGCATTGGGTCACAGGCCAGTCGGTTCACACCATTCTGCCCAACGGTAACCGTGAAATCGCCCATGAACTGGGGGGGTCCACCGCGCAAAGCAAAACCCGCACCGGCGCAAAGCCGATGCGGGAAATACGGCGCGCATGGTACCGCGCGCAGGTGGCCCTGCGTCCGCAGAAGCCCTGAGCTCTACTTCGGCGCGGCGGTCGTCCGCAGGTAGGGCAGCTTCTTGTCGAAAGAGCCGAACTTGGCCTTCGCATCCTCATCGGAAACGGTGGCGGGAATGATGACGTCGTCGCCAACGTTCCAGTTTGCCGGTGTCGCCACGCCCTTGCCGGTGGAGGTTTGCAGACCGTCCAGCGCGCGCAGGATCTCGGCGAAGTTACGGCCCACCGTCATCGGATAGGTCATGCTCAGCTTCAACTGCTTGTCAGGCCCGATGATGAAGACCGCGCGCACGGTCGCGCTATCGTTCGGGGTACGCCCGTCGGGCAGATAGGCATCGGCAGGCAGCATGTCGAAGGCCTTCGCAACCTCCAGCCCGTCATCTGCGATAATGGGGAAATTCGGTTCAGCGCCCGAAACCGACTTGATGTCGTTCTTCCACTTCTTGTGGTCTTCCACCCCGTCGACGGAGATGCCCATGACCTTGGTGCCGCGCTTTTCCCACTCATCGGCGAGCTGGGCCACGGCGCCGAACTCCGTCGTGCAGACGGGGGTGAAATCCTTGGGGTGCGAAAAGAGGATCGCCCAGCTGTCCCCGACCCAGTCGTGCAGCGACATGCTGCCCTGATCGGTTTCGACGGTCAGATCGGGGATGGTGTCATTTATGCGCAAGCTCATGGTGTCCTCCGGTATGCATTATGGTCGGTATCCGGAAGATAGGTACTTTCCCTGCCCGTTTCATCCCCTCTCTTGCAGAGTGAGAAGCGCGGTGACACAGTGGCGCGAATTTGGCCGGGGGCAGCCCCGACATATGCCGAAGCCAAGAGGAGAATCACGATGATCGAGAAACGCGAATTTTACATCAATGGCGAATGGGTCGCCCCGAAGCAGGCCAATGACTATGCCGTCATCGACCCGTCAACCGAAGAGCAATGCGCCGTCATCTCGCTCGGCGATCAGGCTGATACGGACGCCGCCGTTTCAGCGGCACGCGCAGCTTTCCCCGGCTGGTCCCATACATCCAAGGAAGAGCGGACACAGCTGATCCGCAAACTGCTGGAGATCTATCAGGCCCGGTCCGAGGAAATGGCGCAGGCGATGTCCAAGGAAATGGGCGCACCGATCGAAATGAGCCGCGCGCAGCAGGTCGGTGCCGGTAGCTGGCACATCGAAGGTTTCCTGAAGGCCTTCGAAGACTTCTCTTTCGAGCGCGACTTCACGGATTCCGAAAAGACCCTGCTGGAACCCATCGGTGTCTGCGCGCTGATCACCCCTTGGAACTGGCCGATGAACCAGATCGTGCTGAAGGCGATTCCGGCGATGGCGACTGGCTGCACCATGGTGCTGAAGCCTTCGGAGATCGCACCGCTTTCGGGTCTGCTCTTTGCGGAATTCGTGCATGAGGCAGGCTTTCCCAAGGGCGTCTTCAACCTTGTGAACGGGGATGGCGCGGGCGTGGGCAGCCAGCTTTCCGCGCACCCCGGCGTCGATATGGTCAGCTTCACCGGTTCCACACGCGCCGGTATCGCCATTTCCAAGGCGGCGGCGGACACGCTGAAGCGGGTATCGCTGGAACTCGGCGGCAAGGGCGCCAACATCATCTTCGAGGACGCGGACCCCAAGGCCGCCAAGCAGGGTGCGATCCGCTGCTTCCGGAATTCCGGCCAGTCCTGCAACGCGCCGACCCGGATGCTGGTCCACAAGTCGCGTTATGACGAAGCCGTGGAAACCGCAGCCGAGGTTGCGCGCAATACCCACGTGGGCCCCGCCTCCGAAGAGGGCAGGCATATCGGGCCTGTCGTTTCCGAAGCGCAGTTCAACAAGATTCAGGGCCTGATCGAAAAGGGCATGTCCGAAGCACGGCTTGTCGCCGGCGGTCTGGGGCGTCCCGATGGGCTGAACCGGGGCTATTACGTGAAGCCCACCGTTTTTGCGGATGTGTCGAACGACATGACCATCGCGCAGGAAGAGGTCTTTGGCCCGGTGCTGTCGATCATCCCCTTCGAGTCGGAGGACGAGGCCATCAGCATCGCCAATGACACGCCTTATGGCCTGACCAACTATATCCAGACGTCCGACACCGACAAACGCCGCCGCGTGGCACGCCAGCTTCGCTCCGGCATGGTGGAGACGAACGGGAAAGGCTTTGCCCAGGGTTCGCCCTTTGGCGGCTACAAGCAGTCCGGTAACGGGCGCGAAGGCGGCATCTTCGGTCTTGAGGAGTTTCTCGAGGTGAAGGCCGTATCGGGCTGGGCCGCTGAATAGGCTGCCCTGACCATCGGGGGAAATACCGCCCCCATCTGGCCCGCATTCCCGCATCTAGCGCGGTTTGCGGGCCCATTCTTCCCAGATGAACGGATATTGCCACACGCAGTCATGCGTACGGCTCAGCACGTCGCGGATCGCTTCGCGCTGGCCGATCTGGGCGTCCGTGTAGTGGTGAAACTGGACCGTCAGCCGGTCGATGCGGGCGATCAACCCGCTGTCGATCAAGGCGGGCAGAAGATCATATTCGCCACCTTCGATATTCATCTTGACCACGGCCAGCTTGTCCAGACCAAGGTCGTCGAAAATCTCTTCCACCGGGCGAACCGTACCTGTGACCTTGGGTCCCTCCCTGACCAGCGCGGAGGAGGCATTGTCATCATCCGTAAGGTCGAGGCTGCCTTCCCTTGCGCCCACCGCGAAGTCGTGAACCCGGATGTCGGCCCGTCCTGCGAAACGCCCGTTCATTGCGGCTGCAAAGCGGGGATGCGGCTCGAACACATGGACAGTGACGCCATATCGCTCCGTCATGGCAGCCGCCCAATCGCCGAGGTAGCCGCCAAGGTCAAGCACGACATCGCCTGGCTTCAGCCCCTCGTATCGCAGGGGGGTTCCCCGGCCATGTGCCGCCCGAAACTCCCGAATCAGGCGTTTGCGCGCCCGGAATGCGGGGTCGGTTGCCAGCTTCCATAGCTTGTGCAGTTCGCTGGGTACGGTCATGGGCAGCGGCCTTTTGATCTGGGCAATCGGTTCGGCTTTACCCTACAAAGGCCACGACCGACGCGAAAGGCACGCTGACACATGATTTATTCCCGCCTGCACGGGGGCCTCGGCAATCAAATGTTCCAATACGCAGCCGCGGCCCAGCTTGCCGCGCGGCTGGGGGTGGAGGTTGCACTCGACCCCCGGCGTGCCCTCGCCAAGGGGCAGGGCGAGCTTACCACCGTCTTTGACTTGCCGGTTGTCCCGCCCCACAGGCTTCCTCCCGACCGGGACGAGCGGATGCTGGGGTATCTGCTTTGGCGGCTCTTTGGCCGTCGTCCCGTGCTGCGCCGTGAAAGGGGGCTGGGATACGATCCGGCTTTCGAGACCTGGGGGGATGAAAGCTATTTGCACGGCTATTGGCAGAGCCAGAAATATTTCGCCGATATCGAAGACAGGCTGCGGGAAGATTTCGTCATGACCCCGCCCATGTCTGAAGAGAATACGAAAATGGCGCAGCGCATCGCGGCGGGCCCTTCTGTCGCCCTGCATGTAAGGCGGGGCGATTACGTGGCACTGGGGGCCACAGCAGTCTGCGATCAGGCCTATTACGATGCTGCGCTGAAGGCGGTAACGGACGGTTTGGCCGAGGCACCGACCGTTTTTGTCTTTTCCGACGATCCCGGCTGGGCGCGCGATAACCTCGCGGTACCTTTCGAGAAGGTTGTCGTGGATCTCAACGGGCGGGAAACGGCGCATGAGGATATGCGGCTGATGTCGCTTTGCCAGCACAACGTCATCGCCAATTCGACGTTCAGCTGGTGGTCGGCCTGGCTGAACCGTAACCCGGAAAAGCGCGTTGCCGCCCCTTCCCGCTGGTTCGCGAATACCCACCAGCGCAATCCCGACATCCTGCCGGAGAGCTGGATCCGCATCGGTTCCTAGAAGGGTGCCTTGCTGCGCACCTTGGTGGAATGGCCGCCCTGGGGATGATTGAACCGCAATTCCTGGGAATGGAGCATCAGACGGGGATAATCCCGCGCGGGACCTTCGGCATAGAAGGGATCACCCAGTATCGGATGCCCCAACGCCAGCATGTGAACCCGCAACTGGTGACTGCGCCCGGTGCGCGGATGCAGCCGCACGCGGGCGGTATCGCCTTCCGCCTTGATCACCCGCCAATCCGTCTGGGCCGGTTTGCCGGTCTCGTGGCAAACCATCTGCCGGGGCCGGTTGGGCCAATCGACGATCAGCGGCAGATCGACTGTCCCAGTCTTGTCGGCGGGAACGCCCCAGACACGGGCGACATAGGTCTTCTTGGTCATCCGCTTCTCGAACTGGAGGCCAAGGTGCCTTTGCGCATGGGGGGTCAGCGCAAAGATCATCACGCCCGAAGTGTCCCGATCTAGCCGGTGCACCAGCAAGGCATCGGGAAATGCCACCTGCACCCTGCTCAGCAGGCAATCCGCCAGTTCCGGCCCCTTGCCGGGCACGGAAAGCAGGCCGCTGGGCTTGTCCACCAGCAGCACATCTGCGTCTTCGTGCAGAACGGATAACGGAACGTCAGGCGGGTCGTATTGGGTTTCCATTCCCGTGCGTCTCAAATGTAGCATGCGATGACAAGCCATCATGCGAAAGGTTTCCCATGCATCCGACGATCGAGACTATCCAACAGGTCGTGGCGAAGGGCGATGCCGAAGCCATCGCGACAGTTCTGGCCGAAGACGTGCGCTTCATGCCGCCCACCTACTGGGCCACATGGACAGGCCGCGACGCGGTGGCCGCGGTTCTGGGACATGTGGGGCAAGTCTTCAGTGACTTCCGGTATCGGCGCATCATGGGGGAAGGCAACGACTGGGCGCTGGAATTCCAATGCAGGATAGGCGATCTCGATGCCGTGGGCGTGGACCTCATCACCCTCGATCAGGATGGGTTGGTACAGACCTTCGAAGTGGTCATGCGACCGCTGAAATCTGTTGCCGCGCTGCGCGAGGCAATGAACGCCCGCGTCGCGCAGGACCCCGCGTTCCTGAAGCATCGCTCGGCGCTCAGCTGACGCGCGGTACCCGTCGAAGACCTGTCACCATCGACGTCGTATAGATGATCAGCGCCAGCCAGATCATCGGAAAGGCGATCATCCGGGCGCGACCGAATTCTTCCCCGAAGATGAACACCGCCACAAGGAAGATCATCGTGGGTGCGATGTACTGCAACACGCCGATCGTCGACAGGCGCAACAGCTTCGCCCCGTTTGCATAGAACAGCAGCGGAACCGCCGTGACCGCCCCGCAGCCGAACAACAGCCAAGTGTTGAGCGGTACACCCGTCGCGAAATGGCTCTGCCCCGTCATCATCAGCCAAAGGACGTATCCCGTGGCCGGGGCCAGAAGGATCAGCACTTCGAGCAAAAAGCCTTGGTTCGGGCCAATCGGCAGGCTCTTCTTGGCCAGCGCATAGAACCCCCAACTCAACGTCAGGCCGAGCGCCGCCCAGGGTACACGGCCCGCATCCACGATGAGGACCAGAACCGCCCCCGCCGCCAGTGCAATGGCCAGAAGCTGTGCCCGGGACAAGCGTTCACCCAACAAAACGGCCCCCAGAAGCACGCTGAACAAGGGGTTGATATAATACCCCAGCGCGGCGTCGAGCGCGTGGCCGGATGCGATCGACCAGACGTAGATGCCCCAGTTGACCGAGATCAGCGCAGCGGTGACGCAGCCCATGGCCAGCATACGTGGTGAGCGGATCGCTTCGCGCAGGGCCGCGGTCCGGCGCATGGCGATCAGTACCACCGCGGCGATGGGGACAGACCAGATCACACGATGCGCCACGATCTCGGCCGCCGGCACATGCGCAAGCGCCTTCATGTAAAGCGGCAGGAACCCCCAGAGGAAATAGGCCGCCAGCGCAAAGGCAAGGCCGCTCGGGGTATCCTCGTTCGTCTTGGGCGTCAGGGCGTCGGGGCTGCGCATCACGGTATTCCAAATGGTCGTAAATCCCGGGGGAGCCGCCGCGGCGCGGCGGCGGGGGCTGGCCCCCCTCCCTTCCCCTTAGACCCGTTAGTGCCCCGCTTCCAGCCTCAAACCTTCACCCGCTCGGAGGCGGGATCATACATCGGCTTCAAAGAAGCCTCCGCCGCCACGCGGGTTCCGGCCACGTCGATCTCGTAGCGGGAGGAGAGCACCTGCGCCGCCGTCTCGCCGCGGCAGGGGACGTAGCCCAACCCCATCGCCCCGCCAAGGTGGTGGCCATAGGCGCCGGAGGAAAGATAGCCCACGATTTTCCCGTCCCGCAGGATTGGCTCGTTATGATAGAGCAGCGGTTCGGGGTCCTTTAGACGAAACTGTAGCAGCCGGGCCGAAAGCCCTTCGTCCTTCTTGCGCAGCACGGCATCGCGCCCGATGAAGTCCGGCTTGTCCGTCTTCACCGCGAAGCCCAGCCCTGCTTCCAGCACGTGATCTTCGGGCGTGATGTCATGCCCGAAGTGGCGGAATCCCTTCTCGATCCGGGCGCAGTCCATCATGTGCATCCCGCAAAGCTTCAGCCCGAATTCCTGCCCGGCCGCATGCAAGGTCTCGAACGCATGGGCGGCCATGTCGGCGCTCACATAAACCTCCCAGCCCAGTTCTCCGACGTATGTCACCCGGTGGACCCGAGCGAGCCCCAGCCCCAGCTCGATATCCTGCGCCGTGCCAAAGGGGTTGGACGCGTTCGAAAAGTCGTTCGGGCTGACCGCCTGCAGCAGGTCGCGTGCCTTCGGGCCCATCACGGCGAGCACGCCTTCGCCTGCGGTGACATCGGTGATCACCACGTTGAATTCGCCAATGTGCCGTCGCATCCATGTCTCGTCCGCCAGCCGGGTGGCTGCCGGCGTCACCACAAGATAGGCCGTTTCGCTCAGCCGGGTCACGGTCACATCCGCTTCGATGCCGCCAGTTGGGTTGAGGAACTGGGTATAGACGATCTTGCCCACCGGGACATCGTACTGGCCACCCCCCACATGGTTCATGAAGGCGGTCGCATCCCGCCCCTCGACCCTGATCTTACCGAAGGAGGACATGTCGTACATGCCAAGGTTGGTGCGGACCGCCCTCACCTCTTCCGCGACGTTGTCGAAGAAGTTCTGCCGTTTCCACGAATAGGAATATTCGGGCTCCTGACCCGGACGGGCAAACCAGTTGGCACGCTCCCACCCGGCCAACTCGCCCATGACGGCCCCGTTTTCCAGCAGTTGGCGGTGAAACGGTGTGCGCCGTACCCCCCGGGCGGTGGCCTTCTGGCGATAGGGGAAGTGATCGGCATAGAGCAGCCCTAGCGTTTCGGTCGACCGTTCGCGCAGGTAGCGGCGGTTGCCCTGAAAAGGCTGCATCCGCGTGATGTCCACATCGCCGAGGTCAAAGGGCTTCTGACCGTCCTCCATCCATTGCGCCAGCGCCATCCCGGCCCCGCCCGCCGACTGGATACCGATGGAGTTGAAGCCGGCGGCCACCCATACGTTGTCCATCTCGGGTGCGAGGCCAAGGTGATAGGCATCGTCCGGGGTGAAGCTTTCAGGCCCGTTGAAGAAGGTATGTATGCCCGCATCGGCCAGCATCGGCATCCGGGCAACGGCGGCCTCCAGCACCGGTTCGAAATGATCGAAGTCCTCCGGCAGCTGGTCGAATTCAAAGGCGTCGGGAATATCGAGCCGCCATGGCTTGGCGACAGGTTCAAAGGCTCCAAGGAGGATCTTGCCTGCGTCCTCCTTGTAATAGGCGCATTCATCCGGGACGCGCAGCACCGGCATCTGGGTTAGCCCGGCGATGGGTTCGGAGACGATGTAGAAATGCTCGCAGGCGTGCAGCGGTACATTGACACCCGCCATTCGCCCGACTTCGTGACCCCACATACCAGCGCAGTTCACGATCATGTCGCAGGCGATATGCCCCGTCTCAGCGCCCTGTTCCCAGTCGACGCCCGTCACCCGGCGGCCTTCCCGCCGGATTCCGCTCACCCGGGTGCGCTCGATAACGCGGGCGCCGCGCTGGCGCGCCCCCTTTGCCAGCGCCAGTGCGATGTTCGCCGGGTCGCCCTGCCCGTCCTTGTCGAGATAGACGCCGCCGGTGACACCGTCGATGTTCAGATGCTCATACCTTTGCTTGACCTCGCCGGGAGAGATCTCTTCCACGTCCACGCCGAAGGCCCGCGCCATGGCGGCCTGCCGGAACAACTCCTCGCGCCGTTCGTCCGTCAGGGCCACGGTGATCGACCCGCAACGTTTGAAACCTGTCGCGACCCCGGTCTCTTCTTCCAGATTGCCGTAAAGTTCCTGACTGTACTTGGCGAGCTTCGTCATATTCGCCGTAGCGCGCAGTTGCGCGATCAGCCCCGCGGCGTGCCACGTGGTGCCGGAGGTCAACTGTTTGCGTTCCAGCAGCACGACGTCCTGCCAACCGAGCTTGGTAAGGTGGTAAGCGACGGAGCATCCGATGACACCCCCGCCGATGATCACCACGCGCGCCCTTTCGGGTATATCGGTCATCGCGTTGCTCCTTTAGACGATGTCATGCCCTGCCGCGCCCAGGCGGCGGGCGATTTCCGCGATATGCGCAGGGCCGACCTCGCAGCATCCCCCCAGAATCGTGGCGCCCGCGTCGAGCCAGCCGATCGCGTGTTCCGCGTAGACCTCCGGCGTCAGATCGCGCCGCCTCTGCAGGGCATCGACAGTGGGTTTCTCCTTGAGGAAATCCTCGGTGATCCGCTCAAAGGCATTGGCATAGGCACCGAATGGCAGATGGCTCTCTGCCAGCACCGCCAGTGCCGCTGGTATCGCCTCAGGGGCGGAGCAGTTGACCAGCACCGCCGCCGCCGCGTGCTCTTCGAGCAGCGGCAGCACTTCGGCCAATGGTTCGCCCGACCGCAGGCGCGTGCCATCGGTATCGCTGACCGTGCAGGCGAGCCAGACGGGAAGGCCGCTCCCCACGGTCCCCGCCAAAACCGCTTCGGCATGGAGGACGGAGGCCACGGTTTCGCAAAGCAGCAGATCACAGGCCGGGGCGAGCAGCCCCGCCACCTCTGCATAAATCGGCACGGCCTCCGGGGCGGGCGGATGCAGATCGGGGCGATAGGACGCGGCCAGCGGCCCGATCGACCCCGCGATGCGCCCCGCGCCGCTGGCTTTCGCCTCACCCAGCGCGAGGTCGAGCAATTCGGCGAACTGCCCTGCAAGGGGTGTGTCCGTTAGCCGGTCCCGGTGGATCGCATAGGTGTTCGTCGTAGCGATGCTGGCCCCGGCTTCGGTAAAATCGCGGTGAACCTCGGCCACCAGGCCGGGATGATCCAGCATCACCTGCGTCGACCAGAGCGGTGTCGGCTTGTCACCGGCGCGGTGGACCAGTTCCTGGCCCATCCCGCCATCCAGAAGCGTGATCGCGGTCATGCGCGCAGCCTTTCGTTTTGAGGGTCCCACATGGGCTGATCGGGCTGCACCTCCGCCGTGCGTCGATCACCGAAAATGTCTATCTCCACCCGGGTGCCGGGTTCCGCCAGATCGCTGCGGATCATGCCCAGCGCGATGGAGGCCCCCACCCGGTAGCCGTAGTCCCCGCTGGTGGTTTCACCGACAACTTCGCCGTTGTGCCAGATCGTGGACATATAGGGCGCATCCTGTTCGCCCGCATCCACCTTCAGCGTCACAAAGCGCTTCTTCACCCCTTGCTGGCGTTCGTTCTGCAGCGCCTGTTTGCCGGGGAAGTCCTGCGGTTTGTCCAGTTTGACAAAACGGTCCAGCCCGCCTTCGAGCAGGGAGTAATCCGTCGAAAGGTCGCCCTTCCACGCGCGGTATCCCTTTTCGATCCGCAGGGAGTTGAGGGCGAACATGCCGAAAGGCTTTGCCCCCGCCTGCGTCACCGCATCCCAGATCGCGGGGGCGTCGGCCATGTCGCAGTGGATTTCCCACCCCAGTTCGCCCGCGAAGGACACGCGCAGCAGCACGCAGTCGTAGCCCGCGACCTTTGCCTCCTGAAAGGATAGCCACGGCAAGGACAGATCGCCGTCCGTGAGGGGGCCGAGGATATCGCGCGCCTTTGGCCCGGTCACCAGCAGGCATTCGTACTTGTCACTGCGGTCATGTATTTCGACCCCCTCGGGAAGGTCTCGCTTCAGCACGTCCCGGTCATGCCATTGCGCCAGCGCGGCGGTAATCAGCCAGATGGCGTCGTCGCTCCGGGGGATCACCGACATCTCGGTCAGGATACGCCCCCGGTCATCGGGGAAATAGGCCAAGCCGACCCGCCCCGGCTGCGGCAGGCGCGACGCGGTGAGCGCGTTGACATGGTCGCGCGCCCCCGGCCCTTCCACCGCCAATCGGGTGAAGCCCGAAATCGCGAGGATGCCGCAGCCGGTCTGAACCGCTTCGCATTCCTCCTGAATACGCGGGGCCCACGGCCCGTTGCGGTCCCAGGTCTGGGTCGCCTCTTCGGAGGTGTCGTCGCCCGGCTTTGCGAACCAATTGGCCCGCTCCCACCCATTGTAGCTGCCGAACTGCGCACCTGCTTCCTTCAGCCGGTCGTGCAGCGGTGACAGCCGCTTGTTCCGCCCCGCAGGCCATGCGTGATGCGGGAAATGCATCGCGTATTCGTGGCCGTAGACCTCCATCGCCTTCTGGTCGCTGTGATCCTGATCTGCGTAAGCGGTAAGGCGGCGCGGGTCGCAGGCCCACATGTCCCATTCCGTCTGTCCTTCGGTGATCCACTCCGCCAGCACCTTGCCCGCACCACCGCCCTGCGTGATGCCGAAGGTGAATACGCAGGCCTCGTAGGCATTGGGCACCCCCGGCATGGGGCCAATCAGCGGCAGACCGTCGGGGGCATAGGGAATCGGCCCGTTGATGACCCGGCCCACCCCGGCGGTGCCGAGCAGGGGCACGCGCGCCATCGCGTCCTCGATGTACCATTCCAGCCGCTCCAGATCGTCGGGGTAGAGCTGGAAGGAGAAATCCTCGGGCATCGGATCCTCGGGCGTGACCCAATGCGCCTTGCAGTTGCGTTCATAGGGGCCGAGGTTCAGACCGTTCTTGTCCTGCCGCAGGTAGTAGGAGCTGTCGACATCACGCAGCAGCGGCACCTTGCGCCCATTCTCGCGCGTCCATTCCGCCAATTCTGGGATTTCCTCGGTCAGGAAATACTGGTGGCTCATGACCGTCATGGGCACGGTACGCCCGCCGAAGGGCTTGAACCATTCCCCCACCCGCTGGGCGTAGTAACCGGCGGCGTTCACCACCTTTTCACAGCGGATATCGCCCTTGGGCGTATGAACGATCCATTCGCCGCCATCCCGACTCACACCCGTCGCCGGGCAGAACCTTTCGATCCGCGCGCCCATGTCGCGCGCGCCTTTCGCCAACGCCTGCGTCAGCTGGGCCGGATCGATATCGCCGTCATCCGGATCCCACAGGCCGCCTGCAAGGTCGTGGGTTTCGAGGAAGGGGTAGCGATCCTTCAGGTCGGAAAGGTCCATCATCTCGAGGCTGAGACCCTGATAGTTCCCCATGGAACGTGCGCGCTCGAACTCCATCATCCGTTCCTTGCCATGGGCCAGCCTGACGGAGCCCGTGACATGGTAGTTCATCGGATAATCGACTTCCTTCTCCAGCCCGGCATAAAGCCCGAGGGAGTAGCGCTGCATGTTCATCACGGCCCAGGAGGTGGAGAAACTGGGGCAATTGCCCGCCGCATGCCATGTGGAACCGGCCGTCAGTTCGTTCTTTTCCAGCAAGACGCAATCGGTCCAGCCTGCCTTGGCGAGGTGATAGAGCGAGGATACCCCCACCACGCCGCCGCCAATGATGACCACGTGGGCCGTTGTCGGAAAGTCACTCATCGTGCTGCTCCTCTCGATAGGAAAGATCTTGAATCTGGTATCGTCGATGGGGCCGCGCCCCGGTGGTACTGGCTGCGCAACCGGGTCATGACCGCACCCCGACAGGAGTAGCGGACCCCAGCAGCACGCCGTAAACGATGAAGCACAGGGCCATCACGCGGCGGAACCATGCGTTGAAGACCGCGCCCAATGCGGCCCGCCCCAGCCCCGCGCCCAAGGCCGTGAACCCCGTATAGCTGAGCGCGGTGAGGGTCAGCGCCGTTGGGACGATCAGCGCCATCTGGTCCCAGATCGGAACCCCGGGCTGCACGAACTGAGAAAAGGCCGCAAGGTAGCCGGCAACGCTCTTGGGGTTGATCGTGGCAATGGCGAGCGCGCGGAAGTAGACCGACGCCGCCGGACGGTGCGTCATCTGAACGGGGCGCGATGCCAACATCAGGCCGCGCAGCCCCAGAAATATCAGGAAACCCGCGCCGATCAGCTTGGCGATGAAGAACGCCTGCGGCGAGGCGACAATCAGGGCCGTCACACCCAGTGCAGAAAGCAGCAGAAACAGGCTCGCCTGGGTCAGAATCGCAAGGACCCCGATCATCGCCCGCCTGAAGCCGAGGTTCATCCCGTTGCTGATGCAGTTCACCGCGTTGGGTCCGGGCGTGGTGACGAAGACGGCCCAGAACAGCGCGAATATGATCCATGCCTCGAAACTCATGGCTCAATAGACCGGAGGGGCGATCACCCAGATCGCAACGGCAGGGTGGTCGGTTGCATTCGCCCAGCGGAACGCCTCTCCGCGCAGGCGGAAACTGTCGCCGGGGTTCAGAACATGCCAGCGCCCGTCGATCTCGATATCGAGCGTGCCGGAGATCAGGTAGCCCACCTCCTGCGTGGGCCGCGCGACCGGGCTTTCGATCCGGCTGTGGGGCAAGAAGGTGGAATGTACCATTTCGAAGTCATCGGTCAGGTCCGGCGAAAGCAATTCCTCCACCAGCCCTGCGACCGAAGACCCGATCGCCCGCCGCCCGCCACGCCGCACGATATAGCCCGCCTCTTCGGCCTCTGCCGGATCGTGCCGAAACAGCATGGAGACCGATACATCGAGGCACCGGGCGATCTGCCGCAGGTCTGCGACCGAGGGCTCGGATTTGTCCCGCTCCACCTGACTGAGCCAGCCGACGGAGCGGTCGAGCTTTTCGGCGAGCGATGCCAGCGTAAGACCACGCGCCTTGCGCAGGGCGCGCAGGTCGGCGCCCAAGGTCTCTGTCCGCTCAGGAAGGCTATGCTGCATCGTCATGCCGTGAAATCTGGTAAGCTTTTTTCACGCTGCCCCAACATCGTGAAAAAATCCAGAACTATTTCACGGACGCGAAGGCTTCGTTCAGAATTTCAGTCAGATGGCTTGCGTCATCCTCTGTGAAGGCATCCGGCTGGTTGCTGTCGATATCGAAGACCCCGAGCAGCTGGCCGCTCCCCCCGAACACCGGCAGAACAAGCTCTGACCGTGTGGAGCTTGCACAGGCGATATGGCCTGGGAAGGCATCCACATCCGGTACGAGCTGCGCCTGCCCGCTGCGTGCCGCCGCCCCGCAGACCCCCCGGCTGAACGGTATCACCAGACACCCATGCCCGCCTTGATAAGGCCCGATCTTCAGCAGTTCCGGCGCGACCACGCGGTAAAAGCCGGTCCAGTCGAACCGGTCATCCGCGTGATGCACTTCGCAGGCGATGGTCGCCATCAAAGCGACGGGGTCGTCCTCCCCCGCGCAGAGCGACGCGATAGTGGCTTTCAACGTGTCATAATCGACGGTCAGCATAAGGGACTCAGGGGCGCTCGATGGCAATCGCGGTGCCTTCGCCCCCGCCGATGCAGATCGCCGCGACACCGCGCTTCAGCCCCCGCTTTTCCAGCGCGTTGAGAAGCGTCACCATGATCCGCGCCCCCGAGGCCCCGATGGGGTGGCCCAAGGCACAGGCCCCGCCATTCACGTTCACGATGTCATGGGAGAGGCCCATTTCATGCATGAAGGCCAGAGGCACGACAGCAAAGGCTTCGTTCACCTCCCACAGGTCAACGTCCTCCTTCTTCCAGCCAATCCGCTCCAGCAGTTTTTGCGCCGCCGGTACGGGGGCGGTGGTAAAGAGGCCGGGCGCCTGCGCATGGCTCGCATGGCCGACGATACGGGCGCGTACCTGCAGGCCCTGAGCCTCGGCCGCCTCTTCACTCGCGAGCACGAGTGCGGCCGCCCCGTCAGAGATGGAGGATGAATTCGCCGCCGTGACGGTACCCCCCTCGCGGAAGGCTGGTTTCAGCTGCGGTATCTTGTCGGGGCGGGCGGTTCCTGGCTGTTCGTCGGCGTCTATGGTGGCCGCGCCCTTGCGCGACCGCACCTCGACCGGAACGATTTCATCGGCAAAAGCACCCGATTCCTGTGCCTCGATCGCGCGGGAGAGGGAGGCCAGCGCATATTCATCCTGCCGCTCGCGGGTGAACTGATAGCTCTCCGCGCAGTCCTCGGCGAAGGTGCCCATCAGGCGACCCTTGTCGTAGGCGTCTTCCAGCCCGTCCAGAAACATGTGATCGATGACGGCACCATGGCCCAGCCGGGCGCCGCCGCGCATCTTGGGCAGAACGTAGGGGGCGGCGGTCATGCTCTCCATCCCGCCGGCAACCATGACATCGGCTTGGCCGAGCGCGATCTGGTCGAAGGCCATCATCGCCGCCTTCATGCCCGATCCGCACATCTTGTTGAGGGTGGTCGCGGGGACCTCTTCGCCCAGACCGGCCTTGAAACCCGCCTGCCGTGCCGGTGCCTGTCCCTGCCCCGCGGGCAATACGCATCCCATCAGAACTTCTTCGACCTTCGAAGCACCGGCACCCGCCATCGCCGCCTTGATCGCCGCCCCGCCGAGGTCGGAGGCCGTCATCCCGTCAAAAACGCCCTGAAAGCCCCCCATGGGTGTCCGCGCCGCGCCTGCAATCACCACGTTCCGCATGTCGTTCTCCTCCGCTGGATCATCACCAATTGGTAAGCTTTGCCGGATATGCCCAAAGACGCACCGGATCACGGGTATGTCTATGGAACTGAGCGCCGAAAATGAAGAGCGGTTGTGCGTTGTCACCGTGCAGGATAGGCGGATCGATGCCGCGGTCGCACTGGAATTCAAGGAGCGGGTCCGCCAATTGACCGAGGTGGCACAGCGCGCGGTTCTTCTGGATCTTTCCCAAGTCGAGTTCATCGATTCGAGCGGGCTGGGCGCCATCGTATCCACGATGAAGCACCTCTCACCCGACCGGGAACTCGTTCTTTCCGGCCTTACCCCCACGGTTGCGCGGGTTTTCAAATTGACCCGGATGGACAGCGTCTTTGCCGTCTACCCGACCCGCGAAGCTGCGGTCGACGATCTTGGCTGAATCGCACCCCCTACCGGCAGGGGCGTCCGCCGCATGAACCGGCCCGCCGCGCGCCTCGCCCTCTGCGCAAGGATGAAGGCTGAAGCACAGCAAATCAGGCCCACATTGGCCCGTTTGCTGGGCGGCCTTTCCCCCCTATCGCTGAGCGCGGAGGACAGGGACGCTGTTGAAATCGTTCTGGCCGAGGCACTGAACAACATTGTCGAACATGCTTACGGGGCCGCCCGTGTCGCCTGCCCCGTCGACATCATGTGCCGCCACGGCGAGCGGGCGCTCGACATCCGAATTACCGATGGGGGCCGCCCGATGCCCGATGATTGCCCCCCTCCCCGGACCGAACCAACACCTATTCCACAGGAAAACGGATTCGGCTGGATGCTGATCCATACCCTGACCGACGACGTGTCCTATTCCCGGCGCCGGGGGAAAAATCATTTGGCGATGCGGTTGCCGCTGGGCGGTCAGGGCGCGGCCTAAAAACCCCACGCCATGCTTTGGGCACATTCTTTCGCGAAATCGCCCCGGCTGCATCACATTGACGCCACGGTCCACCGGCATAGATGCTCCTGTAGCTGCATATAGCTCACCTCGGCACCGCGTTTCATAGCCCCCACCCAGTGCGCGGTGCCGAGGAACCTTCCCCCCCAAGACCGGCCATTGGCACCCCCTGCAACGCGCGATAGGGTTCGCGCATAGCAGTATGAGGTGCCCCTATGCGTGATTTCCATCTTCCCGGCCGTTCGCCCGTTCTGGCCACGAACGGCATGTGCGCCACGTCCCATCCGCTCGCAGCGAAGGTTGCTGTCGACATATTGGAACAGGGCGGAAACGCGATGGACGCGGCCATTGCGGGCGCCGTTCTTCTGGGCATCTGTGAGCCGCAGATGACCGGCATCGGCGGCGACTGCTTCGTTCTCTATTCCCCCGCCGGCAGCGAGGAGGTGAAGGCGCTGAACGGTTCGGGCCGCGCCCCTGCTGCTGCCGACGCCGCGCGTCTGCGCGAAGCGGGATACGAAGACGTACCGCTGCACCACGCCCATGCAGTGACCATTCCGGGCGCGGTGGATGCCTTCTGCCACCTGTCGGACACCGTCGGTAAACTCGGGCTCGACCGTTTGCTGGCCCCGGCCATCCGCTACGCGGAAGAGGGCGTGCCCGTTGCCCCGCGTGTTGCCTCCGACTGGGCGAACGATGCGGGAACGTTGCAGGGAAAGGCACGGGAATACTTCCTGCCCAATGGCAAGATACCCGCCGTAGGGACGCTCTTTCGCGCACCCGGTCAGGCCGAAGTGTTGCGCAAAGTAGCCGAGAAGGGCCGCGCGGGCTTCTACGAGGGCGAAGTTGCCGAAGACATGATCGCCACCCTCAGGGCCGGGGGCGGCCTGCATACGGCCGAGGATTTCGCCAATGTCGCCTGCGACGCGGTCGAACCGGTCAGCGGCACCTACAAGTCGATGGAGGTACTCGAGCATCCGCCCAACGGTCAGGGCGCGACGGCCCTGCTGATGATGAACATCCTTTCGCATTTCGACATCGCCGATATGGCACCTTTCGGTGCCCAGCGGGCCCATATCGAGGCGGAAGCGGCGAAGCTGGCATACGACGCGCGCAACCGGTTCCTTGCCGATCCGGACCATACAAGCCGGCTGGATCACATCCTATCACCGGAAACCGCCCGCCGCCTTGCAGATCTCATCGATCCCAAGTGCGCCATGGCGTCCCCCGCGGATGTATCCGAAGCCGTGCACAAGGACACGATCTACATCACCGTCGTGGATCGCGATGGCATGGCCGTGTCGATGATCTATTCGATCTTCCACGGTTTCGGCTCGGGCATAGCGTCGGACCGCTTCGGCATCCTGTTGCAGAACCGCGGCGCCGGTTTCACCCTGCAGGAAGGGCACCCCAATGAGCTCAAGGGCGGCAAACGCCCCATGCACACGATCATCCCCGGTATCATCCGCGAAGAAGGACGGGTGACAATTCCCTTTGGCGTCATGGGCGGGCAATATCAATCGCATGGCCATGCCCGGCTGGTGTCGAACCTTCTCGATTTTGGGATGGACCTGCAAAGCGCCATCGATGCGCCCCGTGCCTTCCCAGACGGGGGCAAGCTGAGGGTCGAAAACGGCTATGCCGAAAGCGTGCGGCGCGAACTTTCCGACATGGGACATACCGTCGTAGCACCCCCTACGGCTATCGGCGGCGCGCAGGCCATCCGGATAAGGCAGGACGGCGTGCTCGAAGGTGCGAGCGACCCGCGCAAAGATGGATGCGCCCTGGGCTACTGAGCAGGCTCCAGCCGGGAAACCGGCCGGGTCAGTTCAGTTGAAAATGCAGGGGATAGGCGCCGTTGGTGAAGGGGCCGAAAAGATCGGGAATGTCGGGGTGATCCACCGGTTCGCCTGAATAATCGGCGACGAGGTTCTGCTCCGACACATAGGCCACGTAATAGCTCTGCTCATTCTCGGCCAGCAGATGGTAGAACGGCTGATCCTTAACCGGGCGATTCTCTTCCGGGATCGCTTCGTACCATTCTTCGGTATTGGCGAATTCCGGATCGACGTCGAAAATCACACCACGGAAGGGATGCTTCTTGTGGCGGACGACCTGGCCCAAGTGATATTTCGCACGTGTTCGTAGCATGACATCACAGCCCCTACCTTTCGTTAGTATTCGGTTCAAGGGCGTTTTGTCCAACCCCACGGGACATTTTCGTGGGAAACAGTTTGTGAACATCCGCCTTACAATGGTGCCCCGGCGGGAGCCTCCCAGTCTCAGAAGCGATGTTAACATATCTCAGGCGGAGGTGCGCCCAGTTTGCTACGCCCCCGGGATTTCAGGAAATTTCCATTGGGATAACGCCCCAGAATCGGCTACCTTCGGGGCAAAATAAAAAAACGACATAGCGAGAGGCAAATGAGCAAATCCCTTCGCGCCATGGTAATCGTGCTGCTGGTTGCATCCTGCGGCGGCGGTGCAGATCGGTCCGCACCGGCTGATCTGGATAACGCCTGCACGATCCTGAAAGAGCGCCCCGAATACTACAAGGCCTTCAGAGCCACCGAACGCCGTTGGGGTGTGCCGATGCACGTCCAGATGGCCACGATTCATCAGGAAAGCAAGTTCGTGTCGGATGCGCGGACGCCGTTCAAATACGTGTTGGGGGTCATCCCGATGGGGCGGCAGTCCAGTGCGTTCGGATATTCACAGGCGCTCGATGGCACGTGGGAAGAATATCAGCAGAAAGAACGTCGCCATCGCGCGCAGCGCGACCGGATCAGCGATGCCACAGATTTCATGGGCTGGTACATGAATCAGAGCTTTACCCGAAACGGTATCCAGCTTCATGACGCACGCAACCAGTACCTTGCCTATCACGAAGGCCATACCGGCTATTCCCGGCAAAGCTACAACAGCAAGGCTTGGCTGATTGGCGTTGCGGGCAAGGTCGACGCTCGCGCCCGTATGTATCAGGGCCAGATCGCGGGCTGCCGCCTGCGCTGAACAAAGAAGGCCCCGGCAGTGCCGGGGCCTTTCCTTTGCAGCGCGGTATCACCGAAATGCGTTACTGCCGGGGTGCCGACCCCGGGGAGCCTACGTCGAACAGACTGTTGGGCATGTTCACACCTTTCTGCAAATCCCCCAGAACGACTGTCGTTGTCGTCCCGTTACCGTCACGGATAACCCACTGGCGCAGTTCCACCGGGTTGCCGGTGAACTTCAGGCGAATGTTTCCGTATTCGGGATGCGCCGGATCCTGCGCGGTGACGATGGTTGCCGTGCCGTCGTATGTATGGCCCGTCACCATCTGCGCCCGGCCAAGGTTTACCGACCGGTCCAGAATGATCGAAAGCGGCGTCTTGGACAGCGGATAGGTTTCTGCAGGCTGGTTGGATTTCTTGTCGTAGATCACGACGGTATTGCTGCCCGCCACTACGAGAGCAGATTCGGGCGGGTTGTATTCGAAACGCACGCGGCCGGGCCGTTTGATGTAGATGGTGCCGGTGCTGATGGACCCGTCATCGTTGATCTGGGTAAATTCACCCTTCGCGGTGGAAATGCCGTTCAGATAGCTCGAAATCTCGTTCAAGGAGAGTTTCTGAGCCTGCGCGGCGATGGGCGTCATGAGGCCGATCGTCAGCGCGACGAGAGCGGAAGTGATAAATCGCATAGTTCGATCCTGTTTCCTGTAAGTCTTCATGAGAGCACTTAGGCGCTCGGGCGGTGATATGCGATATCAGGCGGCTGACATCTGCTTAGAAGATCCACGTCCATACCAGTATGATGCCCACGGCGGCGGTACCGAGCCCCAGCAGCATGAGCAGCCCGTCCTCCAGCGTGAGCGCGAAACCCAGCAGGGCGATCGCCCCCATCGGAACCATTGCCGCAAACGGGATCACCTCTGACGGGGGGACGAGCGCCGACAAAAGCAGCACGATGCACGCCGCAATCGCCGGGGCGGGCTGTTCAACGAGGGATTTCAGGCGATTGCCGAAATGCCTGTCGATCCAGCGGGCGGCGGGGCGGATTTTTTCAACCGATTTCCGGACCCGGTCGCTCGATACGCTGCGCCGTTCGAGGGCATCGGGTAGCCACAAATGATTGCGCTGCATAACGATCTGAACGGCGAAAAGCGCGACGATCACTGCCATCAGCGTCGGCACGCTGGGTATTCCGCCCAATGGAGTCAGCACCAGCAGGGCGGGCAGCGTGATCAGCGGCCCGATGCTGCGGGTGCCAAGGCTCTCGACGACGTCACCTACACTCACATCGCCGTTGTCTTCTGACAGGTCCTGAAGGGTATCCAGGATGTCGCTCAAATCTTTCTTTTTATCCGCCATCGTGTCAGCCTCCTCAAAGGCCAACACGCGGTCTGTGCAGTTGTTCCGCGCCTATCTGATCCCTAGGCCTGTTCGGGCACCAGTATCTCGCGCTTGCCCACGTGGTTCGCGGAAGAAACCAGCCCCTCGTCCTCCATCTGCTCGACCAGACGCGCCGCCTTGTTGTAGCCGATCGCCAGCTTGCGCTGGATGTAGGAAGTGGAACATTTGCGGTCCTTGATGACCACCTGCACCGCCTGATCGTAAAGCGCGTCTTCGCCATCGGTATTGCCGCCGAGGCCCAGCACCGCGTCGATTTTGCTTTCCGCATCCTCGGAGGGGCCTTCGACGACGCCGCCCACATAGTCCGGCTCACCGAACTGCTTGAGGTGATTGACGATCTCCTCGACTTCCTCGTCGGAGACGAAGGGCCCATGGCAGCGGGTGATCTTCGCGCCCCCCGCCATATAGAGCATGTCGCCCATGCCCAGCAGCTGTTCGGCGCCCATTTCCCCAAGGATCGTGCGGCTGTCGATCTTCGACGTAACCTGGAACGAGATCCGCGTCGGGAAATTCGCCTTGATCGTACCGGTGATCACATCGACCGACGGGCGCTGCGTGGCCATGATGAGGTGGATGCCGCTTGCACGGGCCATCTGGGCGAGGCGCTGAATGCAGGCTTCGATTTCCTTGCCCGCGACCATCATCAGGTCGGCCATCTCGTCCACGATGACGACGATATAGGGCAGCGCCTCTGGCTGGAATTCGTCCGTCTCAAAGACCGGTTCGCCGGTTTCGTCATCGAACCCGGTCTGCACCGTGCGGTTGAACATTTCACCCTTTGCCAGTGCCTCGCGCACGCGACCGTTGTAGCCTTCGATATTGCGCACGCCCATCTTGGACATCTTGCGATAGCGTTCCTCCATCTCGCCCACGACCCATTTGAGCGCGACGACCGCCTTCTTGGGGTCCGTCACAACGGGCGACAGGAGGTGGGGTATGCCATCGTAAACGCTGAGTTCCAGCATCTTCGGATCAATCATGATCATCCGGCATTCTTCCGGCGTCAGCTTATAGAGCAGCGACAGGATCATGGTGTTGATGGCCACCGACTTGCCCGAACCGGTGGTACCGGCGATCAGCAAATGCGGCATCTTCGCAAGGTTGGCCACCACGGGATCACCGCCGATATCCTTGCCCAGCGCCAGCGAGAGACGGTGGTTGCCGTCACCAAATTCGCGGCTGGCGAGAATTTCGCGCAGAACGACCTTTTCGCGATTCTCATTCGGCAATTCGATACCGATGACGCTGCGCCCTGGCACGGTGGAAACCCGTGCCGACAGCGCCGCCATGGACCGTGCGATATCATCCGCAAGCCCGATCACGCGGCTCGCCTTGAGGCCCGGGGCGGGTTCGAGTTCGTACATCGTCACGACCGGGCCGGGCCGGACGGCGACGATTTCGCCCTTCACGCCGTAGTCGTCCAGCACGGTTTCGAGCATCCGGGCATTTTCTTCCAGCGCTTCGTCGCTGAGGTGCAGCCGCTCCACCGTATCGGGGTTTTCCAGCAGGTTGAGCGGGGGCAGTTCGAAACCGGGATGGGTCTCTTCGAAGGTCAGGGCGGGCTGGGCCTCAGCCTTGGCCTGCTCGCTCGCCGGAACCGGCTTGCGGGAGGGTTGCATCACTAGCTTGCGCGGCTCCGCCGTGGGGATGGCAGGTTGCGCGCGCGGCGCGGGCTCTTCCAGCGGCAGGCCGAAGTCCTCGACCACCTGATCGTCCACCGCAAAGGAATGGCTGATGCCTCCCATGCCGAAAAGCGTCCCATCGGACGCAGGGGCGGCAGGCGCCTGAAGTGTGGGTTCGACTCGTCCACCGGCGCGCGACCCGCCGGTCAGGGGCGGTTCGGGCCGCAGACGCGCGGCACGCGACGTGGTGTCGAGCAGCAGCGGATCCGGCCCCCGCCCCCTGCCCCGCGTCAACGGGGCGGTCTGCGGCGTATGCAGCGCGGTGGTGCTGCGGACACGGCTCTTGATGACGTCGGCAATCTTGCTCTTGATACGGTCCTCGCCGGGGGGTTCGTCGATCACCACATGCTGTTCCGGCTCCACAAGCTCCGGCTCCGGCATGGCTTCGGGGCGTTTTATAAGGCCGGGCATACGCGACAGCAGGCTGCCCTTCGGCTCCTCGTCCAGATTCCAGTCTTCTTCTTGGCGCTGATCGCCCTTCATCGATGGCATCCGCAGCTTGGGCAGGGAAGCGGCATAGGCGGCCTCCTCCTCCGCGGCGAGCCGCGCCTCTTCGCGGCGCTGTGCCTGTCGTTGCTGAATGCCCTGCGCCATCTGTACCGCGCCGGAAGCCCCCCGGCCCGCCATGTTCATCGCCGAAGCATAGGCCATGATCGTGCCGACCATCAGGAAGCGGACGATGCGCATCAGTTCGGCCCGGGTGAACCCCAGCACGAAGGCACCGAGTGCGACGATGGAGACCGCCATCACCAGCGACATCAGCTTGACCGTGAAGGTCGACCCGATGGGCAGCATCGTCAGGATCGCCCCCATCACGGTATCGCCGAACAGCCCCCCCAGCCCGAAGCTGTGGGTATTGAGCCATTCCGCATCAGGAGTGAGCGTTGCTGCATAGATCGACCCCAATGCAACGGCGATCGGCGCAAAGATCAGGCGGCCTACGGCGCGCTCTTCTCCGCGGTGGAGGGCAAAGCGCCCGCCCCAGAACAACAGGACGGCAGCAATCCCCCAGGATCCCCACCCCACGATCATGAACAGCGGCGCGGCGAGCGATGCACCCATGCGCCCCATCCAGTTCTGCACGGCGGCGTCGGTGCTGACCATCCAGTTCGGATCGTCGGGCGTGTAGCTGCCGATCATCATCGCCGCCATGATCCCCAGCGCGATAAGCCCGAGGCCGAGCAGTTCCTTGCCCCGCTTCTCAATGGCCTCGGCCATGTTGCTGTCCACCAGAGGATCCCGCCCGCGTGTCTGATATGCCATTGCTCGCTTCCCTCGTCTCATGTCGAATACAGACAGTCACGGATCGCTTCCAATCCGCGTGTCGTTTCGTCCTTTGGGGCCACCAGTGCGACCCTGATGTATGTCTTGCCGGGGTTCTGCCCGTTCACGTCCGCTGCCAGATAGGCGCCGGGCAATACCCGAACGCCGGTTTCCCGCCAGAGCTTCAGTGCCGCCGCTTCGCCGTCCTCGACCGGGAGCCAAAGGAAAAAGCCCGCTTCGGGGCTGGTGTAGCCCGGAACATTGCCCAGAATGCGGTCCGCGATACGGTACTTTTCGACGTAGAGCGCCCGGTTCTCTTCGACGTGGGCCTCATCCGCCCAGACCGCGGCGGCGGCCTGTTGCAGTGGCAGGGGCAGCGGCGCGCCTGCATAGGCACGCAACTGCCTAATCTCGCACATCGTATCGGCACCGCTGGCCACGAAGCCCGACCGCAGCCCCGGCAGGTTCGACCGTTTGCTCAGCGAATGAAATATCGCCACCCGGTTGAGGTCCAAACCCCGCTCCGCCGCGATCTGCAGTGCCCCCACCGGCGGCTCGTCGCGGTAGATCTCCGAGTAGCATTCATCGGCGAAAACGCGGAAATCGTACCTTTCCGCCAGATCGAACAGCGCGTTCCAATAGGCGCGCGACGCCACCGCGCCCTGCGGATTCGCAGGGGAGCAGACGTAGACCGCAGCGGTACGTCGCAAAACATCCTCCCCCACCGAGGCGTAATCGGGGAGATGTCCGTTTTCCGCCGTGGCGGGGACGAGCACCGGCTCCGCGTCGCCGGAAATGGCGGCGATCATGTATACCGGGTAAAGCGGATTCGGCATCAGAACCGCAGGCCGTGCGCCGCCCTTGGTTTCAGGGCAAAGCGCCATCACCACGTTGTAGAGCCCTTCACGCGTGCCGTTCAGCGCCATGACCTGCGTATCTGCATCAAGCCCCACACCGTAGCGGCGCGCGATCCAGCTCGTGATGGCCTGCCGCAATTCGGGCGAGCCTTCGTTCGGCGGGTAACTGTTGAATCCCGCCGCATTGCGGGTGATTTCATCGACGACCCATTCCGGAAAGGCGTGCTTCGGTTCCCCGATGGTCATGTGTACGGCAGGCCCACCCCCTTCGTGCGCGTCCAACAACGCACGAAGACGCGGCCACACATGGGCCGGAAGGTTCGAAAACCGCTCAGGAAACATCATTAAACTGCCTCAGGACCGGGATCGTTGTCGCCCCGTTTGCCCCAAAGTACCCAAGCGCCTCTCCGGCGTCCAGAAAAAGACACAGGCCTAAGTGCGGTTGTGTCTTTTGGGTCAGGTCAGGAACGACCTTCGGCCAAGGCTTCTTCGATCCCCGCTGCATGGCGCAATGCCTGTTCCTCATGGAAAGGCGAGCACATGATCGTGATCCCGCAGGACGGCGTTCCGGTTGGAAGAGTAATGGCCGCCAAACCCATGAGATTGCCGATCCTCGTATTCCGGAGGGAAGCGAGGTTCTGCGCAACATAGAAGTCATGATCGGCTTTCAATTCATCCAGCTTCGGCGGCAGAATCGGCACGGTCGGGACGAGCACGCCGTCAAAGCGCGCGGTCGCACGGAGATATTCTCCCCGTACCGCATCAACCTTCGCCCATGCGGCGACATAGTCGGGGGCGGAAAACTTCTGACCCAGCCGAAAGCGTTCCAGAATCTCGCTGAACATCGCATCGGGGTTTGCCTCTATCTCGTCCCGCCAAATGCCGTAGGCTTCCGAGGTATAGAGGCAACCGCTCAGCGGCATGACGTCTTCGAGGGCGGGGAACGCGATTCTCTCGATCTGCGCGCCCGCTTCCTCCATTATGGAAACCGCCGTATCGAAGGCGCTGCGGGGCGCTTCGTCGATGTCATCGAAGGCAGAGGTTTCCAATACCGCGAAGCGGCGCCCGTCCACGAAAGCGGCGGCGATGTCCGCAGGCGCGCGCCCCTCCATTGCGGCCAGCAACTCGGCGGCATCGGCAACGCTTCGGCAGAGGGGGCCAATGGTGTCGAACTTCGGCGCCAGCGGCACGACGCCTTCCATCGGCAGGCGACCCGAAGTCGTCTTGAGCCCCACAAGGTCGTTCCATGCAGCGGGTGTGCGGACCGATCCCCCGGTATCAGAGCCGATCGCAGCCGCCGCCAGCCCGAAGGCGACCGAGGCGGCAGCACCGGAAGACGACCCGCCGGACACCGCCTCTTCGTCGTTGACGCAGGGCGGGCTCGCGGTGCTGGGGTTATGGCCAAGACCGGAAAACGCCAGCTCGCTCATATGCGTCTTGCCGAGACAGACAAGGCCCATCGCCGTCGCGTTCGCAAGTACGGTAGCATCCCGGTCGGGCACATTTCCTTCCAGCAGCTTCGATCCCGCCTCCGTTCCTATGCCTGCAGTGTCAAAGAGATCTTTCCAACTGATCGGCACACCGTCGAGCGGTGAGAGGCGATGCCCCTTATCGGCCCGTGCTGCGGCTGCCGTGGCTTCGGCGATGGCCCGCCCCGGCGTGACACGTGCATAAATACGGTCGCGGTGCGGGTGCGCATCGATTGCGTCCAGAAATGTCTCGCACAGAGTCACCGGGTCGATTTCCCGGTTATCGATGCCTTTGCCCAACTCAACCGCGGTCATCGCCAGCCATTTCTGCATGTGCTCTTTCCTCCTGCTTCCGGCGGACGGTAACGGGCACACCGTGCATGGACAATCCCTACCCCGCGCCCATATCAAACCGCATGACCAAGGATACCGATATCGCGATCATCGGCGGCGGGCTCAACGGGCCGGCGCTTGCCCTAGCGCTGGTTCAGGCGGGCCAGGACGTGACGCTGATCGACGCGGCGCCACAGCCAGTTACCGGGGGCGCCAGTTTCGACGGGCGCGCCTATGCGCTGGCGCTCGCCTCCACCCGGCTGTTGCAGGCGCTGGATGTATGGCCCGAGATCGAGGAGCAAGCCCAGCCGATACTGGAAATCCGGGTGACAGACGGCCGCGCGGGCGAAGGCCCCTCGCCCTTCTTCATGCATTTCGATCACGCGGAGATCGAGGAAGGCCCCATGGGCCACATGGTGGAGGACCGCCGTTTGCGCCCGGCGCTGATGCGCGCGGTCGAAGAAGAGCCGCAGATCACCTTGCGCAGGGGCAATACGGTCGTCGCGCAGCAGCCTGACGCGACCGGTATCAACCTGACCCTAGCATCGGGCGAAACCCTGCGCGCAGGGTTGGCCGTGGGGGCCGATGGCCGCGCATCCGGCACGGCACGGCGCGCTGCCATCCGCCGCATCGGCTGGAGCTACAACCAGACGGCGCTGGTCTGTGCGATCGAACATGACCGCCCGCATGAAGGTGTGGCGCATCAGTTCTTCATGCCGCCGGGGCCTCTGGCGATCCTGCCGCTCACCGGCAACCGTTCCTCCATCGTATGGAGCGAAGCCGCCGCGACAGCCGAAAAGATCAACGCCCTTCCCGAAGCTGACTATATGGAGGTCCTGCGTCCGCGCTTCGGCGACCACCTCGGTGAAATTTCGCTGGCGGGGGAGCGGTACACCTATCCGCTCGGCCTGTCGTTGGCGATGGAAATGGTGTCGGACCGGGTGGCGCTGGTGGGCGACGCGGCGCATGGGGTGCATCCGATTGCGGGCCAGGGTCTCAACGCCGGGCTGCGGGACCTGGCGGCGCTGGCACAGGTCATCGCTGAGGCCGCAAGACGTGGCGAAGACATCGGGGCGCGAGTGGTGCTGAACCGCTATCAGGAGTGGCGCCGGTTCGACAACGCGACGCTGGCGCTCGCGACGGATACTTTCAACAGGTTGTTTTCAAACGATAACCCCTTGATCCGCCTCGCACGGGACGCAGGCATGGCCGCGATCAATGCGCTGCCCGGGGTGCGCCGCGGCTTCATCAGGGAAGCAGCGGGGCTGACGGGGGAACTGCCCCATCTCATGCGGGGGCGACCGCTCTGAAATACTGCTGGGGCAGTCAGTCCAGAACGCGGGCTTCGTCCACCAGCATCACGGGGATGCCATTGCGGATGGGATAGGCCAAATTCGCGGCGGCAGAGATCAGTTCCTGCCGTTCGGCATCATAGGAAAGGCTCGTTTGTGTGCGCGGGCAAACCAGCGCTTCAAGCATCCGGCGGTCGATCTTCACCTCTGTATCGCTCATTGGATCAACTCCCCTTCCTGTCCGCCTCTCATGGAATATTCGATCAGCGTCACCAGTGTTTCACGACGGGTCTGCAGCGATGGAGCTTCCAGCAGGGCCTGCTTATCCTCGGCATCGAAATCCAGCATCATGGACAGCGAATTGATAAGCAACTCGTCATCGGCTTCCTTCAGCGTGTCCCAGTCGGCGGACAAGCCGCGCGTATCGAAATAGCGGCTCAGCAGAGTCAGGAATTCCGACCGGTGGAATTGCTGGTCCTCTTCATCGTTGCCCAGATCGCGGTCGAATCCCTCCCAGCTTACTTCGCAGCGGCGATAGGGGCAGAAGCCTTCGATTTCCTTCTGCACCCGAAAACGCGACACCCCGCCCAGCGTGATCATGTAGCGACCGTCCTCGGTTTCCGAGAACTGGGTGATGCGCCCTGCACAGCCGATCGTGTGAAGCCCCGGCCCGTTCCGCCCCGGAACCTCGTTCGGCTGGATCATTCCGATCAGCCGCCCGGGCGTTTTCAGTGCATCCTCAACCATTTGCAGGTACCGCGGCTCGAAAATATGCAGCGGCAGCCGCGAGCGGGGCAAAAGGAGGGCTCCTGCCAGAGGGAAGATCGCGATCGTGTCCGGCAGTTCTGATTGTTTGATCATGAGGCGTAACCTAGTGCGCGCCCCACCTCAGACAAATATCATCGAAGACAGCTTGCGCCGCCCGTTCAGAACCACGGGATCATTGGGTTTCAGGGCATCGAAAATGGTGAAAAGCTGGGTCTTGGCCGCGCCGTCGTTCCAGTCACGGTCCTTGCGGAACAATTCCAGCAGATGATCCACCGCCCCCCCGGCATCGCCGTTGGCATAGAGCGCCTGCGCCAGATCGAAACGCGCCTGATGATTGTCCGGCTCGGCTTCGACCTTCGCGGTCAGCTCGGCCACCGGCCCGGCGTTCGCGGCTTGCCGCGCAAGCTGCAACTGGGCATAGGCTGCTTCGAGTTCAGGCGCTTTCGAAATCTCGATGGGTGCGCCGTTCAGGAAAGCCTCCGCCTGTTCCAGATCGTCCATAGCGATATAGGCCCGCACCAGACCGCCATAGGCGCCTGCGTGCTTGTCGTCTTCGCCCAGAATGGCGGCGAATGTCTGGGCTGCATCCGCCGCCGCACCGTTCGCCAGCATGTCCTCAGCGGCTTCGACCGCATCGGCCAGCGCATCGCCGGGGGCTTCCCCACCCCCGGCCTTGACCACGCGATCCACAAAGGCCTTCAGTTCCGACTGGGGCAGCGCGCCCTGAAATCCGTCCACCGGCTGGCCCTTATAGAAGGCATAGACGGTGGGGATCGACTGAATCTGAAGCTGCCCAGCGATCTGCTGCGCTTCGTCCACGTTGACCTTGACCATCTTGACCGCGCCCTTGGCGGCGCGCACGGCGTCTTCGAGCATCGGGCCAAGCGTCTTGCAGGGGCCGCACCATGGTGCCCAGAAATCGACGATAACAGGCGTGGTCTGGGATGCTTCGACGACATCGGTCATGAAGGTAGCTTCGGAGCCGTCCTTGATCAGATCGGCGTCGGGTGCAGGTGACAGGTTCAGTTCCATGGTCTCAAATTCCTCGCTGGTCGCGTTTGCCCTTATATGAGGACGTAACGCCAATTATCAAAGGTCAAAACTCGCGAAGACGGGGGCATGGTCGCTGGGCTGTTCCCACCCCCGGACAACACGTTGAATGTGGCTCGAATGGCCGGCCGCCGCGATGTCGGACGTGGCCCAGATGTGATCCAGCCGGCGGCCCTTGTCCGCGGCATCCCAATCGGGCGAACGATAGGACCACCAGCTATAGAGATTGCCCGTAGGCATGTCCTGCCGGGTGATGTCCACCCAGCCGCCGGCGTCCTGCATCACGCCCAGTGCCTCGACTTCCACCGGGGTGTGGCTGACCACTTTGAGAAGTTTCTTGTGGTCCCACACGTCATCCTCGCGCGGGGCGATGTTCAGATCCCCCACGAGGATGGATTTTTCGGGCTTTTCCTTGTGGAACCAGTCCCGCATGTCGGTGAGGTAGTCGAGCTTCTGGCCGAACTTCTCGTTGATCTCCCGATCCGGCTTATCGCCGCCTGCGGGGACGTAGAAATTGTGGATCGTGACCCCGTTTTCGAGCTTCGCGACCACATGCCGGGCGTGGCCCAGTGTGGCGAAATCCTGATCACCGGCGTCTTCCAGCGGGATCTTGGACAGGATCGCCACGCCGTTGTATCCCTTCTGCCCGCGGGCGACCATGTAGTTGTAGCCCGCTTCACGGAACGCCTCGAAGGGGATCTTGTCCACCGGGCTCTTACATTCCTGGAGGCAGAGCACGTCCGGCCCATGTTCTTCCAGCAAGCGCAGCACCAGAGGCGCGCGCAGGCGGACTGAATTGATGTTCCACGTGGCAAGGCTGAAGGACATCGGCTGCTCCGGCTGGTTGGCTTCGGTGGGCACCCTAACGCGCGGGCAAAGCGGCTGCCATGCGAAATGCAGGGCGCCTGTACTGTCTGCCGGGGACTATCAGGCAAAAAAAAGGCCGGGCATAAAGCCCGGCCAGTCCAACAGGGAGGTATGCGCCATTGCCCGGACGCATAAACGGGTTCAAACCGAGTGGCGGGTCATGAAAACCCCGCCTCTCAAAAGCCCAAACGCCGCCTGACAGCGCATGGTTCCCGATTAAATCGCGGATCAGCTCATCAGGCGGTATCCGCCCGATTCCGTAACGAGCAGCCGGGCGTTCGAGGGATCGGGTTCAATCTTCTGACGCAAGCGGTAGATATGCGTCTCCAGTGTGTGTGTCGTGACACCGGCGTTGTAGCCCCAGACCTCGTGCAGCAGTACGTCCCGCGGGACGACGGCGTCCTCGCTGCGATAGAGGAACTTCAGGATATTGGTCTCTTTCTCGGTCAGACGGACTTTCCTGTCATCCTCCGTGGTGAGCATCTTCATCGAGGGCTTGAAGGTGTACGGCCCCAACTGGAAAACCGCATCCTCCGATTGTTCATGCTGGCGCAGCTGCGCGCGTATTCGCGCCAGCAGGACAGGAAACTTGAAGGGCTTGGTGACGTAATCATTGGCACCGGCATCCAGCCCGAGGATCGTATCGGCATCACTGTCATGCCCGGTGAGCATCAGAATCGGGCTTTTGACACCCTGCTTACGCATCCGGCGGCAAAGCTCCCGCCCGTCCGTATCGGGGAGCCCGACATCCAGGATCACGAGATCAAAGAGCGCTTCGCGGGTGCGGTCCATCGCCTCTGCCCCGCTGGATGCGTCGAAGACGTCGAAATCTTCGGTCATGATCAACTGCTCGCTCAGCGCCTCGCGCAGATCGTCATCATCGTCCACCAACAGAATCTTCTTGAGCTGCGTCATCGCATACCTCCGTTCGATTACTCGTGAAATGTACGTTAGACACGAACCCAACAAGGTTTCGTGTTCAAACCTCACGGTCTCGTGTGCGTTTGAGGGGGGATTGTTTCATTTCATGTCACCTTGGCCTAGATAGGGCCAATGTCCAGCGGAGATATTACGCGCCATGAGCCTCGCGCCAGATACAACAGAACAGCTTGCACGCGCGCGCGCCGACCTGCGCATGGGCGTGCCGCTCATCATAGATGACGGGACCCCCTATCTTGTGCTGGCTGCGGAAACGCTCGCAGGCAAACGCCTTGCAGCGGTTCTGGCTCTGGGGGGTCAACCTGTCCTCGCCGTGACGGGGCGCCGTGCCGCGACGCTGAAGGCGCGGGCCTACGATGGCGACGTGGCGCGGATCGCCCTGCCGGCTGACGCGACCCCGGCCTGGGTGCAGAGCATTGCCGATCCTTCCGATGACCTGCGCGCGCCCTTGAAAGGGCCGTTCCAGACCTTCCGCGAGGGTGACGCCAGCCTGCATCGCGCGGCGCTGCAACTCATCAAATCCGCGCGCCTGCTGCCCGCGGCGCTCATCCTCAGGCTGGAGCCTGAGCAACGCCTGCCGGATGCGGAAAGCCTCACCCGGTTGAGCCTTGCGGAAATCCTGCCCCATCTGAGCCAGCGCAGCCTGCTGCACCCGGTAGTGAACGCACGTCTGCCGATGGAAGTATCCGAAGCGGGCCGCTTGCATGTGTTCCGGCCCGAAGACGGCGGGGAAGAACATTACGCCGTCGAAATCGGGCGCCCGGACCGCGCCCGCCCCGTGCTGGCGCGGCTTCATTCGGCCTGTTTTACCGGCGACCTGATGGGCAGCCTCAAATGCGACTGCGGCCCCCAGCTTCGGGCCGCGCTGGCGCAAATGGGTGAGGAAGGAAATGGCGTTCTGCTCTACCTCAATCAGGAAGGGCGCGGGATCGGACTGGCGAACAAGATGCGCGCCTATTCGCTGCAGGATCAGGGATTCGATACGGTCGAGGCGAACCACAGGCTCGGCTTCGAGGATGATGAACGGGATTTCCGGCTCGGCGCGGACATTTTGAAGTCCATGGGTTTCAGCGCGGTACGTCTGCTGACGAACAATCCCCGAAAGGTGGACATGATGCGCGCCAGCGGCGTCGAGGTGAGCGAACGCGTACCGCTCGCGGTTGGGGAAAACCGGCACAATCGCGATTACCTCGCCACCAAGGCCGAGAAATCAGGGCACCTGCTGTGACAGTCGAAGATCTGCTGCTCACCCCCACCGGGCTGCGCTTCGGCGGAAGGGTCTACCCTTGCGTCATCGGCAAGGGCGGTATCCGGCGCGACAAGCAGGAAGGCGACGGTGCGACCCCGGTCGGAACCCATCATATCGTCGGCATGTACTACCGCCCCGACCGGCTGTCGCCTCCGGTCAGTTGGGCGGTACCCATCGGGCCGCGGGATCTGTGGTGCGACGATCCGGCAAAGGCGGCTTACAATCACGCGGTAACCGCACCGTTCGACGGCAGCCATGAGCGGATGTATCGCGCCGATCCTCTCTATGATCTTATACTTGTGACCGACTGGAACTGGCCCGTCGCGCGCGCCGGGAAAGGGTCCGCCATTTTCATCCATCAGTGGCGGCGACCCGGATATCCGACAGAAGGCTGTGTCGCGCTCAAACGGTCCGATCTGCACAGTATTGCGGCACGGCTGACGCCGCGGAGCCGACTGATCGTTCGCGAACGAGGCTAACGTATCAGCCTTTCACGCGTTCACCAAATATGGCCGAGCCTACCCGCACATGGGTCGCCCCCAACGCGATGGCCCGTTCGAAATCACTGCTCATGCCCATGGACATCCCGGCAAGCCCGTTGCGTTCAGCGATCTTCGCCAACAGCGCAAAATGGAGGGAGGGTTCTTCTGCCGCAGGCGGGATGCACATCAACCCCGCAATCGTCAAATCCATCGCCTTGCATTCGGCGATGAAATCATCGGCATCGGCAGGCAGGACCCCGGCCTTCTGATCCTCCTCCCCCGTATTGACCTGAACGAAGAGCTGCGGGGATGCTCCCCGCTCCTGCGCGAGGTTCGCCAGTTGGCGGGCCAGCTTGGGACGGTCCACGGAATGGATGGCATCGAACAGTTCCACCGCAGCCCGCGCCTTGTTGGTCTGGAGCGGGCCTATCAGATGAAGTTCGATCCCGCTGTAGGTCTCTTTGAAAGCGGGCCATTTGCCCTGCGCTTCCTGCACGCGGTTCTCACCGAAAGTTCGGTGACCTTCCTCCAGCACCGCCTCGATACGCGGGTTGGGCTGCACCTTGCTTACCGCGATCAACTCGACAGAGCCGGAATCGCGCCCAGCGGATTCCTCGGCCTTTGCGATCCGGTCGCGAATGTCCTGCAAGCTCATGGAAACTCCCCTTTCGGGATCGGAGGTAACATCGCGCCCCGCCAAAAGAAAAGGGGCAGACCCGAAGGCCTGCCCCAATTCGTCAGATGTCGTTCAACTTAGAAGTTGAAGCGAACACCGAGGTCGGCAATCACGTTGTCATTGAAACGCGATGCAACACCACCGCGGAGCGATGTGCCACCGCCCAGGTCGTGGTTGAAGTCGATACCGTAAGATTCGTCATCAACCGCACCGGCGTTGCCGTTTGCGTCGTTGCTTGCAACGTAGACTTCGATGTTTGTCGCTGCGCCAACGTCAAAACGACCGGTCAGAACAGTGCGGTTACCGCCTGTGCCGTTGTCTGCATAGGCCAGTGTCAGGTCGGCGAAGCCGAGCGAACCGCCAGCGGACACAGCGAAGTCAGTGTCGGCTGCCGAGTTGGAGTCCTGACCAGCAACTGCCAGAGTCCAGCCGTTCCATGTGTATGCGAAGTGCGCTGCAACGCGGTCGTTCACGTCGGATGCGGACACGTGCATGGAGAAGTCACCGAAGGAGTACAGGACTTCCAGGCCGTTCTGACCAGCTGCACCAGCACCACCGGAGGAGTACGCGTCGCCACGGAAGTTGTAGGCGGTGTATTCATAGGCCAGACCGGTCAGACCAAGGTCGATCGGGTACATGCCGGGCATGAATTCCAGAGCACCGTAGATGTTGCCAACGCCGACTTCGAAGCCACCGGAACGGGCGAAGAAGCGGACGCCGTTGATGCCGGTGCCAGACGCGTTACCGCCTGCAACGTTCACAGTACCCGGAGCAGTACCGGGGGAAACTGTGAAGTTCTTGTCAGTGTTGTTCTGCTGGATACGTGCACGTGCACCGAAGGTGACGCCCATATCAGACTCGGCTGTCGCGTCGATCTGCAGGCGGAAACGGCTGGTGATGTTTGTTTCATCCTGGCCGGTCGCGTTTTCGTTGTACAGAACACCGAAGCGGCCGTAACCGCTGAAGTCGACTTCTGCTGCTGCAACGCCCGCGGTCGCAACCAGAGCTGTTGAAGCGAAGAGAACTTTTTTCATGAGTTTTCCCTCGGTTTGAATTCACATGCCCAGACCGGGGAATCCGGTAAGGGTATGCAGGGTGTTTGCATCCTTCCGCCTCATGTTGGCAAGAACAGTGAAACCCCCCATTTCATTGCCACGTTCATTGGTGCAGCTTTGCCACACATTTGCCTGATACCCGCCCGAGTTGGCATCGATCCGCCGAAGCCGGCGCCTCCCCGCGCGCGGACATAGACCTTGCCGCGCCCTTCCGCCTTGGGTAGACCTGACCGCGAACAGGCAAAGGGAATTGGCATGTCGCGTCCATCCATAGGCAGGATCGCCATCGTCTTGACAGCGATGGGGGCTTTGAGCGCCTGCGGCGCCCTGCGCAGCTTCGGCTCTCCTGCAACGGAACGGCCGGCGCAATACAACAACCCCAACAATCCCAGTTATGTGGAATCCAACCCGGAAAACACGATCTGGTCGCTCTTCAGTAATAACGCACCCGAAACCCGGGTCTCGGTGAACAGGTATCTCTGGTCCGCTGCTCTCGAGGTTCTCGATTTCATGCCGGTCCAGTCCGTGGATCCTTTCACAGGTGTTATCGTGACGGGATACGGCGTGCCGCCGGGCGGCGGGCGGCCTTATCGCGCCACCGTGCTAATCGACGATCCCGCGCTGGATGCAAGATCGCTCAACCTTGCGCTTCAGACCAATGGCGGGCAGCCGGTCAGCAAGGCCACCCAGCGCGCGGTGGAGGATGCCATTCTCAGCCGTGCCCGCGAATTGCGCATCGCCGACAACCGGCTCTGAAGCCGCCCGCTCCCGCTTTCAGATGCGCCGGGCCACGTGATTTCCGGGCCCCGGCGTTCTACATCGCTCCGAGGTCCGTACATGCCCCGCTATACCCCTTCCAAGATTGAATCCCGCTGGCAGGCTGCCTGGGAAAAGGACGACATCTTCAAGGCCGTCCGCTCCGCCGACAAACCGAAATACTACGTGCTCGAGATGTTCCCCTACCCCTCGGGGCGCATCCATATGGGCCATGTGCGCAACTATACCATGGGGGACGTGGTGGCGCGCCACAAGATCGCCACAGGCCACAACGTGCTGCACCCCATGGGCTGGGACGCCTTCGGAATGCCCGCCGAAAATGCCGCGATGGCGACGGGCGGGCATCCGCGTGACTGGACCTATGGCAACATCGCCGACATGCGCGCCCAGATGAAACCATTGGGCCTCTCGATCGACTGGAGCCGCGAATTCGCCACCTGCGACCCGGAATATTATGGTCAGCAACAGGCCCTTTTCCTCGATTTCCTCGAAGCGGGACTGGTCTATCGCAAGAATGCGGTGGTGAACTGGGACCCGGTGGACATGACGGTGCTTGCAAACGAGCAGGTCGAAAACGGACGCGGCTGGCGTTCTGGCGCGCTGGTGGAACGGCGCGAACTGACGCAATGGTTCTTCAAGATCTCCGACCATTCCGAAGAGCTGTTGGAGGCGCTCGATACGCTCGATAATTGGCCTGCGAAGGTCAAGCTCATGCAGTCGAACTGGATCGGGCGGTCCCGCGGCCTGCAGTTCGCCTTTTCGACCCTCGATGCCCCCGAGGGGTTCGACAGGATCGAAGTCTATACCACCCGCCCGGATACTTTGCTCGGCGCATCCTTCGTCGGCATTTCGCCCGACCATCCGCTCGCCCGCGCGTTGGAGCGTGAAGACCCCGAAGTCGCGGCGTTTGTCGCGGAATGCCGCAAGGGCGGCACAACGGAAGAAGCCATCGAAACAGCCGAGAAGCTGGGCCGCGATACCGGCATCCGGGTTCGCCATCCATTCGACACCGCACAGGAACTGCCTGTCTATATCGCCAACTTCATTCTGATGGATTACGGCACCGGCGCCATTTTCGGCTGCCCCGCGCATGATCAGCGCGATTTCGATTTTGCCACGAAATACGGCTTGCCGATTCCCCCGGTCTTTCTGCCGGACGAGGACCATGCGGACCGGCTGGACGAAGCCTATGTCCCCCCCAAGACAGAGAAGGTATTCTATATCCGCGGTTTCGCGGGCGATACCCATCAAACCGGCGAAAAGGCGATCGATGCGGCCATCGCCTTCTGCGAGGAAAACGGTGTCGGACAGGGCGTGACGAAGTACCGCCTGCGCGACTGGGGCTTGTCGCGGCAACGGTACTGGGGCTGCCCCATTCCGGTCGTCCACTGTGACGCCTGCGGCGTCGTGCCGGAAAAGAAAGAGAACCTGCCGATAGAACTGCCCTATGACGTTACGCTGGACGTGCCGGGCAACCCGCTGGACCGGCACCCCACATGGCGCGATACCGAATGCCCTGCCTGCGGGGCGGCGGCCCGCCGTGAAACCGACACGATGGACACTTTCGTCGATTCCTCGTGGTACTACGCGCGCTTTACCGCGCCCCATGCGGAGACGCCGACGCGGTTGGAAGATGCCGAGTACTGGATGAACGTGGACCAGTATATCGGCGGGATCGAACATGCGATCCTGCACCTGCTCTACGCGCGCTTCTTCGCCCGCGCCATGCATATCACCGGGCATCTGCCCGCCTCTGCGGTCGAACCTTTCGACGCGCTCTTCACGCAGGGCATGGTCACCCATGAAATATACCAGACGACAGACGAACGGGGCCGCCCGGTCTATCACCTGCCGGAGGAGGTGACCGACGGAAAACTGGCCGACGGGACGGAAGTGCAGATCATTCCTTCGGCGAAGATGTCGAAATCGAAGAAGAACGTGGTCGATCCGCTGGGCATCATCGACCGGTTCGGGGCAGATACGGCGCGCTGGTTCGTCCTGTCCGATTCCCCGCCCGAACGGGATGTCGAATGGACGGCGAGCGGGGCGGAAGCGGCCTACAAGCACCTGTCGCGGGTCTGGAACATCTCCGACCGGATTGCCGGGATGGAGGAGAACGCCCAAGGCACCGGCGACGAAGACCTGATGCGCGCGATGCACAAGACAATCCACGATGTCACGGTGGGGGTCGAATCCTTCGGCTTCAATGCGGCCATCGCCAAGCTTTACGCTTTTACCGCGACGCTGCAGAAGTCGCAGGCGGGGCAGGATTCCCAGCGGGAGGCGATCATGACGCTGGCACAGCTCATGGCGCCCATGACGCCGCATCTGGCCGAGGACATCTGGGCGATGCAGGGCGGCGAGGGGCTTATCGCCACCGCGCCCTGGCCCGTGGCGGACGAAGCGATGCTGGTGGACGATACGGTCACCATGCCGATACAGATCAACGGCAAGCGCCGCGCGGAAATCAAGGTTCGCGCCGATATGCCCAAGGATGAGGTCGAAGCGCTCGCACTGGGACATGAGGCGGTCATCCGAACGCTGGATGGCGCGGCCCCGAAAAAAGTCATCGTCGTGCCCGGGCGGATCGTGAATGTCGTTGCTTGATCGTCGCGCCATATTGCTCTTGCCGCTGGCCCTTGCGGCCTGCGGATTTCAGCCGGTCTACGGACCGGGCGGCAATGGCATGGCGCTGCAGAACCGCGTGTTGGTGGACGACCCGGAAAACAGGTTCGACTATATCCTGACCCGCGAGTTGGAAACCCGGCTGGGTCGGGCGCGGTCACCTTCCTATGGCTTGGCGCTCACGACGATTGTCACCGAAGAAGGGCTGAACATCGATACCACCGGCAATATCAAGCGCTATGACCTGATCGGTGCGGTGGATTACGTTCTGCGGGATCTTTCCGACGGGCGTGCGGTGGTCACCGGCCGGGTCGAAAACTTCACTGGCTATTCCACGACCGGCACCACCGTCGCGACACTCGCCGCCGAGCAGGACGCGCAGAAACGCCTGATGGTGATTCTGGCCGACCAGATCGTGACGCGGCTCTACGCGGCCGACCTGTCTTCATGAAGCTGTCGCCGCGCGACGCGAATGCGCTGTTCCGGCGACCGGACCCAGAGAAGACCGGCATCCTGATCTACGGCAGCGATGCAATGCGGGTGGCCCTGAAGCGGCAGGAATATCTTTCTGCGCTTCTTGGAAAGAACGCGGAAGAAGAAATGCGCCTTGCGCGCATCGTGGGGGCCGACCTGCGCAGGGACGCGCCCTTTCTGCTGGACGCGATCAAGGCCACCGGCTTTTTCCCCGGCCCCCGCGCGGTGCTGGTGGAAGACGCCAACGACACTATCGCCCAGATCGTGATCGATGCCTTGGGCGCTTGGCTGCCGGGGGACGCGCAAATCGTGGTGACAGCGGGCGATCTGAAGAAAACATCCAAGATACTCAAGGCCTTCCAGTCCCACGGGACAGCCTATGCCGCCGCCATTTACGACACGCCCCCCGACCGGGCGGAAATCGAGCGCCGACTGGCCGAGGCCGGGCTGAAGCCCGAAGGCGAGGCGATGGCGCAACTGAGCGACTTTGCCCGCATCCTCGATCCCGGCGACTTTCGTCAGTTGCTGGAAAAGATCGCGCTCTACAAATGGCAGGATGAAACGCCACTGACTGCCGCTGATGTGGCCGCCTGCGCGCCCAACTCGACCGAAGCCGAGGTGGACGACATCCTGAATGTCGTGGCGGAACACCGTACGGGAGAGATAGGCCCCCTCATGGCGCGGTTGCAGGCGCAGGGCGTGAACCCGGTGACCCTGATGATCTTTGCGATCCGGCATTTCCGCACGCTCTACCGTGTATCCGCCAGCCCCGGCGCGCCGCTCTTCGGCGTGCGCGACCGGGACCGGGTTCAGCGTCAGGCGCGCGACTGGGGGCCGCAGAAGCTCGAAACTGCGCTCTCCATGCTCACCGACACCGATCTTACCCTGCGATCCGCCGGGCAGCGCGCGCCCGCGCTGGCGCTGGTGGAACGTGTTTTCATTCGAATCGCCATGTATGGCGCCAAGGGCCGCTGAGCCGGAAAGGACCCGATGTATACTGTCATAGGAGCGACCCGCACCCGTTCATTCCGCGTCATGTGGATGCTTGAAGAACTGGGCGAAGATTACACCCATGTGCCCGCCGCCCCCCGGTCGGACGAGGCCAGGCGTTACAATCCATCCGGCAAGATTCCCGCCTTGCAGGAGGGCGATACGATCCTCACGGATTCGGTCGCGATCATGACCTACCTTGCGGATAAGCACGGCCGGCTGACCGCTCCGGCAGGCACAGTGGAACGCGCCAGACAGGATGCGATGACACTTTGGCTGATCGACGAAATGGATGCGATCCTCTGGTCTTTCACTAAACACAGCTTCGTCTTGCCGGAAGAAGAACGCCTGACACCTGCCCTTCAGGGGTTGAAGACCGAGTTTTCCCGTGCGGCGGCCACGCTTTCCAATCGGCTGGACGGGCCGTTCCTGATGGGGTCGCAGCTTACGGTGCCGGATATTCTGGCGGTGCATTGCATCAACTGGTCGATCGGGGCGGGATTCCCGCGGATCGAGGACAAGCTTTTCCGCTGGGCGAAATCGCTCCGCGACCGGCCTGCGTTCAAGGCCGCGCAATCGAAGACACCGCCCGCTTCCTAGCGCGCTGCGGCCCATTCTGCCGCATGCGCACCTGCCCAACGGCCCGTAGCCAGACAGGCCGTCAGAAGGTAGCCCCCCGTGGGGGCTTCCCAATCGAGTATTTCGCCTGCAACGAAAACACCCGGCACAGCGCGCAGCATCAGCCCCTGATCCACAGCGTCAAAGGAAACACCCCCGGCGGTGGAGATCGCCTCATCCAGCGGGCGCAGACCGTCATGCGCGATGGGAAGCCGTTTGAGCAGTGCCGCAAGAACTTGCGGCTCTTGTGGCAGGGGGCGGGCCATTTCCTGCACAAGCGCCACCACAGCGGGGGAGGGGCGCAGCGCCTTTCGCAGCCTGTTGGAAAGGCTCGCCTTTCGCCCGGCGCGGTCAAGCGCCTCGGCCACGCTTTGCACGGAACGGTCGGGCAGCAGATCAACGGAGAGGTCCGCGCCTTCCCGCAGGGCGCGAGAGACGGTATAGATGCCGCCCCCTTCCAGCCCACGACTGGAAAGCGATGCCTCCCCGCGGGATGAGTGATCCCCGGCATGCCACCGGACCCCCTTCAACGGTTGACCGAAATGATCACGCATATGATCGCTCCAGCAAATTCGCACCCCGGCATTCGCGGGCTCAAATGGCACAAGGGGAACGTCGCGTTGGGCGAGCCATGGCATCCAGCGCCCGTCTGAGCCGAGGCGCGACCAACTGGCACCGCCAAGCGCCAGCACGGTCACCGCCGCCGGCAGGATATGTCGCGTACCACCCGCCCGGAACGCGGGGTTCGGCCCTTCCCATCCGATCCATCGCCAGCCGACGCGGCGCTCCACTGCTAGCGCGTCTAGCCGCCTCAGCCATGCCCGCAACAGGGGCGAAGCCTTCATCGCTTCGGGGAAAACGCGGCCTGTCGAACCTGTGAAAAGTCTCTGCCCCAGTCCTTCGGCCCAATGCTGCACCGCCTCCTGATCGAAGGCATCCAACATCGGGGCGAGGTGCGGCGCGGAGGGGCCGAGCGCCCGGTCAAAGGCATCGCGTTCTTCCGCCATCGTCAGGTTCAGACCGGATTTTCCCGCCATCAGGAACTTGCGCGCGACGGAGGGCTTCGCCTCGCAGATCG
>NZ_LWEX01000008.1 GCF_001634885.1 Sulfitobacter sp. HI0040 | reverse complement strand
CAACACCTCGTTCCTGCGGCAGTTGCTGGGCAACATCGGGCGTATCGGTCCTTCGGGGCTGTCGGGTTAGGCCCTGTCCCATGACATGCTCGGGGTCGCGCCCGGACAAACCTGATACCGCGGCGGTCCGGTCCGTTCAGCGCGGGCGCTATGTGGTGCGCCCGGCCCAAGGGGAAGGGGACCGAGAGGCGGTCGAGGTGCTGCGCCTGCGCAGCTTTGGCCAGGCCGGCATGCGGGATGCCTTTGACGCGGCAGCCCAGCAAATCCTGATCGAAGACAGCACGAGCGGCGCGCTGGTCTGCAGCTACCGGCTGCAGGAAACCGAGGCCGAAGCCTTACCGGCGAGCCATGCGGCCCAGCATTACGACCTGCGCAGGCTGATGGATTTCAAAGGCCCCATGCTGGAACTGGGCCGCTTTTGCATGGACCCGGACCGGCACGATCCCGACATCCTGCGCGCCGCTTGGGGCGGCATCACCGATCTTGTGGATCGGCGGGGCATCCGGCTGCTTTTCGGCTGTTCCTCTTTCGCAGGCACCGATCCCGCGCCCTACGGGGCGGCCTTTGCCCTGCTGGCGGAACGCTATCTGGCCCCCCCGCGCCTGCAGGTGGCGCGCCGGGCCCCTGCCATCGTCGATCTGACCGCCGAAATGGCGCCACAGCCCTCTGGTGCCGAAGGGCTGCGGAAGATGCCGCCGCTCCTGCGCAGCTACCTGCTGATGGGGGGGCGGGTCAGCGATCACGCGGTCGTCGATCATGCGATGAACACGCTGCATGTCTTCACCGGGCTGGAGATTTCCGCGATACCCGAAAGCCGCAAGAAGCTGCTGCGCGCGCTGGTCTGACGCGGCACCCCGCGCCGGGAAGAGGTATTTCCGCCACCGCACCGGCGGGGCATTGACCATGGCGCGCCGCATGGCTAGCTGGCGGGCATGGCACGCGCACCCCTTTTGCAACTCAACGAAATTTCACTGACCTTCGGCGGCGACCCGGTCTTCGAGGGCCTGTCGCTTGTCGTGCAGCCCGGGGACCGGGTGGCACTGGTGGGGCGCAACGGCTCCGGCAAGTCCACGCTGATGAAGGTCATGGCCGGGCTGGTGGAGCCCGACAGCGGCGATGTGGTCGCGGGGCCGGGCGTTTCGGTCGGCTATATGGAGCAGGATCCGGACCTGAGCGGCTTTGAAACGCTGGGCGATTTCGCGGCCCATGGCCTCGACCCCGGCGAGATGTACAAGGTGGAACGCGCAGGCGAAGGGCTGAAGTTCGATCCCGCCCGCCCCGTCGCCACCGCCAGCGGCGGGGAGCGTCGCCGCGCGGCGCTGGCGCGGCTGATGGCCGAAGAACCGGAACTGATGCTGTTGGACGAGCCGACGAACCATCTGGATATCGAAGCCATCGCTTGGCTCGAAGACGAGTTGAAAGCCACCCGCACCGCCTTTGTCATCATCAGCCATGACCGCGCCTTTTTGCGCGCGCTGACCCGCGCGACGCTCTGGATCGATCGGGGCAGCGTCAGGCGGCAGGAAACCGGCTTCGAAGGGTTCGAGGCCTGGCGCGATCAGGTCTGGGAAGAAGAGGACATGCAGCGCCACAAGCTCAAC
>NZ_LWEX01000007.1 GCF_001634885.1 Sulfitobacter sp. HI0040 | reverse complement strand
GCCTTCGGCCTCGTCGCGACCGCGCTTTTCCCGGAGGTTTCCGGCTCCTCCTCGCTCTATGCGCTGGCGGGGATGGGGGCGGTGGCCGCTGCCGTGCTGGGGGCCCCCATTTCTACCACGCTCATCGTGTTCGAACTGACGGGCGACTGGCAGACGGGGCTTGCGGTGATGGTCGCGGTGAGCCTGTCGACAGCCCTGTCATCCCGGCTTGTGCACCGCAGCTTCTTCCTGACGCAGATGGAACGGCGCGGCGTGCATCTGGCCGCTGGGCCGCAGGCCTATCTTTTGTCGATGTTCATGGTCGCGCGCGTCATGCGCCGGCCTGATGACGAACGCTGCGCCGACCCGGACGAATGCTGGAGCCTTATCGACGAAGGCACCTATATCGACGGCTCCGCCACGTTGGAGGCCGCCATGTCGATCTTCGAGCAATCCGGCGCAAGGTTCATCCCGGTGGTCGCCCTGCAGGCCGACCAGCCCCCAGAACTGCTGGGTGCGCTCTTTCACGTCGATGCGCTGAAGGCCTACAATCGCGCACTTGCCGCGACGGCGGCGGAGGAACATTCCTGAGCCCCCGCCAGCGGCGCTTTCAGATGCGTTCGATGGTGATTTCATCCATGGGATAAAAGGCGAGATAGCCCGCGATGGCGGAGACCGCTTCCTTGGGGTTCTCGTAGGACCAGACCGCATCCTTCAGCGTCCGGCTTTTCGTCACAACGGAGAAATACCGCGCGTCACCCTTGTGCGGGCAATGGCTGTGGGTGTCGCTGTCATCAAGGAACGCCATGGCGATATCATCGCGCGGAAAATAGATCACGGGGGGATAATCCCCCTCCCGCAGTTCGAGCGCCTCGGTGCTTTCCCCGAGGATCGCGCCCCCGGCCCGGATGGACCATGTGCCCTCCGCCCTGCGGATATCTATGTGATCTGCCATGTCGTTCCTCCCCAATCTCAACTCGTCACGCGGCGCCGATGGGCGCGGTCGCGGTATCCAACCACAGTTTTGCACCATGTGATAGCCGCGGCCCGATTTTTTCAGCGACTTCGGCATGATAGGCGTTGAGCCAAGCAAGGGCCGCAGGGTCGAGCATCTCCGGGAGGATCAGCCCGCGGTCGATGGGCGCGAAACTGAGCGTGCGCCAGTTCAGCATCTTCCGATGCGCGTCGCCGTCGGGCAGGCTGGGCGCGGGTTCGACCACCAGCAGGTTCTCGATCCGGATGCCGAAGGCGCCTTCGCGGTAATACCCCGGCTCGTTGCTCAGGATCATCCCCGGCTCGAGTGGGATCTTGCTCAGCTTGCTGAGCCTCTGGGGGCCTTCGTGAACGCTGAGGTAGGCACCGACCCCATGCCCCAGCCCATGGTCGAAATCCTGCCCCGCAAGCCAGAGCGGCATGCGGCCCACCGCTTCGATATGCTGCCCCGCCAGCCCCGCGGGCCAGCGCAGGCGGCTCATGGCGATCATCCCGGCCAGAACGCGGGTAAAGGCGCGGCAGGCCTCCGCGGGCGGCTCACCGATGGCGACGGTGCGGGTGATGTCGGTGGTGCCGTCCAGATACTGCCCGCCCGAATCGAGCACCAGCAGATGGCCCGCCTGCAGGGTCGCATCCGTCTCTTCGGTCACGCGGTAATGCATGATCGCGCCGTTGGGGCCGGTTCCCGCAATCGTCTCAAAGGAAATGTCCCGCAGCGCCGGATCCTGCCGCCGAAAGCCTTCCAGCTTTTCGACGACCTGCGTTTCCGTCACGCTACCGGGGCGCTGCCCGTCAAGCCAGGCGAGCGTTTCCACCACGGCGGCCCCGTCGCGCAGATGCGCTTGGACTGACCCCTCGATCTCCGCCGCGTTCTTGGTGGCCTTCGGCAGCGCGCAGGGATCCTGCCCCCACGACAGCTTGTCACCCACGGCTTCGGCGATGACGACCGGCACACTGTCCCGGTCGAGCCGCAGGGGGCCGGGCATTCCGGCCAGCCGGGTCAGCAGCATGTCGGGCGCATGCACCCGCACCCCCATATCGAGATGATCCCCGATACCCGCAAGCTTGCGTTCATCCATGAACAGGTCAACCTCGCCGGAGGCATGCAGCACCGCGAAACCATGCGCCACCGGATTGCGCGGAATATCCGCTCCCCGCAGGTTGAGCAGCCAGCAGAGCGAGTCGGGCAGGGTGATCACCGCCGCCGCTTCGCCCTTTTCGCGCAAGCCCGCCCCAAGCCGCGCCCGCTTGTCCGCATGGCTTTCCCCGGCATGTTCCAACGGATGCACATCAACGGGCGCCATCGGGGGCGCGGGCTGGTCCGGCCAGATGCGGTCGACAAGGTTTTCGAAGGGGACAAGCTGAACACCGCTGCCTTCCAGCGCGGCTTCGGTCTGGTCGATCTGGTTGACGCTGTGCAACCACGGGTCAAAGCCCACCTTGCCCCCCTGGGGCAAATGCTCCCTCAGCCAGTCGCCCAGCGATACCTCGGGCCAGGGCACGGGCGTGAAGGCGGGGGCGACCTGCGCCTTGACCTGCGTGCGATACCGGCCATCGACGAAAACACCCGCCACGTCCTGCAAAACGGCACAGAAACCGGCCGACCCGGTAAAGCCGGTCAGCCAGGCGAGCCTTTCGTCATGGGGGGCGACATATTCGCCCTGATGCGCATCCGCGCGCGGTACGAGAAACCCGTCCAGACCCGCTTTCGCAATTTCTCCCCGCAGTCCTTCTAGACGCGGCGGCCCCTGTTCGGGCCGTGCGGTGACCTCGAAACTCTGGAACATCGCTCCCCCTTCACCCTTTCAGAAATACTCCCCCGCGGGAGCGTCCCGGCCTCTCAGCCCGCGCGGCGCATGCCGATGACGCGCGCCCGCTTGCGGGGATCGGAATCGAACAGCGCCGCCAGTTGCTCCGTCATCGCACCGGCAAGCTGATCCACGTCCGTGATCGTCACCGCGCGGTCGTAATAGCGGGTGACGTCATGGCCGATGCCGATGGCCAGAAGCTCGACGGCCTTGCGCCGCTCGACCATGGCGATGACATCGCGCAGATGCTTTTCGAGATAGTTCGCGGGGTTCACCGACAGCGTGCTGTCGTCCACCGGGGCACCGTCGCTGATGACCATCAGGATCTTGCGCGATTCATGCCGCGCCATCATCCGCCGGTGCGCCCATTCCAGCGCCTCGCCGTCGATGTTCTCCTTCAGAAGGCCTTCCTTCATCATCAGCCCGAGGTTGTCGCGGGTACGCCGCCACGGCGCATCCGCCGACTTGTAGATGATGTGCCGCAGATCGTTGAGCCGCCCGGGCTGGACCGGCCGCCCCTCGTTCAGCCAGGCCTCCCGCGCCTGTCCGCCCTTCCACGCCCGCGTGGTGAAGCCGAGGATCTCGACCTTCACGTTGCAGCGTTCCAGCGTCCGCGCCAGCACGTCGGCGCAGATGGCCGCGATGGAAATCGGCCGCCCGCGCATGGAGCCGGAGTTGTCCAGCAGCAGCGTCACCACGGTATCGCGGAACTCGGTGTCCTTTTCGACCTTGAAGCTGAGCGGCGTGGTCGGATTGGCCACCACCCGGGCAAGCCTGCCCGCGTCCAGCATGCCTTCTTCGAGGTCAAATTCCCAACTGCGGTTCTGCTGCGCCTGCAACCGGCGCTGAAGCTTGTTCGCCAGACGGCTCACCGCGCCCTTGAGCGGCTCCAACTGCTGGTCGAGATAGGCGCGCAGCCGTTCCAGTTCGACAGGTTCGGCCAATTCCTCGGCGCCGATGATCTCGTCATGCTGGTCATCGTAGACAAGGTAATTCGGGTCGGCGTCGGAAACCGGCTGCGGGGCCGGTGGCTCCATCGGCGCATCGCCTTCCGGCATCTCGGCCTCGTCGCCCAGTTCCTGATCGGCCATGTCATCCATGGAGACCTGGGCCTGACTCTGGTCCTGCTGTTCTTCCTGGCTCTGTTCGGGGCTGCCTTCGGCCTCCTCGTCGTCCTGATCGTCCTGCCCGGTGCTGTCGGGATCCTGTTCCTCCTCCGCACCTTCCTCGGCCTCGTCTTCCTGATCCTCGTCAAGTTGATCCGGGTCGTCGCCCAGCTGATCGCCATAGCCGAGGTCAGAGATGATCTGCCGGGAAAACTTGGCAAAGGCGGATTGGTCCTTCAGGGACTTGTCCAGCCCTTCGAGCGTTCCTGCAGCCTGATCCTCGATGAACCCGCGCCATAGTTCCATAACGTTCTGCGCGCCGGCGGGCAGGGGGCGGCCCGTGGCCAGATGCCGTACGAGGTACCCCGCAGCTGTTGCAAGCGGCACGTCGCTGGCCTGCTTGGCCTGATCGTATCCCTTGCGCAGGGAATCGTGGCGGATCTTGGCGTCGATGTTGCCAGCAGTGCCCGGCATGTCCCGCGCGCCCATCGCTTCGCAGCGGGCGGTTTCCATCGCCTCGTAGAGATCGCGCGCCATTTCGCCCTGCGGCAGGTAGCGGGCGTGGGTTTCGCCGTTGTGGTAGCGCCGGTTCAGCGCCAGCGCATCGGCGGTACCACGCGCCAGCAGGACCTCTTCGCGGGTCATGCGGCGGCTGACCTGCGGCAGGCGCATGGAATCGCCCGACAGGCCGGAAGGGTCTACCGAATAGCTGACGTTCAGATCGGGATCGTCCGCCATTACCTTCGATGCCTCGGCGAGGGCTTTCTTGAAGGCGTCGGCGGGATTGTCGGAGGGTTTGCTCATACCCGCCAATCTAGCGTTTGACCGCATATGCGCAATCGCAAACCGGCTGGCGGGACTGCGGAAGGTGGTCTGCTCCGGGTCCGCAGCCCCCGCCAGCGGGGCAGGAGAGGAACCCTCACGTCGGCTGACCCGTTGAGCCTGCGGATGTGGTGTTTGCACATCCGTTATCGGAGGAGAGAGTAATGAGTATCAAGAGACATGTATTGGTAACGACGAGCCTCGTCGCACTGGCCTTGGCGCCGGTGGCGGGCATCGCGCAGACCAGCGATCAGGGCGCGTCGCAGACCACCGAACAGACCACGCAACAGAATACGCAGAATACGTCCGAAAGTGGATCCACGACGGACATGGGGGCCGCGACCTCCTCGACCGGGACCGCCTCGGGCACGGTCGAAAATTCGGATGGCACCCCCGAAAGCCCGCTCGCCAACGAGATCGGCACCAATGGAGAAGAGGGTGTGGCGATCCGCCAGAACGAACAAGGGGGCGCTATCGACCCTGATCAGGCCTTTGGCGAAGACGGCTATGGCGATGTCTACGAAGACGACCGGGCCATGGCCGAACGTACCCTGATGCTGGATCTCGATGTTTTTGCCCAGCAAATCTACGAACGGGCCTACCGTCGGGGCTACATGGCCGGTGCGGCCAACATGCGCGACCGGTTCGACCGGCGCATGCGGCAACTCAGCCGCCAGCAGGACCGCGAAGACCGCAGCCGCCGGGGCGATGACCGCTCGCGCAGTGGCATGGGGTCAAATCGCGATGGCGGTTCGATCATCGTGCTGCCGCCCGGTGTCAGCCCCGAGGATTTCATCGAACGTCTGCAGCGGGGCGCCGCTACGCAGTCGCGCGGCAACAACTGATCCGCAGGACATGAACCTGCCACCACGGCAGAAAAGAAAACCCGCGCCTTGGCGCGGGTTTTTCACGAATTAGCCGAGGCTGAGGCTCGCGGCGCTTTCGGGAAGTTCCTCATCGAAAAGCCGCTGGTAGAATTCGGCCACGGTCTGGCGCTCCAACTCGTCGCATTTGTTGAGAAAGGACAGCCGGAAGGCATAGCCGACGTTGCGGAAAATCTCGGCGTTCTGGGCCCATGCGATGACTGTCCGGGGGGACATGACCGTGCTCAACTCGCCGTTCATGAAGGCTGTGCGGGTCAGATCCGCGACGGTGACCATCTGGCGCACAGTCTTGCGGCCCTTGTCGGTGTTGTAATGCGGGTTCTTCGACAGAACGATCGCGGTTTCCGCATCGATGCTGAGGTAGTTCAGCGTCGCCACAAGGCTCCAGCGGTCCATCTGGCCCTGGTTGATCTGCTGGGTGCCGTGGTAGAGCCCGGTCGTATCGCCAAGGCCCACGGTATTGGCGGTGGCGAAGATGCGGAAATAGGGGTGCGGGGTGATGACCTGGTTCTGGTCGAGCAGCGTCAGCTTGCCGTCCACCTCCAGCACCCGCTGGATCACGAACATCACATCGGCCCGGCCCGCATCGTATTCGTCGAAGACGATCGCGGTGGGGTTGCGCAGCGCCCAAGGCAGAATGCCTTCCTGAAAATCGGTGACCTGCTTGCCGTCCTTCAGTTTGATCGCGTCCTTGCCGATCAGGTCGATCCGGCTGATATGGCTGTCGAGGTTGACGCGCACGCAGGGCCAGTTCAGCCGTGCGGCGACCTGTTCGATATGGGTGGATTTGCCCGTGCCGTGATAGCCTTGGATCATCACGCGGCGATTGTGCGAAAACCCTGCGAGGATCGCGAGCGTCGTGTCGGGATCGAACTTGTAGGTACTGTCGAGGTCGGGCACCCGGCTGGTGCGTTCCTCGAACCCTTTGACGACCATGTCGGTGTCGATGCCGAAGACGTCCCGCACGTGAATTTCCTCGTGCGGTTTGGTGTTCAGTTCCAATGCGCCGTCGGCCATGCTGCCATCCCTCTCGATCTCGGCTCCTCGGAGGAGCATCAACCCGCCGGTGGTGCAACATTCGGGCGCGACGCGCAAGGGCGGGCGGGCGGAATTCCTCCTTCAGCCAGCGGCCATCGCGGCCTGTGCACAGCCGCAGGAGGCCGCGACAGGTTGGTCCGCCCGGGCCTGTGCCAGCGACAGGCGCAGCCGCAGCTGGGGCAGCTCCGCCGTCTCGCCCAGTTGTTCGAGACAATCGTGCAGGCCCTTCAAACTCCAGACGTTGTCGGGGTGCACGCAGGCACGCGGCAACCCGGGAACGAGGCCCAGATCCTCGCGGTAGACCTGTGCCGCCTCTTCCGCATGGCCCTGTTCCAGCAAGAGCGCGCCCAAGGCGTGGCGGGTGGGCTGCATCCAGCCCCATGGCTCGTCATAGGGCAGCCCGTCGTCAAGGCGCACGGCCTCCCGCAGTGAAGCGAAGGCGGCGTCGAAATTGCCCCGGCGATATTCCAGCTCACCGCGCAGCATGGCATCGGCGATCTCCAGCAGGTCCACCGTGCGCACGTTATGCAGCAGGCGCGTCTCCGGCACCTTGGCGCGTGCGGCCTGAAAGCGTTCTTCCTGCGCCGTCGCCTCTTCGACCCGCCCCAGCGAGGCCAGTGCCAGCGCCTTGGCGTATTCGATGAAGGCCACCCGCACGCAATAAAGCGTCCGGTCCTCGGGCAGGGGCAGGGCCAGAATCTCCTCCCATCGGCCAAAGCGGATCAGGACATGCGGCTCCATGGCGAGAATGGTCTCGAAATAATCGGCCATGGGCGGGGAGGTGATTTCCAGCATCGCCTTGGGCGAGGTTTCCGCCATCTCGCGCACCGCGGCAAGGGCGGGGGCCATCTGGCCCAGATACATCGCTCCGCTCATGACGAAGTGGTAATTGTGCTGCCGGTAGCCTGAATAGACGTTGAAGGCGCCGTTTTCGGCATAATATTTCAGGTCCGCCGCAATGGCGCGCCGGTTCCAGCGCACAACCTTTTCGTAATCGCCGCAAAGCACGTCGATATGCGTGGGCATATGGATCAGATGGCCCGCGTCCGGCACCAGATCGCGCAGCGCATCCGCTGCCTTCAGGGCCTTTTCCGGCTCGGGCGACATTTCCATCAGGTGGATATAGAGATGCAGCAACCCGGGGTGGGACATGCCCCCGGGGCGGGCCAGATGCCGTTCCAGCACCCGCTGACATTCGAGCGTTTC
>NZ_LWEX01000006.1 GCF_001634885.1 Sulfitobacter sp. HI0040 | reverse complement strand
CCGCCCGAAGGACGTCGTCGGCCTAAAGGCGATGGCGATCGCATCACAGCGCTGGTACGAGAATTTCCGCCCCTCGGGCGTCAAGGTCCACGCGGGCGCGCCCGTCATCGAACATGGCATGGTGGAGGAAGACTTTGCCGAGTTGGCCAAGGCTGGCGTCACCCTCTTGGGCGAAGTGGGCCTCGGCACCGTGAAGGACGGCAAGACCGCCGCGCAGATGGTCGGCTGGGCGCGCAAATACGGCATCCAGAGCACGATCCACACCGGCGGGCCGTCGATCCCCGGGTCGGGGCTGATCGATGCGGACATGGTGCTGGAAACGGGCACGGATGTTGTCGGCCATATCAACGGAGGCCATTCCGCCCTGCCCGATGACCAGATCGTCTGCCTTTGCGAAAGCTGCAAGGCAGCGCTTGAGATCGTGCACAACGGCAACGAACGCGCCGCTTTGCTGACGCTGAACACAGCGCGCGAGCTCGACAAGCTCGATCAGATCATTCTGGGAACGGATGGGCCCGCCGGATCGGGCGTGCAGCCGCTGGGCATCCTGCGGATGATCGCCATGCTGTCCTCGCTCGGCAATGTCCCGGCAGAGGTCGCCTTCTGCTTTGGCAACGGCAACACCGCACGGCAGCGCAAGCTGGATACCGGGTTGATCGAAAAGGGCAAATGCGCCGACTTCGTACTGCTGGATCAGGCGCAGCACGCCCCCGGCAAGGACATGCTGGACTCGGTGCAACTGGGTAACCTGCCGGGCGTCGGAATGACGGTAATCGACGGCGAGGTGCGCTCCCTGCGCAGCCGCAACACCCCGCCCGCGAACCGGCTGCCGCAGGTGGTGCGGGGGCGCGCGCCCCTCTAGCCCTCTCCGCCCCCAAGCGGGCGCCATTCCGGCACGCGTTTTTCGACGAAGGCCCCGATGCCCTCTTCCGCATCGGGTTCCAGCATGTTTTCCACCATGACCTGCGCGGTGAAAGCATAGGCCTCGGGCAGCGGCATCTCTACCTGACGATAGAACGCTTCCTTGCCGATCCGCAGGGTGGCGGGGGATTTCTCAGCAATCGCCCGGGCCAGCTTCTCGGTCTCCGCGCGCAGATCCTCGGCCGCCACGACATCGGACACTAGCCCCTGGGCCAGCGCCTCGGAGGCCGGGATCATCTCTCCGGTCAGCAGCATTTTCATCGCCTGTTTGCGCGACACGTTGCGTGACAGGGCCACCATGGGGGTGGAACAGAAAAGCCCGATATTGACGCCCGGCGTGGCGAACCGGGCCTCCTCCGACGCAACCGCCAGATCGCAGGTCGCCACCAACTGGCAGCCCGCCGCCGTGGCAATGCCCTGCACAGACGCGATGACGGGCTTGGGGCATTGCACGATTGACATCATCAGCCTTGCGCAGCGGTCCATCGTTTCGGTGAAAAAGGCCCGACCCCGATCCGCCTCCGCCCGCGCGGCGGTCAGTTCCTTGAGGTCATGGCCCGCGCAAAAGGCAGGCCCCTCCGCCGCGATGACGATGACATGAACCTGGTCGTCGCGCCCCAGTGTCTCGATGGCGTGATGCAGCCGGTCCAGCATCGCGAGCGACAGGCTGTTGCGTGCCGCGGGCCGCGCGAGGGTGATCCAGGCGACCTTATGCGCCGTTTCGATACGGGCCAGTTCCTGTTCCATCGCCGTGCTCCCTTTGATCATGGGAGCAGTTTGGGGTGGAAGGGCGGACAAATCAATCGCCGCGGAAATGGGTGCAGCGGGGCGCAGGCCGGGGCCAGCCCCGGACCCCGGGATTTTGGGCCCTTTGGAAGGGGGCATCGTGGTTTGGGTTCTGCGCAACGAAAAGGGGCGCGCCGGTCGGCACGCCCCTGAACCCCGCCCAAGGCGGTCGGTTTACTTCAGCGAATCGTCGATGCCCTTGCAGGCTTCGACAAGGCCTTTCACGGCGTTCACGGAATTGTCGAACATGGACTGCTCTTCCTTGTTCATCTTGATCTCGACGATGCGTTCCACGCCACCGGCCCCGATCACCGTGGGAACGCCGACGTAGAAACCCTTGAGGCCATAGGCCCCGTCCACATAGGCCGCGCAGGGCAGGACGCGCTTTTGGTCTTTCAGATAGCTTTCCGCCATTTCGATCGCCGAGGTGGCGGGTGCGTAGAAGGCCGAACCGGTCTTCAGCAGGCCCACGATTTCGGCCCCGCCGTCACGGGTGCGCTGCACGATGGCGTCGAGCTTGTCCTGCGTGGTCCAGCCCATTTTGACGAGGTCGGGCAGCGGGATGCCCGCAACGGTCGAATAGCGCACCAGCGGCACCATCGTATCGCCATGGCCTCCCAGAACGAAGGCGGTGACGTCTTTCATGGACACGTCGAACTCGCTGGCGAGAAAGTGGCGGAACCGCGCGCTGTCGAGCACGCCCGCCATGCCGCAGACCTTTTCATGCGGCAGGCCGGAGAATTCGCGCAGCGCCCAGACCATCGCGTCCAGCGGGTTGGTGATGCAGATGACGAAAGCGTCAGGCGCATGCTGGGCAATGCCCTCGCCCACGGATTTCATGACCTTGAGGTTGATGCCCAGCAGGTCATCACGGCTCATCCCCGGCTTGCGGGCGACCCCGGCGGTCACGATGCAGACATCCGCGCCCGCGATATCCGCGTAGTCCTGCGTGCCGGACATCCGGGCATCGAACTTGGCCGCGGGACCGGATTCGGCGATGTCGAGCGCCTTGCCCTCGGGTATCCCCTCGGCAATGTCGAACAGGACGACGTCGCCCAGTTCCTTCAGCGCGGCGAGATGGGCAAGCGTGCCGCCGATCTGCCCGGCGCCGATGAGCGCGATCTTGGGTCTGGCCATGGTGGTATCTCCAACAGAGTTGTTTCGGGGCGGGGATACCGAAATGTCCAAGCTGCTGCAAGTTGCCTGCGCGGGCGTGGTCAAAGCCCCTGCAGGCAAAGAAAAAGGGCCGCTCCGAAGAACGGCCCCCAATCTGGATGACTGCGTATCAGCCCTGATATTCGGGCAGCGATTCCAGCGCCTCTTCGGTGCTGTCGATGTAGATGCGTACATCGTTGCCTTCGGCGTTGCGCAGAACCTGCAGTTCCTCGAAGGACACGGCCACGCGGCGCTCGCCCATGCCGAGGAAGCCGCCGACGTCGATCAGCACGCGGTCGATCTCGCCGTTGTCATTCACCAGCAGCTCTTCGATTTCACCGATGTCTTCATCGTTCACGCCGTAGATGCGGGCGTTTTCAAGATCGTCAGCTGTCATCTGGCGTACCATTGCGGCGTCAACCTCCTGGTAGCCGTCACGCTCCACCAGGGGGCGGGTCAGCAGCGGGCGGTCCATATCGGTGGTGAGGGTCGCGCCACCGGTAGCAGCAGTTCCTCCCACCGTGGTGTCGGCCTCAACCTCGGCTTCCACTTCGGCAGCCATCTCTTCGGTCTCGGCTTCTGCCTCGGCCGCCATCTGCTCGGTCTCGGCCTCTACTTCGGCGGCCATCTGCTCGGTCTCGGCTTCGGCTTCAGCCGCCAGTTCCGTGGTTTCGGCCTCTACTTCAGCGGCCATCTCCTCGGTCTCGGCTTCGATATTTTCCGCCGTGTCGGTCACTGCCGTGGTGGTCGTGGTCACAGTCGCATCGGCGTTCGCGTCGACATTCGCGTCGGTGTTCATGTCCACATCCGCGTTCATGTTACGCTCGAACTCGGGTGCCTGCTCCAGCATTTCCTGCGAGGTGCTCACAACGAGGAAACGATCATTGGAATCACCTTCCTCACGGACGATGCGGATGCTGTCCATGTCGATGGCCACGTCACGTTCGCCGATGCCGAGGAAACCGCCGATGCCGAGGATCACGGCGGTCACTTCGCCGTCCTGGCTCACGATGATGTCGTTGATTTCACCGATGTCGTCCCATTCCTGCTCGCCACCGTCGGCGATCATCATGTTTTCATCGACCTCGGTTTCCGAGTTGTAAATGCGCATGCCGATCAGGTCAGATGCGAAAAAGTCGCCTTCCTGAAATGTCACCGCGCCGAAAGCATTGGTGTGGGCGTCGGCATAGGCCGCGCCGGACATCGTCAGAAGGACGGCCGTGGTGCTGAGAAAACGTTTCATAATTAGAACTCCTACTTGTCGAGCGGTATTCACTCTCCTGACCGAATAACCTCGATTGCGTCATTCGGTTCCCGGCCCCTGTGACGATCAGGGAGCGGGTGAGCGGAGTTCCGCAAACGGCCCCTGCAGATTCGCGAAAAACGTGCATCCCGGGCGGCCAGTTCACTGAATTGGTATGTCTAAAAGAAGGTTCCGGGACGGCCGGCGAGGCAAAGCCTGAGGGAAAAGGAGCCCTCAGGGACCTCTTAAATCAAACCTCGATCCCCGGCAGGGGCAGGTCATACCCCAGATCCTCGAACGCGCCCCCGGAGGCGACAAGACAGGTCAGCCCCCCGGGTTCCGTGACCGTGATCGTCCAACTGCCCGTGTCGGAGGAGGCGAAAACCTCGATCATCGATTGATCCGTCGCCAGCCCCACGGAACGGCGCGTTTCGCCGTAGCCCTCCGCAAGGCGGCTGACCACCGTATCGCGCGGGCCGCAGCTACGCCCCGAGGGCGCGGCGGCCACATCCGTTGTCATTGCCAGCAAGACCGCTGCCGCGGCTGTAAGCCCCGCGAGATGAAGTACCTTGGTTGCCTGACACATGGTTCTGCCCTTCCCTCGATGTTTCGGCGAGGCCCCGCGGGAGATCTGAACGCGAAGCCTTTGGCCCGTCGTGGCGCCCGCCTGCTACTGCTGCATCGGACGACAGGCAAAGACTGCGCCCCAGCCTTGAAGGTTCGGTTAACGCAGCGCGCGCTGGCTGCTATCGCTGCACTGCGGCAGAAAAAGCCTTGAACTAATCGGAAAAAAATGCCCCTTTGCGCGCAACAATGTTTCCACCTGCCGGAGTTTGCCCGATGCCAAGCCTGTCCCGCCCCCTGCGGTCCGTCCTCTACATCCCCGGCTCGAAACCCCGGGCGCTGGACAAGGCGCGGGGTCTTGCCTGCGATGCGATCATTTTCGATCTGGAGGACGCCGTTTCCCCGGACGAGAAAACCGCCGCCCGGGACACGCTGGCCGCCGCGCTCAGCGAAGGCGGGTATGGCAACCGGCTGAAGGTCATCCGCATCAACGGGCTCGATACCGAATGGGGCGAGGACGATGCCCGTGCCGCCGCCGCCATGGCGCCAGATGCCATCCTGCTGCCCAAGGTGGGCAATCCCGGCGATCTCGAAGCGTTGGCGGAGATCGTGGGCGATTTGCCGCTCTGGGCGATGATGGAAACCCCCGGCGCGATGCTGAACGCCGCCGCCATCGCCGCGCACCGCCAGTTGCAGGCGATGGTCATGGGCACGAACGATCTGGCCAAGGAACTGCAGACGCGCTTCCGACCGGATCGTGCGCCGCTCGCCACCGGGCTTGGCCTCTGCGTTCTGGCCGCCAAGGCCCATGGGATCGCGATTGTCGACGGTGTCTATAACGCCTTCAAGGATGAGGACGGGTTGCGCGCCGAATCCGAACAGGGGCGTGACATGGGCTTTGACGGCAAGACGCTCATCCATCCCGCGCAACTCGACATCGCGAATGAGGTCTTCTCCCCCTCCGAGGCGGAGGCGGACCTTGCCCGGCGCCAGATCGAAGCCTTCGAAGCGGTGCAGGCCAGCGGTCAGAGCGTCGCGGTCGTCGATGGGCGGATCGTCGAAAACCTGCATGTGGCCACGGCGCGCGAGACCCTCGCCAAGCTCGACGCCATCGAAGCCCTGAAGGAAGGTTAAGCGCATGACCCTTCTCATCCTCGGACTGCTATTCTGGGTCGGCGCGCATTGGTTCCGCTTCATCGCACCCGACGCCCGCGCCCGCATGGACAAACGCGGCAAGGGCCTCATCGCCATCGGCGTTCTGATCGGCCTCGTACTGATGATCATCGGCTACCGCTGGGCCGATTTCATCCCGGTCTGGCAGCCGCCCGTGTTCTTCGTGCATATCAACAACCTCGCCATGGTGCTTGCCCTCTGGGTCTATGGTTCCAGCGCGGCCAAGGGGGCCAAGGCATGGCCCGCCAACCGCACAAGGCATCCGCAGCTGCTCGCCGTGAAAATCTGGGCCGCCGCCCATTTGCTGGTGAACGGCGATCTCGCCTCGATCGTGCTCTTCGGGTCATTGTTGGCATGGGCCGTGGTCAGCGTGATCCTGATCAACCGCACGGAGCCCGACTGGACGCCGCCGCCCCACGCGGGCCGGGCCACCTATATCCGGCTTGCCGTCATCACCGTGGTGACCTTTGTGATCATCACCGCCATTCATATCTGGCTGGGCGTCAATCCTTTCGCCGGCTGACGCCCCCTATCGCCGAGGTTCACGCATGAAGATCTACCGTTTCCTGTCCGAAGACGACACATCCGCCTTTTGCCACAAGGTCACCGAAGCCCTCAGCAAGGGATGGGAGCTTTACGGCACACCCACGCAGACATGGGACCACAAGGCAGGCGTCATGCGCTGCGGTCAGGCCGTCACCAAGGAGGTCGAAGGCACCTATGATCCGTCGATGAAACTGGGGGCCCAGTGATGGACAAGACCAACGCGGGCCGCTTCTTCGAAGACTACCGTCTGGGCGAAACGCTCATCCATGCCGTCCCGCGCACAGTCGGCGCGGGTGAGCGGGCGCTCTATCACGCGCTCTACCCCGCGCGGCATGCGCTCTATTCGTCGGACCAGTTCGGGCGGGCCTGCGGGCTGAAGGCCAGCCCCATCGACGACCTCGCGGCGTTCCACGTGGTTTTCGGCAAGACGGTGCCCGACGTATCGCTGAACGCGGTGGCCAACCTCGGCTATGCGCAGGGGCGCTGGCTGAAGCCGGTCTGGCCCGGGGACACGCTGCGCGCGCAATCGGAGGTGATCGGCCTCAAGCAGAATTCCAATGGCAAGACCGGGGTCGTCTGGGTCAGGACCACCGGGTTGAACCAGAATGACGAAGAGGTGCTGGACTACGTGCGCTGGGTCATGGTGCGCAAGCGCGACGCGAACGCCCCCGCGCCCGAGACCACGGTGCCGGAACTGCCCGATGCGCTGTCGGCAAAGGATCTGGTGGTGCCCGAGGGCCTCGATTTCTCGCGGTACGATTTCCCCCTCGCGGGGGAGCCGCATCGGTGGGGCGATTATGAGACTGGCGAACGCATCGACCACGTGGACGGTGTGACGGTCGAAGAAGCCGAGCATATGATCGCCACGCGGCTTTGGCAGAACACGGCAAAGGTGCATTTCGACACCTCCGCCCGGCCCGACGGCAGCCGCCTTATCTACGGGGGGCATGTGATTTCCATGGCGCGCGCGCTCAGTTTCAACGGTCTGGCGAACGCGCAAATGATCGTGGGGCTGAACGGGGGGGCACATGCGAACCCCTGTCTGGCGGGCGATACGATCCGCGCATGGTCCGAGGTGCTGGACAAGGCCGAGACGGACGCCCCCGGCGTCGGTGCCCTGCGCCTGCGGCTGGTGGCGACCAAGGGCGGCGCGCCGTTCGACCTGCGGGGCGACGATGGCAAGTACCGGCCCGAGGTGTTGCTCGACCTCGACTATTGGGCGCTGATACCCTGCTGACGCCCCGTCACGGGCCTTACCGGGATACGACAGGCTGGAATCAAAGCGATTCTGCCCGAGGCCCGCAGTGCCACACCCATTTCGCGAACCTTGTGATCACACGATTTTTTCTGTGATCACAAATGTCGCTTTTGACTGGCCAAACCAGTAATACTTGGAAATTGTCGTTTCCGAGCCACGTGAGATGAACGTATCTTGCGACCGAACCGCAAACAAAGACGGGACCGTTCCATATGAATATCCATGAATACCAGGCCAAAGCCCTTCTGCGCAGCTACGGCGCACCCGTGTCAGACGGCCGGGTCGTGCTGAAAGCCGAAGACGCGAAGACGGCGGCGGGCGAAATGGATGGACCGCTTTGGGTGGTGAAAGCGCAGATCCACGCCGGGGGCCGGGGCAAGGGCAAGTTCAAGGAAGCCGATGCCGGCGACAAGGGCGGCGTGCGCCTGACCAAATCGGTGGAGGAAGCGGCGCAGGAGGCCCGCAAGATGCTGGGCCGCACGCTGGTGACACATCAGACCGGCCCCGCCGGCAAACAGGTGAACCGAATCTACATCGAAGACGGCTCCGGCATCGAGACGGAGCTTTACCTCGCCCTTCTGGTGGACCGCGTGACGAGCCGCATTTCCTTCGTCTGCTCGACCGAGGGCGGCATGGACATCGAAGAGGTCGCGGCCTCGACCCCCGACAAGATCCTGTCCTTCAGCGTTGATCCCGCCACCGGCTACCAGCCGTTCCACGGACGCCGCATCGCCTTTGCGCTGGGGCTGGAAGGCAAGCAAATCAAGCAATGCGTCGGCCTGATGGGCCTGCTCTACAAAGCCTTCGTCGAGAAGGACATGGAGATGCTGGAGATCAACCCCCTGATCGTGACCGACAGCGGCGACCTGAAGGTGCTGGACGCCAAGGTCAGCTTCGACGGCAACGCGATTTACCGCCACAACGACATCGCCGATCTGCGCGACACCACCGAAGAAGACCCCAAGGAGCTGGAAGCCTCCAAGTACGATCTGAACTACATCGCGCTGGACGGGGAAATCGGATGCATGGTCAACGGCGCGGGCCTCGCCATGGCGACCATGGACATCATCAAGCTTTATGGCGCGGAACCGGCCAACTTCCTCGACGTGGGCGGTGGCGCGACGAAGGAGAAGGTAACCGAAGCCTTCAAGATCATCACCTCCGACCCGCAGGTGAAGGGGATCCTCGTCAATATCTTCGGCGGTATCATGCGCTGTGACGTGATCGCGGAAGGCGTGGTTTCCGCCGTGAAGGAAGTCGGCCTCGAAGTGCCGCTGGTCGTGCGCCTCGAAGGCACCAACGTCGAAAAGGGCAAGGAGATCATCAACAACTCCGGCCTCGATGTCATCGCCGCCGACGATCTGAAAGATGGTGCCCAGAAGATCGTGAAGGCGGTCAAGGGGTGATGCGGATGCGGGCGCGGCCAGTGGGCGCGGTGCCCCGCCGTTCCGGTTCACGCGATAACAAGGGCATGTGCTAATGCAAAACCCTCCTCCTCAATCCTCCCCCATCATCGCGGGCCTCGCGCTCGTCGGAATCGGGCTGTTGATCCGTCAGTGGCAGCCGCAGGCGCTGGAACTGCCCAGCACCGAAGGACGGACATCGCGGGATCGTGGCCTGCGCCGCGTTGCGCGTAAATCGCGCGACGGGCTGGCCCGGGTGCTGCCCGGCAACCTGACTGGCTCCATCGCAAGATCGCTTCTGGTGATGGGCGCGGGGCTGATCCTTGTGCGGGCGCTGGATGAACTGGTCGAGGATGAAGATGCCCTGTTCTGAGGGCGTCTTTCCACGCCGGGCCGCCCTGACCCTGACGGCGGTTGGCCTTCTTTCGGGCCCTGCTGTCGCAGGCACGGATCCGGCGGCTTCCGCGATCGAGGCGTTCAACCAATGGTGCTTCAAGGCGGGCCAGACCGAAGCGCAAGCCCGGTCCAACATGACTGAAACCGCAGGCGATCCGCTGCCTTTCCAGCTGACTTTCTGGGACGATAGCCTTGAGCCGCGTCCGCAGGGTGCCCCGCGCGGCGTGGAACGCCGGTGCGAGGTTGCCTTTCCCGGTGATGAAACCGAAGCCGCAATCGCCGCGTTGCGCCAGCAGATGGCGACACCCCCGGTATTCGGTCACGCGATCCCCCTGCCCGACACCCACGCGGAAGAGCCGGGCACCGCGCTGATCGAGGGCCGGGAACTGTTGCGCGGGCGGGTCGCTGTCGTCCACGTTGGCACCCGCAACCATGATGCCACGCAGGAAACCTTCATGGCCGTGGACCGGCTCTACGATGGTCTGGGGCTGGGCGAATGACCACAACCGGAGAAAGGGTGGAACGATGAACTTTGCACTCACTACGAAAACACGCGCCGCAAGGGCGGTTCTCGGCCTCGGGCTGACGGCAACGATCGCGGCCTGCGGCGGCTATGGCTATGACGTGGCGGTCCGCAATGGCCCGCAGGCGGTGCACCCCAGCGCCTCCGCCCTGTCGCAGCGCAGCCTCGTTTCCGCGCCCGTCGTGGCGGCACCGGCAGCGACCGTCACGGCGCCGGTCGGTGCCACCCCCGTCGTCGAGGCGCCGGTTTACGCCGCGCCCGTCGCCGCGGCCCCGGTGGTGACCGGCGGGGCATGCTACGACGGCTTCGGCGGCACGAACTGCGGCGTTCCGGGTGACGTCTATACAGGCGCACAACCGATCGTCGACTGACACTATTTCCGGTCGGGCGGCCCGCCGCGCGACCGCGACACGAAAGACAACTACTCGCGACGGCGGCATGAGGATGCCGCCGACCATCGCCTTCAAAACCAAGGAACCACCGAATGGCCGTACTCGTCGACGAAAACACCAAAGTCATCTGCCAGGGCCTTACCGGCTCACAGGGGACATTCCACACCGAACAGGCCATCGCCTACGGCACGAAGATGGTGGGTGGCGTGACCCCGGGCAAAGGGGGCCAGACCCATCTGGACCTGCCGGTGTTCAACTCCGTCCACGAGGCGAAGGCCAAGACAGAGGCGAATGCCTCCGTGATCTATGTCCCGCCGCCCTTCGCGGCGGATTCGATCCTCGAAGCCATCGACGCGGAAATGGAGCTGATCGTCTGCATCACCGAAGGCATTCCGGTGCTCGACATGATGCGCGTGCAGCGCGCGCTGGAGGGGAGCAAGTCACGGCTGATCGGCCCGAACTGCCCGGGTGTCATCACGCCCGACGCCTGCAAGATCGGCATCATGCCGGGCCATATCCACAAGCGCGGGTCCTGCGGGGTGGTTTCGCGCTCGGGCACGCTGACCTACGAGGCGGTCAAGCAGACCACCGACATGGGGCTGGGCCAGTCCTCTGCCGTAGGTATCGGCGGCGACCCCATCAAGGGAACCGAGCATATCGACGTGCTGGAAATGTTCCTTGCCGATGACGAGACGCAAAGCATCATCATGATCGGTGAAATCGGCGGCTCCGCCGAAGAGGACGCGGCACAATTCCTCGCCGACGAAAAAAAGAAGGGCCGCTGGAAACCGACAGCGGGCTTCATTGCCGGCCGCACGGCGCCTCCGGGTCGCCGCATGGGCCATGCGGGCGCCATCGTCGCCGGTGGCAAAGGCGGTGCCGAAGACAAGATCGAAGCCATGCGCAGCGCCGGTATCGTGGTGGCGGACAGCCCCGCGACACTGGGCGAAGCCGTGCAGGAAGCGATTGACCGCGGCTGACCGGCCTGCAGGACCCGCCGTCCGCGCATCAGGAGCATCTACGCGATGACCCAGACCGTTGCCCCTTCCGACCAGAGCGCCGCATTCGGCACCTTTTCCGCGCTGCGGTTCAAGCATCGCATCGCAACCTCGCCGCTGGGTGGGGCGGCCGGGGCATTGCGCGACCAGTGGCGCGGTCTGCGGAGTTTGCGGAACCCCGAACTGGGCCTGCTGACGCGCGAAGACGCCATGGTCAACGCGGTCCTGCAGGCCCGCATCGGGGCGGATTGGAACTGTCTCGACATCGGGGCGCATCTCGGCTCGGTCTATTACCGGCTGACCCGGGGCCAGCACCGGATGATTGAGGCCAGCCCCGGCAAGGCGCAGATGCTGGGCGACCGGTTCGGAGCGAAGGCCGTCATCGAATGTGCGGTGTCAGATACCGAGGGCGCGGTGACGTTTCACGAAAACCTCGACCAACCGGGCTTCAGCGCGCTGGACCGGCGCGCCTCCCGCGGGCGGACGGTCGAACGGCGGGTACGCGCCCGGCGGCTGGATGACATTCTGGGCGACGATACGCGCATCGACTTCATCAAGATCGACGTGGAAGGCCACGAATATCCCGCCCTGCGCGGGGGCGAGGCCCTGCTGCGCCGCTGCCGCCCGCTCATACAGTTCGAAGCCGGCGCGCGGCACGATGCCGATCTGGCGGGTGGCCCCGATGATCCCGCCGCACCCCTCTTCCACTGGCTGACCGATGACCTCGGTTATGCGGTATACGCGGCTTTCGATCTGCCTTATGGCCGCCCCGCGATCGATGCCGCACAGTTTGCCAGTTACCGCAGCTATCCCTACATGGCGTTCAATTATTTCGCCGTGCACCCACAACACCTGCCGCCTGCCACTTCGGCACCGCGGCGCTGACCCGCGCCGCTTCGACGCAGAAAAGGAAGTTCAGATGACCGACCAACCTGCCAACGACCAGTTCCGCTCCTCGTCCTTTCTGGAAGGGCAGAACGCGGAATACCTCGAGGCGATGTATGCCCGCTACGCCAACGATCCCGGCGCGGTGGACGAAGCGTGGCAGGCTTTCTTCGACGCCATGGGTGACGCGGATACCGACGTGAAGGCCGAAGCCGCGGGCCCCAGTTGGGCGCGCGCCGACTGGCCGCCCATGCCGTCCGATGACCTGACCGGCGCGCTGACCGGCCAGTGGCCCGCCCCCGCGGAAACCAAGGCCGCAGGGGACAAGATCAAGGCCAAGGCGCAGGAAAAGGGCGTCGAGGTGACGGACGCGCAGGTCAGGCTGGCGGTGCTCGACAGTATCCGCGCGCTGATGATCATCCGCGCCTACCGTATCCGCGGACATCTGGCGGCCGATCTCGACCCGCTGGGCATGCGCGATACCGGCAAACATGAAGAGCTCGATCCGAAATCCTACGGCTTCACCGACGCGGATATGGATCGGCCCATCTTCATCGACAACGTGCTCGGCCTCGAAGTCGCGACGCTCCGCGAAATTCTCGATATCGTGCAGCGTACCTACTGCGGGACATTCGCGCTGCAGTACATGCATATCTCGGACCCGGAGCAGGCCGGCTGGCTGAAGGAACGGATCGAAGGCTACGGCAAGGAAATTTCCTTTACCCGCGAAGGGCGCAAGGCGATCCTGAACAAGCTGGTGGAGGCCGAAGGCTTCGAGAAATTCCTGCACGTCAAATACATGGGGACCAAACGCTTCGGCCTCGACGGCGGCGAAAGCCTCGTGCCCGCGATGGAGCAGATCATCAAGCGAGGCGGCCAGCTTGGCGTCAAGGACATCGTCATCGGCATGCCCCACCGGGGGCGCCTGTCGGTGCTGGCCAACGTGATGCAGAAACCCTACCGCGCCATCTTCAATGAATTTCAGGGCGGCAGCTTCAAGCCCGAGGACGTGGATGGTTCGGGTGACGTGAAATACCACCTCGGCGCCTCGTCCGACCGTATGTTCGACGGCAACGAGGTGCACCTGTCGCTCACCGCGAACCCCAGCCACCTCGAAGCGGTCAATCCCGTCGTGCTGGGCAAGGTCCGCGCCAAGCAGGATCAGCTGGGCGACAAGGACCGCACCGCGGCCATGCCGGTGCTGCTGCATGGCGATGCTGCCTTTGCCGGACAGGGCGTCGTGGCGGAATGTTTCGCGCTCTCCGGCCTCAAGGGGCACCGGACGGGCGGGACAATGCACATCGTGGTCAACAACCAGATCGGCTTTACCACCGCGCCGCATTTCTCGCGTTCCTCGCCCTATCCCACCGACAACGCGCTGGTGGTCGAGGCACCGATCTTCCACGTCAACGGCGACGACCCGGAGGCCGTGGTCCACGCCGCGCGTGTCGCCACCGAATTCCGCCAGAAGTTCCGCAAGGACGTGGTGATCGACATGTTCTGCTACCGCCGGTTCGGGCACAACGAAGGCGATGAGCCGATGTTCACCAACCCGGTGATGTACAAGCATATCAAGTCGCAGAAGACGACACTCACGCTCTATACCGAGCGGCTCATCAAGGATGGGCTGATCCCCGTGGGCGAGATCGAGGATATGAAATCCGCGTTCCAGGCCCACCTGAACGAGGAATTCGAGGCGGGCAAGGATTACCGCCCCAACAAGGCCGACTGGCTGGACGGCAAATGGTCCCACCTCGACCGGCAACAGAAGAAGAAGTACCAGCGCGGCAAGACGGCCATCTCGCCCGAGACAATGAAAGAGGTCGGCGAGGCGCTCACGACGGTGCCCGAAGGCTTCCCGCTGCATAAGACGATCGGGCGGCTTCTGGAAGCCAAGAAGGAGATGTTCGAAAGCGGTAAGGGCTTTGACTGGGCCACGGGGGAGGCGCTCGCCTACGGCTCACTGCTGACCGAAGGATACAAGGTGCGCCTTGCCGGTCAGGACAGTACCCGCGGCACGTTCAGCCAGCGCCATTCCGCGCTCATTAACCAGCAGGACGAAGATCGCTACTATCCGCTGAACCACATCCGCGAAGGTCAGGCGGAATACGAAGTCATCGACTCGATGCTGTCGGAATATGCCGTGCTGGGTTTCGAATACGGCTATTCGCTGGCCGAACCCAACGCGCTGGTCGCATGGGAAGCGCAGTTCGGCGATTTCGCCAACGGCGCGCAGATCATGTTCGACCAGTTCATCTCTTCGGGTGAAAGCAAATGGCTGCGGATGTCCGGCCTCGTCTGTCTGCTGCCGCATGGCTACGAAGGACAGGGCCCGGAACATTCCAGCGCGCGCTTGGAACGTTTCCTGCAGATGTGCGGCGGCGACAACTGGATCGTCGCTAATTGCACCACGCCGGCGAACTATTTCCACATCCTGCGCCGGCAGTTGCACCGCAGCTACCGCAAACCGCTGATCCTGATGACGCCGAAATCGCTGCTGCGCCACAAGCTGGCCATCAGCACGGCGGAGGAGTTCCAGACCGGATCGTCCTTCCACCGCGTGTTGTGGGACGATGCGCAGCACGGCAATTCGGACACGCAGCTGGTGGCCGACGACAAGATCAAGCGCGTGGTGATGTGTTCGGGCAAGGTCTATTTCGACCTGCTGGAAGAGCGCGACGCGCGCGGCATCGATGACATCTACCTGCTGCGCTTCGAGCAGTTCTATCCTTTCCCGGCGCAATCGGCGGTCAAGGAACTGGAACGGTTCAAACAGGCCGAAATGGTCTGGTGCCAGGAAGAGCCCAAGAACCAGGGTGCCTGGACCTTCATCGAACCCAACATCGAATGGGTGCTGGGCCGCATCAAGGCCAAGAACGGCCGCCCCGAATACGTGGGCCGCGCCACCGCCGCCTCGCCCGCGACCGGCCTTGCGAGCCAGCACAAAGCACAACAAGCCGCCCTCGTGGACGAGGCGCTGACCATCAAAGGAAATTGACCATGACAAGCGAAGTACGCGTGCCCACGCTGGGCGAATCCGTCACCGAGGCCACCGTGGCCACATGGTTCAAGAAGCCGGGCGATTCCGTCGCCGTGGACGAAATGCTCTGCGAGTTGGAAACCGACAAGGTCACCGTCGAAGTGCCGAGCCCTGTCGCGGGCACCATGGGAGAGATCGTCGCCGCCGAAGGCGAAACGGTCGGCGTCGACGCCCTGCTTGCCACGATCGAGGAGGGCGATGGCAAATCCGGCGGCACCGCCAAAAAGGACAGCGCGGCAGAGGCCGAACCGCCGAAGGCCAAGGACGCGGGCCCCGAAGAAACCCGCCCCCGTGAAGAAGCGCAGGCCCCGAAGGACGGTGGCGGCGCTTCGGGCTCCGGCGGCTCCGTCGACGTGATGGTGCCCACACTGGGCGAATCCGTGACAGAGGCCACCGTTGCCACATGGTTCAAAAAGGTCGGCGATACCGTCGCGCAGGATGAAATGCTCTGCGAGTTGGAAACCGACAAGGTGAGCGTCGAAGTCCCCGCCCCCGCCGCAGGCACGCTGGGCGAGATCCTCGCCGAAGAAGGCAGCACCGTGCAGGCCAACGGCAAGCTCGCGGTGATCAATGCAGGCTCCGGGGCCGCCGCATCGGCCAGCGCGCAGGAAAACGCGCCCGCCCCCGCCGCGCAGGAAGCACCCGCCGGTGGTGGCAAGGATGTCGAGGACGCGCCCTCCGCCAAGAAGGCCATGGCCGAGGCCGGGCTGAGCCGCGATCAGGTCACCGGATCGGGCCGCGACGGCCGCGTGATGAAGGAAGACGTCGCCAAAGCCATCGAGGCGGGCAAATCGGCCAGTGCCGGGGCCGCCCCGGATGCCCCACAGGCCAAACAGGCGCCGCGCGCGCCCTCTTCTGCCGATGATGCCGCGCGCGAGGAACGGGTCAAGATGACCCGCCTGCGCCAGACCATCGCCCGGCGTCTGAAGGACGCGCAGAACACCGCCGCCATCCTGACCACCTACAACGAGGTGGACATGACCGGCGTCATGGAGTTGCGCGACGAATACAAAGACCTCTTCCTGAAGAAACACGGGGTGAAGCTTGGCTTTATGTCCTTCTTCACCAAGGCCTGCTGCCATGCCCTGAAGGAAGTGCCCGAGGTCAACGCCGAAATCGACGGCACCGATATCGTCTACAAGAACTTCGTGCATATGGGCATCGCCGCGGGCACGCCGCAGGGCCTCGTGGTGCCGGTGATCCGCGATGCCGACCAGATGAGCTTTGCCGAGATCGAGAAAGCCATCGCCGAAAAGGGCGCGAAAGCACGCGACGGCAAGCTTTCCATGGCCGAAATGCAGGGCGGCACCTTCACCATCTCCAACGGCGGCGTCTATGGCTCGCTCATGTCCTCGCCGATCCTGAACCCGCCGCAGTCCGGCATCCTCGGTATGCACAAGATCCAGGACCGCCCGATGGTGGTCGGCGGAGAGATCGTGATCCGCCCGATGATGTACCTAGCACTCAGCTACGATCACCGCATCGTGGACGGCAAGGGCGCGGTGACTTTCCTCGTCCGCGTGAAAGAGGCGCTGGAAGACCCCCGGCGCCTGCTGATGGACCTCTGAGCGGGCCGCCTGCCCCCGATGACATAACCGTCGCCGCGCGCCGCCGGCTCATGTAGACTGGCGGCGGAGGTCCCCCGGGGACAGGAAGTGAAAGGACGATGCCATGACCGAAACGACAATTCTTGCCGCCTACGGCCTGCTCGTGATGATCACGATCCTGCTGCAGGTTCTCGGCGCCACCCGGCAGTTGTCGCTGGGCTATCTGATGTCGTCGCGCGATGAAACGCGCAGCACCACGGGGATGACCGCCCGGGTCGCCCGCGCGCTGGAAAATTCGATCACGGCCATGGCGCTCTTTGCCCCCGCGGTGCTGATCCTCGCCGCGCTGGATCGCAGTTCCGCCGCATCGCTCTTGTCCGCGCAGGTCTTTCTGGCGGCGCGGATCGTCTATCTGCCGGCCTATGCCTTCGGCCTTACCGGCATCCGGACGGTCGCGTGGCTGATCGGTTTTGCGGCGACGGCGGCGCTCTATCTTCTGGCTCTCTAGGACACATCGATGCAATTGATCTGCCACTATGATGTCTCGGATTTCGCCCGGTGGCGGTCCGCCTTCGACAAAGATGCGGGCTCCCGCCGTGAGGCAGGGCTGACGGTGCTTCAGGTCTGGCGGGACGCCGATGATCCGGGCCATGCCATCACGCTGATGTCCGTCAACGACCGGGATCGCGCCAAGGCATGGCTCGCCCGGTCCGATGCGCTGTCCTCCGACGATGGCGGCACCGTTACAGCCACCCGCGCCTATTTCGTTGAAACCGAATGACCCCGGAACTTACCGTCCTCGTCCTCGCGGCACTGCTGCAGCTTTTGCAATTCGTGCTCTACGCGGTTCCGGCCAATCTCGAACTGGGGCCGGGCTACACCATGTCCGCGCGGGACCGCGAACCCTCCCGCGCCCTGTCGGAACGCACCGCGCGGCTGGGCCGGGCCTTCGACAATCATTTCGAGGCGCTCGTCCTCTTCGGCATCGCCGCAGGCGTGCTCGCGATTTCGGGGCAGGGCAACACGCTCACGACGGTCTGCGCCTGGATCTACCTCGCCGCCCGGATTGCCTATGTCCCGGCCTATGCCATGGGCCTGCGCCCGCACCGCAGCATCATCTGGGCAGTGGGCCTGCTCGCCACCACGATCATGCTGATCGCCGCCCTCTTCTGATCTTCCAAATGGCCCCTCATCCCGGGGGACGGCGCTTGCGCCGGGGGGCAGCGCCCCCTAC
>NZ_LWEX01000005.1:951-6924 GCF_001634885.1 Sulfitobacter sp. HI0040 | reverse complement strand
AACTGGCCGCTGCATGATATCTGGCGGTACAATTTCGAAACCGGCGCGCCGAAGCCCCGCGCCATCCCGCAGGGGGTGCTCATCACCCGGCCTGAATTCGACCCCGCCCCCCACGCCCTCGGCCCTGCCGATACCGCGTGGTTCGCCGCACTGGGCCGGGGCGAAACGCTTGCCAGCGCGCTCGACGCCGCGAGCGAAGTTGACGCGGGCTTCGACCTTGGGGCGGCGCTTTCGCTGGCGCTGGCCACATCGGCGCTCACCGCACTGCCGCCGGAGGCGAGCCAATGAATACGATCGGCACCTATTACCACCGCATGGGCCTGCACCTCGAACGGCTGGACTGGCTGCTGCCCACGCTGGCACGGCTGGTGTTTGCCGGGGTGTTGCTGATCTATCTGCTGAACTCCGGCGCAACCAAGCTCGGCGATGGGCTGCTGGGCGTCTTCCAACCCTCCGTCGGGGCCTATGCGCAGATATTCCCCCGCGCCATGGAAGCGGCGGGCTACGATATCGGCGCGCTCGGCGTCTGGCACTGGGCGGTCGTGGTGGCCGGAACGATTGCGGAATTCACCCTGCCCGTCCTTATCGTGATGGGCCTGCTGACCCGGGTGGCGGCGCTGGGGATGATCGGCTTTGTCATCGTGCAGTCCCTGACGGATGTCTATGGCCACGGACAGACCGAAGCCGTCGGGCGCTGGTTCGACCGCTTCGCGGATGGAACGATTCTCGACCAGCGGGCCTTCTGGATATTCGTCCTGCTGGTGCTGGTCATCAAGGGCGCCGGGCCGCTGTCGCTCGACCGGCTCTTGCGCCGCGCGACCCGGGGCGAGCGTTAAAGCGACGCTTTCACTTCTTCTTCTATCTCACTGTTCCAAGACAGAAAAAGCTTTCCATCCGCATCGATCAACGGGCGCTTCATGATGGCGGGATGTTCCTTCAGCAGGGTCAGCGGATCACCCACTTTGACGGCCTCCGCCAGCCCGCGCCAGGTGGTGGAGCGTGTGTTGATCAGCGCCTGACCGAACTTGTCATGTGCCCGGGCCAGCACCGTATCAGGCACGCCCTCTTCGCGCACATCCACCAGCGCAAATTCTGGCAGTGCCTTCACGGCCTTACGGCAGCTATCGCAATTCTTCAGCCCGTAGATACGCCGTTCGTCCATGTCACCCGTCCCGGTTCCAGCAATTTTTCCCATTCTCATTTTCACTAAATTCTTGATTTTTCAACTCAGAGGTCAATCTTTTCTTGGTAGGACGGTCGCAGCACCTGCGCCGTTTACTACACCCGCATTGCGGGTTTCGATTGTGAAAGGAGCGGACAGTTATGCCAACCGGCACCGTTAAATGGTTCAACACGACAAAAGGTTACGGGTTCATTGCGCCTGAAAATGGCGGCAACGATATTTTCGTACATATTTCCGCGGTCGAGCGGTCGGGCCTCACCGGGCTCGCCGATGATCAGAAGGTCAGCTACGAGCTGACCGAAGGCCGCGACGGGCGCCAGATGGCGTCGGATATCGCGCTACTCTAGGGCCGACGCCCCGGCACCCGTAGGGAAACAGAGGCCCGGACGACCGTATCGTCACCGGGCCCCTGCGTGTTTCGGCAGGCCAGCGCGCCGCCCTCAATCGAAGGTGCAGCCCTTTGTCCCGATGGGGCAGTTCGCCTTGGGCGCGGGCGCGCGGTAGTGCCGCTTTTTCACCTGCTTACGCACCGGCGCCGGATGGGCCATGACCTGCTGATAGGTCACCGACTGGTTCGGCACGCCGCAGCAGATGACCCCCGCGATGGTGACAGGCTGCAGGCCCGCGGGGCAGTAGTTCACGCTGGTCGGATAGGCATAGATCTTCGCATCCGCCGCCGCCTGCATCGGCAACAGTGACGCCGCAGCCATCGCCCCGGCCGCGATCATGGTTGTAACGATACGCATGTCTTCCCCCTTTTCCTTTTGTTTTCACCGCATTTTATTAACTTAACTCTGCCCACGGCCCCGAAACCTGTCCAGACTTATCTGATCTGGAAACACTCTGTTTCTGTTTCAGGGCGTTATTCCAGCACCGCCGGAAGCCGTGCGTAGCCCCGGAACCGGATGCGCCCGCCCTGTTCGCGCCCCGGCGCGATGCTGTAGCGGGGATACCGTGCGAGGAAGCGTTCGATGGCGATGCGCCCTTCCATCCGCGCCAGCGTGAGCCCGACGCAGACATGCGGACCCCCGGCGAAGGCGAGATGCCGGTTGGGTTTGCGCGCGACGTCGAAATCCCCGGGCGCGTCAAAGACCGCCGGGTCGCGGTTGGCGGCCCCGATGCAGAGATGCAGGTTCGTCCCTGCCGGGATGTCGAAGCCGCCCAGCGTGACGGACCGTGTGGTTTCGCGATTGCCGAACTGGTTGGGCGAGGCATGGCGCAGCACCTCCTCCACCGCGGGGGCGACGAACGCGGGGTCTTCCAGCAGCCTGGCCTTCTGGCCCGGGTGGTCGTGCAGCAGGGCCAGACCGCTGCCGATGAGGTTCGTCGTCGTTTCATGCCCGGCGTTGAGGATGAAGATGCAGTTCTGGATCAACTCCGCCTCGCTCAGCCTGCCACCCTCATCCCCCTCGATAAGGCGGGTGAGCACATCGGTTTCCGGATCGCCCGGGCGAGCGCGGCGCCGGGCGATGAGGTCGCGCAAATAGTCCGAGAACGCCCGCACCGCATCATGCCCCCGTCGAAGCTGTCCTTCCGTCAGCGTGGGTTCCAGCGCGCCGAGGATCGCGAGCGACCAGTCCCGCAGGGGGCCGCGTTCTTCCATCGGCACGTCGAGCAGGTTGCCGATGATCTGCACCGGGATGGCGCTGGCGTAATCCTCGATCAGGTCCGGGCGCGCGGGCAGCTTGCCCAGCAGGTGATCGACCGTGGCGATGAGCCCCGGCTCCATCCGGGCCAGCGCCTTGGGGGTGAGCGCGGAGGTCATGATCCGCCGCACCCGGGTGTGCAGCGGCGGATCGTTGAAAACGAGGCTGGTGGTGTGATGTTCGTAGAGCGGCGTGCCGGGGGCGAACTTGGGGGCGAAGGCCTCTTTCTTGTCGGAGATATAGGTGGCGGTGTCGCGGTAGATCGCGTTCAGGTCCGCGTGCCGCGCGATGAGGTATGACCCGTCCGGCTGCGGGCAGACCGGCGCCTCCGCCAGCAGGCGGTCGTAATGGGGAAAGGGGTTTTCGGTGAACCCCTCGGGGGGCGCGGCGAGGTTGAGCATCGTGCCGAGTGTGGAAGGATTTGCGCAGGTGTCAATCGGCTGCTGCGGGGTTCCCCGCGGGGAACCTTAACCATATGTTATTGTTAGTTAAATTATGGTTTATGAAGGTGTGTGAGGGGGTCGTGCCGAGGGCCTGACGTGATGCACCGAAGGGGATCACGCCGCGCCCGGGCAGAGGGGTGGGCGAGAAGCGCCCGCCCCGTGGGAGGCGTTCCGGGCGCTGGCCAACCTCAGATTAGGCAAGGGAAAACGAATATGCCGAACCCCACGCACCGCCGCGCCCGGACCGAGGGGTGGGTGCAAAGCGCCCGCCCCGTGGGGGCGGTTCGGGCGCTGCCCAATCGGAGATTGGGCATTGGGGGATTAGAAAACGATCCGCTTTTTGTCTCGCCGACGAAATTCTCTTTCGCAACTTCAATAAACCGCACACCAATCATCTAGCTAATAACCCCCTGAAACTCCCGCCATTCTCCCTTCGACATGCCGGAATTCTCCTGCGTCACCTCCTCGCCCTTCAGCATGCGGCGGATGCAGTCCAGCGCGCGGGCGGAAAGCGTGGCGCCGCCGAGGCGGTAATCTTCGAAGGCGGAATAGGCCGCGGGAACCCAGTCGGCCACGACGGAGCAGATCGCATCGGCATAGACGCGGATCTCGTATTGCGCATGGGCGTCCGCGCGCAGCCGCAGGAAGTGGAAGAGGTTGTGCAGATCCACCTTCCAGTACCATTGGGTATAGATGTTGCTGGGCAGGTTCATCCGCGCCAGCTCCCGCGCGAGCCCGCCCTGCGGGGCGCCGTCGGGGCCTTCGCTGGCGATCATCTGTTCGTAGTGGTCATAGGCGCGGTTGCTGTCGGCCTTGAGGATCTCCAGCACCCGGGCGGCCTCCTCCCCCTCCAGCACGCCACCGCGGCCCTGGTTGTTGACCACGGACTGGGCGTTCACATGCTCCGGCGCGGGGATGTAGAATTCACGGTCGAGGATCGAGTAGCGGGCGGAATATTCGTTCACATTGGCCGTCCGGTGCCGGATCCACTGGCGCGCCACGAAGACCGGCAGCTTCACGTGCAGCTTGATCTCGCACATCTCGAAGGGGGTCGAATGCCAGTGCCGCATGAGATAGCGGATCAGCCCCTCGTCGTTCTGGACGCTCTTGGTGCCCTTGCCATAGCTCACCCGCGCCGCCTGACAGATCGCCGCGTCGTCGCCCATGTAATCGATCACCCGGACGAAACCGTGATCGAGCACCGGGATCGCGGCGTAAAGATGCGCCTCCATCCCCGGCGACACGGCGCGCAGCGTGACCTGCGGTTCCGCGCGCAGGGCGTCGATTTCGGCTTGCTGGTCGGTGCTGAGAGGCATGGCGGCGGTCCTTGCTGGTCGGAAAGGGCTTGGGATTCGGCACGACTATATCTGCGCGGCGAACCTGCAGGAACCGCCATATGCGGTATTGCTTTTTGACCACCCTCGCGGGGAACCTGCGGGCCCGGCGGTGCGCGCCGTTGACAACACGCGCCCCCCCGGCGGAGGGTTGTGCAAAATAATACGACGAGGGCAGGCAACATGACATCGAAGACAGCAGCAGTCTTGCTGTGCGCGCTTCTTGCCGCGTGTGGCGGCACCCCCCCGTTCGGCGGGGATGCGACGGACCCGACAGGCAGCGGCGGCGGGGTCACCACCGACGAGAACGGCAACCCGATCCTGCGCGAAGGCATCCCGCCCGGCACCACCTCCCCCTCGCCCAGCAGCCGCATCTTCCGGCTGGAACCGCGCAGCGAGGAGGAAGGCAAGAGCGGCAACGGCTTCGTCGCCTCCGTCAGCTACGATGGCGATACCGACAGCTTCACGGTGGACGGTCTGGCCTTCGACGGCTCCAACGTCTACCAGCGCGGCGACCTGGTGAAATCCTTCGGGGATTACGCGGTCTACGAGGCCGACGCCCAGTATCCCGACAGCATCAACGGCGCGCCGATCAACCAGTTCCGGCATCGCGCGATCTACGGCGTCAGCCGCAACAGCAACGCCGCGGGCGTGCCCAACACCCAGTTCGCCATCGTGCGCACCGGCGCCTATGTGGACTACGGTTTCGGCGGTTTCATCTACCAGCGGGAAAACTCCGTCACCCTACCGAGCGGCGGACAGGCCCGTTTCGAGGGGCGCGCCGCCGGGATGCGCGATTTCAACGGGCGCGGCGGGCTGGAATATTCCACCGCCGATCTGGCGATCGATATCGATTTCGACGATTTCAACAGCACCGCCACCGGGCGCGGTGACGCGGTGCGCGGCGTGCTCAGCAACCGGCGGGTCTTCGATCTGCAGGGCAACGACATCACCATGGATGTCTATGGCCGCATCAACGCCAAGAACACCGCCTCGCTCACCAGTATTCCCGATGCACGGTTCAAGATCGAACCCGGGGTGCTGGACAACAACGGAGAGATACTGGGCAGCCTGTCGAGCACCTTTGTCGACGATGCCGGCACCGTGCAGCCATACGAAGAGGGCAATTACTACGCCATCGTCTCGGGCAATGGCCCGAACGAGATCGTGGGCGTTCTGGTGCTGGAAAACAGCGCGGAATACGACAATGCCACGGTCCGCGACACCAGCGGCTTCATCGTCTACCGGGACCCCGCGGCAACCCCATGAGACCGGCCCGGGGGCGTCTGCGCCGGACCGTCGTGCTCGCCCTTTGGGTGGGGCTGGCGGTGCCGGGCTGGTCCGATATCACGCTTTCGCCCCAGCAG
>NZ_LWEX01000005.1:0-946 GCF_001634885.1 Sulfitobacter sp. HI0040 | reverse complement strand
CGNCCNGCNTGCGCGCCTCGTCGGGCGCACCCTGCCGGATCGCCTCCACCGCAAGGGCGCCCATGTGATCCGCGCCCGCGCGATGCGCGATCAGGGTCTTTACGATCAGGCCCGGCAGGCCGCCCGGCAGGCATGGGCGCTCGCCGACACCGATACCGAACGCTACGCCGCCGCGCGGGCGATGGCGCAGGCCCTGTCATCGGACGGCAAGCGCACGCGGGCGCAGTTCTGGTTGCGCCGGGCGGCCCATCACGCCCCCACCGCGCGCCATGCGGACCGCGCGCGGCGCGATTTTCGCCATGTGCAGCGGCAGAACCCGTGGCAGACGCATCTGTCCTTCACGCTGGCGCCCAATTCCAACATCAACAACGGCTCGGCGCGCGAAAGCTCCCGCTTGAACCACGTGCTGAGCGACCTGCTTTTCGGCGCGCCGGTGGAATATGCGCTGACCGGCGCGGCCCGGGCCCTGTCGGGGCTGGAATACGGGGCCGCGTTGCGCAGCCGCTACCGCATGGCCCAGACGGAGCGGCGGGCGCATGATCTGAAATTCTCACTCTCCTACCGCAGTTTCGTACTTTCTGACAGCGCGCGGGCTACTGCCCCCGGGGTCAGCGGCGGTGACTTCGCCTTCGGCTCCGCCAGCATCGGCTACGGGTTTCGCAGCCTCAGCGCCGATCACCGCCGGGAGTTCACGCTGGATGCCGAACTGGGGCAAAGCTGGTACGCGGGCGCGCGCTATGCGTCCTTCCTGCGGCTGGGGGCCGCGCAGAGCATGAAGATCACCCCGCGGCGGCAGCTTTCCTTTGCGGTGGATGCGGAGAAGCAGATGGGGCAAGCGACCGTGGATGTCGATACGCTGGCCGCCGCCCTGCGGCTGAGCGAGCGGTTGGAGAGCGGGCGCACCGTCTTTGGCGGGCTGTCGGCACGGCAGACCATTTCGGACAGC
>NZ_LWEX01000004.1 GCF_001634885.1 Sulfitobacter sp. HI0040 | reverse complement strand
GCTGGAGCGCAGCGGGGTGATCCGGGGCTATACCCTGCGGCTGGGGGCGGAGGCGCGTCCGCCGCTCCATGCCACGGCGCTGGTCAGCATCGCCCCCCGCGCGGGCCCCGCCGTGCTGGCCCGGCTGCGCAGCCTGCCGGCGGTGCGGGTGGTGCACACGACCTCGGGCCGGTTCGATCTGCTGGTGCAGCTTGCCGCGCAGACAACGCAGGAGCTGGACGAGACGCTGGACCGGATCGGCGAGTTGCAGGGCGTGAACAGTTCCGAAAGCCTCATCCACCTCAGCACCAAGCTGGACCGCACCGCCTGACGCCGCGCCCCCGCCCCGGCACACAGCCCCCCGGCCCTTTCCCTTGCCGCCAACCTTCGCTAGATCAGCAGGCGGACGGACAAGGGATAGTACTGATGGCACTGGAAAAGACATTCGACGCCGCCGAAGCCGAAGCCCGGCTTTACGCCGCATGGGAAGAGGCCGGCGCCTTCAGGGCCGGGGCCAATGCCAGCCGGGAGGAAACCTTTTCCATCATGATCCCGCCGCCCAACGTGACGGGCGTGCTGCACATGGGCCATGCCTTCAACAACACCCTGCAGGACATCCTCGTGCGGTGGCACCGGATGCGCGGGTTCGACACGCTCTGGCAGCCGGGACAGGACCACGCCGGAATCGCCACCCAGATGGTGGTGGAACGCAAGCTGGCCGAAACGCAGCAACCCGGACGACGCGAACTGGGTCGCGAGGCGTTTCTGAAAAAGGTCTGGGAGTGGAAGAAGCAATCCGGCGGCACGATCATCGAACAGCTCAAGCGCCTCGGTGCGTCCTGCGACTGGTCGCGCAATGCCTTCACCATGTCGGGCGCGCCCGGCGCCCCCGAGGGGGAGGAGGGCAACTTCCACGACGCGGTCATCAAGGTCTTCGTCGACATGTACGAAAAGGGCCTGATCTACCGGGGCAAGCGGCTGGTCAACTGGGACCCGCATTTCGAAACCGCGATCTCCGACCTCGAGGTGGAAAGCACCGAGGTCGACGGCCACATGTGGCACTTCAAATACCCGCTGGCAGGGGGCGCCACCTACACCTACGTGGAGAAGGACGAAGACGGCAACACGCTCTTCGAAGAGGAGCGCGACTATATCTCCATCGCCACGACGCGCCCCGAAACCATGCTGGGCGACGGCGCCGTGGCAGTTCATCCATCGGATGAACGATATGCCTCAATCGTCGGGAAACTCTGCGAAATTCCCGTAGGCCCCAAAGAGCATCGTCGCCTCATCCCGATCATCACCGATGAATATCCCGACCCCGCCTTCGGCTCGGGTGCTGTCAAGATCACCGGCGCGCATGACTTCAACGACTACGAGGTCGCCAAGCGCGGCGGCATCCCGCTCTATGCGCTGATGGACACCCGCGGCACCATGCGGACAGACGGCCTGCCCTACGCCGAAGCCGCCGCCCGCGCGCAGGCCATCGCCGAGGGCCGCGAAGAGGCCCCCGCCGACGCGAGCGAGATCAACCTCGTGCCCGACGCCTATCGCGGGCTGGACCGGTTCGAGGCCCGCAAGCGCGTGATCGACGACATCACCGCAGAAGGCCTCGCCGTGATGACGCAGGCGAGCGACCCGCGCCTTGGCCGCGCCGCGCAGAAATCCCCCGTCGAGCCCGGCGAAGGCGGCGAGATGCGCACCGAGGAAGAGAACCTCGTGCCGCTGGTGGAAGCCAAGAAGATCATGCAGCCCTTCGGCGACCGCTCCAAGGTGGTGATCGAGCCGATGCTGACCGACCAGTGGTTCGTGGACACCGCGAAGATCGTCCAGCCTGCGATCGACGCCGTGCGCACGGGAGAGGTGACGATCCTGCCGGAGCAGGACCGCAAGGTCTATTTCCACTGGCTGGAGAATATCGAGCCCTGGTGCATCTCTCGCCAGCTCTGGTGGGGGCACCAGATCCCGGTGTGGTTCGATGAAGACGGCAACGAATACTGCGCCGCAACCGAAGCCGAAGCACAGGCCAAGGCTCCCGGAAAGACGCTGACCCGCGACCCCGACGTTCTGGACACATGGTTCTCCTCCGGCCTTTGGCCCATCGGCACGCTGGGCTGGCCGGAGCAGACCGAGGCGCTGCAGAAATACTTCCCCACCTCGGTCCTGATCACCGGGTTCGACATCATCTTCTTCTGGGTCGCCCGGATGATGATGATGCAATACGCGGTGGTGGATCAAAAACCCTTCGATACGGTCTACGTCCATGCGCTGGTGCGCGACGAGAAGGGCAAGAAGATGTCCAAGTCGCTCGGCAACGTGCTGGATCCGCTGGAACTGATCGGGGATTACGGCGCGGATGCCGTGCGCTTCACGCTGACCTCCATGGCGGCCATGGGGCGGGACCTGAAGCTTTCCACCGCGCGCATTGCCGGGTACCGGAACTTCGGCACCAAGCTCTGGAACGCGCACCGCTTCGCGGAGATGAACGGAGTTTTCGCGCCGGAGGTGGAGCGCGTGCACTACACCAGCCATGCGCAGGTGGAACATACGCTCAACAAATGGATTATCGGAGAGACGGCGCGCGTGCGCGAAGAGGTGGATACCGCCCTGTCGAACTACCGGTTCAACGATGCGGCAAACGCGCTCTATGCCTTTGTCTGGGGCAAGGTCTGCGACTGGTACGTGGAACTCAGCAAACCGCTGTTGCAGGGCGATGCGCCGGAGGCGGATGAGACCCGGCAGACGCTGCGCTGGGTGCTGGACCAGTGCCTGTTGCTGCTGCATCCGATCATGCCCTTCATCACCGAAGAACTCTGGCAGACCACGGCAGAGCGTGACGAGATGCTGGTTCATGCCGATTGGCCGACCTACGATCCCGCGCAGATGATCGACCCTGAAGCCGACCGTGAGCTCAACTGGGTGATCGGCCTGATCGAGGCGATCCGCTCCGCCCGGGCGCAGATGCATGTGCCCGCAGGGCTGCAGGTGCCCATGCTCGTGACCGGCTGGGACGCCCCCGCGCAATCTGCATGGGCCGCGAACGAAACGATGATCCGGCGCCTCGCCCGGGTCGAAAGCCTCGACGAACAGGAGGCTTTCCCCAAGGGCACGGTTTCCATCGCGGTGCCGGGCGCCGACTTCGGCCTGCCGCTCGCCGGTCTCATCGACATCGGTGAGGAAAAGGCGCGGCTGGGCAAAACGCTGGACAAGCTCAAAAAGGAAATCGGCGGGCTTTCCGGGCGTCTCGGCAACCCGAAATTCGCCGCTTCCGCCCCCGCCGATGTGGTCGCCGAGGCCGAGGCGAACCTCGCCGCGCGCGAAGAAGAGGCCCGCCAGATCGAAGCCGCCCTCGCCCGGCTGTCGGAAATGGAGTGAGGGTAGGCCTTTCCAAATGGTCCTAAATCCTCACCGAAGGTGCACGGCGCCACGGGCGCCCCGGTGGCGGGGGAGCCTCCGGCGGGGATTTTAACCATTTGGAAGGGATTTGACCCCAGACTCGGATCGCGGTCCTAGCAGGGATGCGAAGATCGTCCATTTGGAAGGCCCCGTCGGGAAACCGGCGGGGCTGACCTTTTTTACCCCCTATTCGAAGACCGCGGGGCGTTTCGCGAAGGCTGCGGCGATGACCTCCATCTGGTGGGGCTTGCCGATCAGCGCGGCCTGTTCGCGGGATTCCGCCAGCAGCACATCGTCGGGGGCTTGGGTTTCGGCCTCTGCGATCAGGCGCTTGGCGGCCCGGATGGCGCTGGGGCTCTTGCCCGCGATCACGCGGGCAAGCTCGGTGGCAGCGGTGAGCGGATCATCGGCCAGTTCGGTCACGAGGCCCCAGCGTTCCGCCTGCTCCGCGCCCACGGGTTCGGCGGTATAGGTGAGCCGCCGCAGCACATCCCCCCGGACGAGGCGCGGCAGCAGCACCATGCCGCCCATGTCGGGCACGATGCCCCATTTCATCTCCATCACCGCGAGCCGGGTATCGGGGGCGGCGATGCGGATATCGGCACCCAGCGCCAGTTGCATCCCGGCACCGTAGACCGCGCCGTGCAGGGCGGCGATCACCGGGATCTCCAGCCGGGTCCAGACCATGGCGACCTCCTGCCACTGGTTCGTCGTGCCGTTCCCGTGGCTGCGCGGCATCAGCATCTCGGCCGGGTCCTTGCCCACCATGCCCGACAGGCCCGTGATGTCGATGCCCGCGCAGAAGGCGCGGCCTTCGCCCGACAGGACGGCCACGCGCGCGTCGGATGCCGCCACTTCCGCACCGGCGGCGATGACGGCGTCGATCATCTCCTGATCCACCGCGTTCATCTTGTCCGCGCGGGTCAGCGTGACGAAGGCGATATGGTCTTTGACGGTGACGGAAACGCGGGCCATGGGATTCTCCTTTTGCTTGAGGCCCATTCAACCGATCGTGTCGGGCCAAGGCCAGCGGAACGCTGCGGCAGCTTGTCCGGGCCTGCGGGCCCCGCTATCAGGTGGGGATGAGCCGTTTTCGCCTGACCCCGCTTGCCCAGTCGCTTCCCGATACCGTGCCCTTCGTCGGGCCGGAAACGCAAGAGCGCGCCATGGGCCGCCCCTTCGACGCACGGATCGGTGCGAACGAAAACGTCTTCGGCGCCTCCCCCCGCGCCCGTGCCGCCATGGCGGAGACGGAGATCTGTATGTATGGCGACCCCGAAAGCCATGATCTGCGCCATGCACTGGCCCGACATCACGGCACCACCCCCGCCCATATCGTCGTGGGCGAAGGGATCGACGGGTTGCTGGGCTATCTGGTGCGCCTCTTCGTGGCGCAGGGCGATGCGGTCGTCACGTCCGACGGGGCCTATCCGACGTTCAACTACCATGTCGCGGGCTATGGCGGGGTCTTGCACCGGGTGCCCTACCGCGACGACCGCGAAGACCCCCGGGCGCTTTTCGCCCGGGCGGCGGAGGTGGATGCCAAACTCGTCTATCTGGCGAACCCCGACAACCCGATGGGCAGTTGGCACGCCGGTGCCGATCTGGCGGCGGCGATGGAGGATCTGCCCGCGGGCAGCTTGCTGGTGCTGGATGAGGCTTACGTCGAATGTGCCCCAGAGGGCACGGCGCTGCCACTGCCGCTGGATGATCCGCGCGTGATCCGGTTGCGGACGTTTTCCAAGGTCTATGGCATGGCGGGCGCGCGGGTTGGCTATGCGATGGGCGCGCCGGACCTGATCGCGGCTTTCGACAAGGTGCGCAATCATTTCGGCATGAACCGTGCGGCGCAGGCGGGGGCGCTGGCCGCGCTCAACGATACCGCCTGGCTGGCAGAGACCCGCACCCGGATCGAGGCGGCGCGAAGCCGTATCGCGCGGATCGCCGCCGACAACGGGCTCACGGCCCTGCCGTCTGCCGCGAATTTCGTCGCCATTGACTGTGGCGGGGATGCGGCCCGGGCCAAGACGGTGCTGGAGGGACTGATCCGGCGCGGGGTCTTCGTGCGGATGCCCTTTGCCGCCCCGCAGAACCGCTGCATCCGCGTCAGCTGCGGCACGCCCGCGCAGCTCGATGCCTTTGCCGCCGCCCTGCCGGAGGCGCTGCGCGAGGCGGCGGATGGGGCCGCGGCGGGCTGATAACCTGCCGCGCAAGGGGGCTGACTTGCGGCAAAGCTGCGCTATCATAGCCGGCATCAGACCGGAGCTTCCGCCATGCGCGACACCTCGAACCGCCCTGCCGCCCCCGATTTCACCGCCGCCTGTATCGTGATGTTCGGCATCAACCTGTCGTGGTTTCTGGTGCTGATCTGGGCGCTCTGGGGGATCGCGGCGGTGGCGCTGACGGGCTGGGCCGTCAACGCGCTGATCGGCCGGATCGAGGCGCGGCGCGCCTAGTCCGCTCCGCCGATCACCCGCGCCGCCGCGTCGAGCGCGCCCTGCCCGTGATCGATGGCGAGCGCGTTCAGCCCCGCTTCGATACCGCCCAGCATGCCCATGATCATATGCCCGTTCACATGGCCCATATGGCCCAGCCGGAAGAACCCGTGCCATGCCGGGTCACCCGGGGCCGCCATGCCGAGCCCGATGCCCAGCGTCAGGCCGAGATTTTCCTGCACCCAGTCGCGCAGGCGAGTGGCGTTGGGCGGCTCAAGCCGCAGGGCCGTCACCGCGTGGCTGCGGTGCTCACGCGCGGAAAGGTTCATGCCGAAGCTGCCGGCGGTGGACCATGCCTCGCAGGCGGCCCAGACGGCGCGCGCCAGCCGGGCGTGGCGCTGCCAGACCGCCTCGATCCCCTCTTCATGGATCATGTCGAGCGCGCAGCGCAGCCCGAAGAGATGCTGGGTCGGCGCCGTGCCGCCGTGGTACTGGTAGAATTCCTCCGGCTCCGCGCGGGGCTGCCAATCCCAGTAGCGGCTGACGCGCTCCATGCCGTCGCGGACCTTTGCGGCGCGGTCGTTGAAGAAGACGAAGCTCACCCCCGGCGGGACCATCAGCCCCTTCTGGCAGGCCGTCACCATGATATCGACGCCCCAATCGTCCATCTCGAACCGGTCACAGCCCAGCGAGGCAATGCAATCGGCCATCAGCAGCGCCGGATGGTCCGCCGCGTCCAGTGCCGCGCGCAGGCCCGCGATGTCGTTGCGGACGGAGGTCGAGGTATCCACATGCACCGCCAGCACCGCCTTGATCCGATGGGCGCTGTCGGCTGTCAGCCGCTCGGCGATGCGGTCGATGTCCATCGGTGCGGCACGCCCGAAATCCATCACCTCCACCTCCGCGCCCAACCCGCTGGCCATTTCGCCCCAGCCGATGCCGAAACGCCCGGTGGCCAGTACCAGCACCGCGTCGCCGGGCCGGATCACGTTTGCAAGGGCGGCTTCCCACGCGGCATGTCCGTTGCCTGTATACATCGCGACATGGTGCCGGGTCCGGGCGACGCGGCGCAGATCGTCCATCATGCCGGGCATCATCTCCGTCAGGGGACCGGCGTAGATATTGGGCGCGGCCCGGTGCATCGCCGCAAGGACCGCGTCCGGTATGACCGACGGCCCCGGAATCGCGAGATAAGAGCGCCCCTGCGCCAGAACGGGTGCTTTCGCCATGGTCAGACCTGTATGAATTTGCATCTGTTTCGCGCCACCTTACCGCGTCGCAACGGCGCGTCAACGCAGCCCGTGTGGCTTGCCCTGCGCGGGCCCGATGCGTAGAGGTGGAACCGCCCGCCCCTCGGAGGACACCGGCCAAGATGGACTACAAGAACTACACATCCTCCGAATTGCTGCGTTGGCTCTGGCGGGACTATCTGCGCCAGCACATGAAGCTGCTGGGCGTGGCCGTGATCTTCATGATCATCGAAGGGTCGACCCTGGGCGCGCTCGCACGGTTGATGGAGCCGATGTTCGACCGCGTCTTTGTGGCCGGGCAGGAAAGCGCGCTGTGGTGGGTGGGCCTGCTGCTGCTGGGCATCTTCGTGGTCCGCGCGGTGGCGGGGGTGGCGCAGAAGGTGCTGCTCACACGGATCGCCCAGCGCTCCGCCGCCGATATGCGCATCGATCTGCTGGACCGGATGATGCTGCAGGACGGCGCCTTTCACCAGTCGCATCCCCCGGGCTTTTTGATCCAGCGGGTGCAGTCGGACGTGAACGCGGTGGCGGATGTCTGGCGCGCGGTCATTACTGGCGCGGGGCGCGATTTCATCGGGCTGATCGTCCTTCTGGGCGTGGCCATCGCGATTGACCCCATCTGGGCGCTGCTGGCCTGCATCGGCATCCCGGTGATGGTCCTGCCTGCCGCGATCGCGCAGCGTTTCGTGCGCGCCCGCTCGCGCGAGGCGCGCGATCTGGGCGCCTCGCTGTCCACGCGGCTGGACGAGGTTTTCCACGGGGTCGTGCAGGTCAAGCTGAACGCGCTGGAGGATTACCAGTCGCGCCAGTACCGTGACCTCACCCGGCAGTTCATCCGCACCGAGGTGCGCAGCGCCTTCGGCAACTCCGCGATACCGGGCATGATCGACATCATGTCGGGCGTGGGTTTCATGGCCGTGATCCTCTACGGCGGGTCCGAAATCATCTCCGGCGACAAGACCATCGGCGAGTTCATGACCTTCTTCACCGCCATGGGCTTCACCTTCAACCCGCTGCGGCGGCTGGGTGGCATCAGCGGGCTGTGGCAGGTCGCCGCCGCCGCGCTGGAGCGGATCAAGGCGCTGATGGATGCGCCGGTGCGGCTGTCCTCGCCCGCCGATCCGCGCCCCGCCCCCAGCGGCACGCCGGACGTTGTGCTGGACGGGGTGAGCCTTTCCTACGGGGAATCTAAAGTGCTCGATGACATATCGCTCACCGCCGCCGCCGGACAGACCACGGCGCTGGTGGGGGCGTCGGGCGCGGGTAAATCGACGATCTTCAACCTGCTCACCCGGCTGATCGACCCGGATGAGGGACAGGTGCGCATCGGCGGCGTCGCCACGACCGAGATGACCATTCCGGACCTGCGCGGTCTGTTTTCGGTGGTGACGCAAGAGGCGCTGCTGTTCGACGAAACCCTGCGCGAGAATATCGTGCTGGGCCGGGAAGACGTCGATCCGGAGGTGCTCGATCAGGTGCTGAAGGACGCCCATGTCGCCGACTTCCTGCCGCAGCTCGAACAGGGGCTGGACACCCGCGTCGGACCGCGCGGCTCGGCGCTCTCGGGCGGGCAGCGCCAGCGGGTTGTCATCGCCCGCGCGCTTCTGCGCAACACGCCGGTGCTGCTCTTGGACGAAGCCACAAGCGCGCTCGACGCCCATTCAGAACAGGTGGTGCAGGACGCGCTGGAGCGGCTGGCAGAGGGGCGTACCACATTGGTGATCGCGCACCGGCTGTCCACCGTCCGCGATGCCGACCGCATCATCGTGATGGATCGGGGCCGGGTGGTGGACGAAGGCACCCATGACGCGCTGCTGGAAAAAGGCGGGCTTTATGCCGATCTTTACCGGCTGCAGTTCAAGGACGGCAATGGCCCGGGGACAGAGACCGCTCCGGAACCCGACGGTCAGTCCCGCTCCCCCGCCTGACGGCGATAGGCGCGCGCCAGCGCATGGGGATCGGCCCCGGCGAAGTAGCGCGCCAGCAGCATCAGGTTGCGCCCGCCCCGCCGCAGCCAGCCCTGCCGCCGGTAACGGTCCGCGCTGGTCATGGCGATGGCATCGAGCATCACCACGGGCGTATCGAGCGCGCGTACCAGCGCCACATCCTCCATCAGCGGCTGGTCCGGATAGCCCCTCGCCCGATCATAGAGCGCACGCGGCAGCAGCAGCCCCTGATCGCCGTAGGGCAACCCGCGCCGGCTGCGCCAGTTGGCCCATGCGGCCACCCGCCGCGCTGCCCCGTCCGCCGCATCGAAGCGCAGGTGAAAGGCAGCGGGCGCGCCGCTGGGCAGATGCGCCTCCACCCGGCGGCTCCAGCCCGACAGCAGCACCGTGTCGGCATGCAGCACCAGCAACCAGTCGCCGCTGGCCGCCGCACAGCCCCGCCGCAACTGCCCCCCGCGCGACGGCGGCCCGGTCACGACTTCCCCGCCCCAGGCCTGCGCGATGGCGCAGGTGGCGTCCGACGACCCCCCGTCGGTCACGATCAACTCACGCACCAAGCCCGCCTCCAGCCCTTCGACCAACGCGCCAAGACACCGGCCAAGGGCGGCTTCGGCATTGAGGGTGGGGATCACGACGGAGAGGGGCGCGCGCATACTGCCTCTTTCTGCTGGCGGTTCGATGGCTATATGTCATGTGAACGGAATGAAGGACATAGTCATGAACGACAGACGCATTCTGCGCATCTCGGGGGCGGATGCCCATGAATTCCTGCAAGGCATCGTCACGAATGACGTGCGCAAACTGGCCGAGGGGCCGGTCTATGCCGCGCTGCTGACGCCGCAGGGCAAGTATATCGCGGATTTCTTCCTCTGCGCCGATGGCGATGGCATCCTGCTCGATGTGGCGGAGGAACAGGCCGATACGGCGCTCGCCCGGCTCAACATGTACAAGCTGCGCGCCGATGTGACGATCGAGACGACCGGCCTGCATCTGCATCGCGGCATCGGCACGCCGCCCGAAGACGGCTATGCCGATCCGCGCAGCCCTGAAATGGGCTGGCGCGCCTACCGCGACACGCCCCAGACGGGCGACGATACCGATTGGACCGCCCGCCGGGTCGCGGCCATGGTGCCGGAGGCCGGGGTGGACCTCGGCCCCGATAACTTCATCCTCGAGATGGGGTTCGAACGTCTGGGCGGCGTGGATTTCCGCAAGGGCTGCTACGTGGGGCAGGAAGTGACCGCCCGGATGAAGCATAAGACCGCCCTGCGCAAAGGGCTGGCGCGCGTCTCGGTTCAGGGCCCCGCCGATCCGGGGACGGAGATCACCGCCAACGGCAAGCCCGCGGGCCAGTTGCTGACCCGGGCCGGGGACAGGGCCCTGGCCTACCTGCGGTTCGACCGCGCCGAGGGCCCGATGCAGGCGGGCGAGGCCGAGGTGACGCGCGAAGACTGACCGCCGCCTTCACCCTTTGTAAAATACTCCCCCCGGAGGGGCCGCGCCCCGCCACCAATCGTCCAGTTCCGCTTGCCCCAGCGTATCGGCCAGCGCGATCCCCACGAGCCGCGTCCGCGCCCCCGCCTCCGGTGATGTCGCGCGTTTGACGCTGGCGCTCGGCCCCACGCAATGGACTTCCCAGGCCGAACCGTCTTCGCGCCCCACGAACCCCTTGAGCCGCAGCAGCGCCGCGGGCCGTGCGGCGAGCCGCGCGCGCAGGGGGGCCAGTTCCATGGTCTCGCCGTTCTGCACCTGCCACGCCATGTACCGCGCATGACCGCCCAGCCCGCCCCTGACGGGCATGTCCGCCGGGCGTTGCCCCAGCACAAGGGGCGCCAGCGCCGCCCCCGTGGCGGTGCTGGCGGAGGT
>NZ_LWEX01000003.1 GCF_001634885.1 Sulfitobacter sp. HI0040 | reverse complement strand
AACCCAAGCCCCGAGCGATCCAANATCGCGCGCATATCACCGATCTTGCGCGCGACCTTGGATCGCTCGGGGCTTGGGTTCGGCTGCATTACGTCTATCCCTATCCGCATGTGCGCCAGCTTATCCCGCTGATGGCCGACGGGCAGAGCGGCGTTCTGCCCTATCTCGACATTCCTTTCCAGCATGCCCATCCGGAGGTGCTCAGGCGGATGGCGCGGCCCGCTGCCGCCGCGAAAACGCTGGATGAGATCGCGGCCTGGCGCGCGATCTGCCCCGATCTGACGTTGCGTTCCACTTTCATCGTCGGCTACCCGGGAGAGACTGAAGCAGAGTTTCAGGTCCTTCTGGACTGGCTGGATGAGGCGCAGCTCGACCGTGTGGGCTGCTTTCAGTACGAAAACGTGGCGGGTGCCCGCTCAAACGATCTACCGGATCACGTCCCCGACGAGGTAAAACAGGATCGCTGGGACAGGTTCATGGCCAAGGCACAGGCCATTTCCGAAGCCAAGCTTGCAGCGAAAGTCGGCCGCCGCATCGAAGTCATCGTGGATGAGGTGGAGGAGGACGCCGCCACATGCCGGACAAAGGCCGACGCCCCCGAGATCGACGGTAACCTCTTCATCGACGAAGGGCACGAAACGCTGCGCGTCGGTGACATCGTCACGGTAGAGGTCGAGGAAGCAGGCGAATACGATCTGTGGGGTCGCCGGGTCTGACTTCGCCCCTGTCACAGAACATTGCCGCCCCTAGATATAGGGGTCCAGCGCAGCGAAAACACAACGACCTTGAATTTGTTCCCTAAACGTTCTATATGCGAAAGAACGAAACGGAGAACGGTCAATGTCTTTCCAGCCCCAGTTTCCCGGCATCTTCGATGCCCCCGTCGCAAAGAACGCAGCGGCTGAAGATGCCGCCACCCCCGACGCCCTGCCCGCGACCGAAAAGCAGATCCATTATGCGCAGGCGCTGGCCCTCAAGACCGGCGTGAAGTTCCCCGCCGATCTGGCCCGGAACCGCGCGGCCCTGTCCCGGTGGATCGATGCGCAAAAGTCCGCCCCCGCATGCAAGTTCACCAACTACCCGTCGTCCAAACAGGTGGCCTTTGCCGAGCGGATCGCCCGGCTCAAAAGGCAGCAAATTCCCCCCGAATGTTTCCGGGACCGGACGATGATGTCGCGCTGGATCGACGGCAACAAACCGCGCTGAGCGCACTTTACTCAAGGTCAGATCTGGCAAGTTTCCGCGAAAAGATTAGGTCGCTTTTCATGGCCTATCCCACTTCCATCGCCGAAACGGTCGCAGACGGCACGGTGCATGTGCTGGGGCTGGCATTTGCCATTCCCGCCAGCATCTTGCTGCTGCTCCATGCCTCGCAAACCGGGGCCCCGGTGACGGCGACGGCGCTTTACGTGGGCAGCATTCTGCTGTCTTTCGTGGCCTCCGCCATTTACCATCTGCTGCCTTTCGACAGGACGCGCCCCTTTCTGGGCCGGATCGACCATGCGGCGATCTACTTCAAGATCGCCGGGACCTATACACCGCTCGTGGTGCTGATCGGGTCGGGCTTTGCCTATGGCATCCTGGGCGTGATCTGGACGCTTGCGGTGATCGGTGCGGTGGCGAAGCTCTGGTTCTGGCGGCTCGATGCGCGTGGCTCGCTTGCGCTCTATCTCGGGATGGGTTGGCTCAGCGTGCTGCTTGTCTGGCCCATGTGGGAACGTCTGCCGGGAACGGCGCTCGGCCTTATCGCGGCGGGCGGATTGATCTATTCGCTCGGTACGATCATCTATGCGCACGCCGGGATGCGCTATCAGAACGCGATCTGGCACGGTTTCGTCCTGACCGCCTCCGCCGCCTTCTTCGCGGCCATCGCGATCAGTCTGCAGCCCGTATGATCTGACAAAGGCTACCTTGTGTCGCCCGCCAGAGTGTCCAGATAGGCCCGCACGCAACTTTGCACGTGGCGAAACCTGTCGCCGCCCAGATGTTTGCCCCCATACCAACGGGTTACGACGACAAGGTGATCCTCCAACCCTTCGCGTTCCAGCATCCGCAGGATGACCATTCCCGCACCGCTTTCGCCGTCATCCGCCTTGGCGGCACCCCCGTCCGACAGGATTGCGCCCCAGGTGTTATGGGTGGCCTTGCTGTAGGGTTTGCGCCCTGCGAGTTCCGCGACAACTGCATCGATCTGCCCCCGGTCGGCGACAGTGGCACCGGAAACCGCATAGCGCGATCCCCGGTCAGACAGAACGACGCCCAGTTCGCGCAACACGCCCCGCGCCGGATCAAAGACCGGCTGCAGTGCGTCTCACGGTATCGAGGCGGGATGCGTTGGGCGGATGGGTCCCGAGGAACTTGTCACCCGGATCGGGGATGCGCGCGAAGAATTCGGCCCCGCGCAACGGATCATACCCCGCGCGCGCGGTGATGATGGTGCCCAGCGCGTCGGCCTCCAGTTCGAAATTTTTGGAATAGCTCCGCGCCCCGACCTGCGCGCCCAGCCGCTGAGCCGATTGCACGGCGGAGGCATTGCCGCCGCTCAACGTCGCCAGCCCGGCGAAGATCACGGCACCGGCCACGGCATTCTGCTGCTGCCTGTCGATATGACCCGCGATATGGTGCGCGGCCTCATGGCCCATCACAAAAGCCAGTTCATCCGCGTTGCGGGCGTCAGAGATCAGCCCCAGCGTGAAGGCGATCACCGGTCGACCGGCGCGATCGACGGTCTGGTAGGCGTTGGCGGGCTGGTTCGGGCGGTCATCCACCACGATGTTGAAATCGCAGTTGATCTGCGATGTGCGCGCGCGGCACTCGCGCTCCGCCACGGGTTCGACCGTGCGCACCACGCTGACGAATGTACGTGCGGCCTCGGCGGTGGACAGGGTGTTGGGCCGCTGGTCCGGGCGGGACGCGGGGGCGGGCACAGGGGCCGGTTGGCCACCGGTCGGCACCGGCTGTTGCGGCACCGGCGCCACGTCACAGGCCGCGAGCAATCCGGTAGTTGCCAGCGCGGCCAGTACGGTCCTCATCATCGGGCGGTCCTCCATCGGTATCTCTGGCGCTCAAACTAACACGCCCGTCGAGGGCCGCCACCCCGTTCACGGCGATTTCACCCAGCCGCTTGCATTGATCCGCCGAAGGCATAGTCTGCCCCCATGTTTACCATCGAGCACGAATTCGACGCCACCGTGATCACCCTGATCGACGAAGGGGAATCCCCGCTTCGGGAAGATGTGACCGTGCATGCCTTCGACAGCGAGGTCACGTTCGAGCAATGGGACCCGAGGACAGATCGGGTCGCCAAAATCACCTTGTCCCCGGCCCAGTTGCGTGATCTGGCTGCGGCATTGAATCTTCCCGAAGGCACCTATCGCAGCGCGCCCTGAGCACAGGACATTCCCATGGCCACAGGCACAAACATTCGCACCTATTACGAGGGCACTTGGCACGAAGGCGATGTACCCATCATGAAGGCGGCCGATCACGGCGCCTGGCTGGGGACGACGGTCTTCGACGGGGCGCGAATGGTCGATGGGCTGGCGCCGGACCTGCAGGCGCATTGCGCCCGGGTGAACCGCTCTGCCGCCGCGCTGATGATCACGCCGACCGTGACCACCGATGATATCGTCGCCATCGCGCGCGATGGCCTCGCGCGGTTCCCGAAGGAGGCGGCGGTCTACATTCGCCCCATGTACTGGGCGATAGAGGGCGGCGATCTGGGCATCGTGCCGAAGGAAGGCGCCACCGGCTTCGCCCTCTGCCTCGAAGAGATCCCCATGGCCCCTCCCGAGGCCGCCACCACGCTGACGCGCACCCGTTTCCGCCGCCCGGTGCTGGAGGACAACGTGGTCAACGCCAAGGCCGGGTGCCTCTATCCCAACAATGCCCGCATGATGGTCGAGGCGCGCGCCAAGGGCTTCGGCAACGCTCTGGTGGCGGACGCGGCGGGCAACGTGGCCGAAACCGCCTCCGCCAATGTCTTCATGGTCCGCGATGGAGAGGTCTTTACCCCCATTCCCAACGGCACATTCCTTGCCGGGATCACCCGGGCGCGTCATATCGCCAACATGCGCGCCGACGGAATGACGGTGCATGAATCCGTGCTGTCCTTCGATGATTTCCACGCCGCGGACGAAGTTTTCCTGTCCGGCAACATGATGAAGGTCACGCCGGTCAGCGCCTTCGATGAAACGCGCTATGGCACCGGTGCCAATCAGAACCCTGTCACCCGCCGGGTACGAGAGATGTACTGGGACTGGGCCGCCTCCTCCGACGCTGCCGGAAGCTGATACGACGGGCCACGGCAACTGACGCGCGGGAGCCATTGCCAGCCGGTGCCCGGCGCGCCATTATCGCCGCGGCCCTTTTCGGAGTACGACATGCGGAAGTTTCTGGTGGTGCTGGACGACAGCACGGAATGTCTGAACGCGATGCGGTTCGCGGCCCTGCGCGCGGCGCGCACGGGGGGCGGTGTCGCGGTTCTCTCCGTCATTCCGCCGGATGAATTCAATCATTGGATCGGCGTTGGCGAGGTGATGCGCGAAGAGGCCCGCGAAAGGATCGAGGTACATTTCGAGGTTTTCGCCAAGTGGATGCGCGACAAGCAGGGTGTGGAGCCGGAGCTTGTCATCCGCGAAGGCGTGCCTGCGGACGAGATCGTCCAACAGGTGATGGACGATACCGAGATTGGCGTTCTCGTGCTGGGCGCCAGTTCGGACAAGAAAAAAGGCCCCGGCCCGCTGGTAACCCAGTTGTCCCGCAATGCGGGCACGCTGCCCGTCCCCATTACCATCGTGCCGGGCAATCTCAGCAAGGAACGGCTGGAAGCGATCACCTGATCAGGCGCGCCGTCCCTGAGGGCGGCGCGACCGGGCGTCAGGCAGCGAGGCCGGGTTCGACCGCCAGCGGCTGGGACGCGGGCACGACCGGAGGCGTGCCTGCCTTGCGCACACTACGGATGAGAACGGGTGTGAAAACGACCGCTGCTGCTGCCAGTGCCGCCACCGGAAGGAACCACATGACCGTGCCCGCGGTGAAGGTCTGCGGCGTCAGCGCCGCCTTCACGAGAAAGCCCAGACCGACGGGTGCCATCATCGTCAGCGTCACGCAGAACAGCATGCTGAGACCGGGAAGGCGCGTCCAGCGGGCGGGCACGGGACGGCGATGCGCGGCGAACCCCGCGGCAAACAGAAGCGTGCTGGCGGACAGCACACCCAAACCAAGCAATATGTCCATGATATGATCCAGAAAAGATGCAGCGCAGCCGCTTTGGCCATCGGGCCGGACGACTCATGCATCGATGGCTGCTATTTACCCTGTAATGCACTGCGCTCAAAGCGAATTATTCAGCCCGGGCCCGCCATTCGGCGCTGCGGCGCCTATTGCGGGACCAGCTTTTAGAATCGTTCCAAACCTTGACTCGTCATGGCATGCTGCGCATATCAGTCGCATCCCGATGCAAGGAATAGAACAATGTTCATACAAACAGAATCCACGCCGAATCCGGCGACGCTGAAGTTCCTGCCGGGCCAGACCGTGCTTGAGATGGGAACCGCTGACTTCCCCTCCCCCGATGCGGCGGATGCCTCTCCGCTCGCGACCCGGCTTTTCGCCGTCGACGGTGTGGCCGGGGTGTTCTTCGGCAATGATTTCGTCACCGTGACCAAAGCCGACAATGTCGAATGGGACCATATCAAACCCGCTCTGCTCGGTGCGATCATGGAGCATTTCCAATCCGGTCAACCGGTCATGGCTTCGGGTCATGAACATGCCTCCGGCCACGCGGCCCATGACGGCGAAGACGGTGAGATCGTCGGCCAGATCAAGGAACTGCTGGACAGCCGGGTCCGCCCCGCCGTGGCGCAGGACGGGGGCGACATCACGTTCCATGGCTTCGAGCGCGGTGTCGTCTATCTGCACATGCAGGGTGCCTGCGCGGGTTGCCCCTCTTCCACGCTGACGCTGAAGATGGGCATCGAGAACCTGCTGCGGCACTACATCCCCGAGGTCACAGAGGTGCGTCCGGTTGCCTGACGCGCCGCTTATCCTCGCTTTCGACACATCGGCCGCGCATTGCGCGGCCGCTTTGCTCTCCGGCGACCGGATCATCGAAAGCGCGCGGGAAGAGATGGCGAAGGGTCAGGCCGAACGGCTGATGGGCCTTTGTGCAGAACTGTTGAACGCGGCAGGCGCAGCCTATGGCGACCTTTCCGCGATCGGAGTAGGGATCGGGCCGGGGAATTTTACCGGCATTCGCATTTCAGTGGCGGCGGCCCGCGGTCTGGCCTTGGGGCTAGGCAGACCCGCGGTGGGAGTTTCCGCCTTCGAGGCGCTGCGCTACGGGCATGAAGGCCCCTGTGTCTGTGCCGTGGATGCGCGCCGGGGACAGTTGTTCGTGCAGGGTTTTGGCAATCCGCATCTGGCAGAACCCGCGCTGCTGGACGAAGGCAACCTGCCCCCGTTCGACGGGCCGTTGATCGGGGCGACCGGACAGGCCCCCGCCCATGGGGTGGCCGAGGCCACCGCACGTGTCGCCGCCACCCGCTACCGCGATGCGCCGCCCCGGCCCGCGCCGCTCTATCTGCGCCCCGCAGATGCCGCCCCGGCGCGGGATACCGCCCCCGCCCTGTTGTCATGACCCCCGTTGAACTGGCGCAGCTTCATGCTGCAGCCAACGATCGCGACCGGCCTTGGACGGCCCGTGAATTCAGCGACCTGCTCACCGGCCCCGGCGTAGGGCTCTGGACGGCTGGGGGCGGGTTTGCGCTGACCCGCACCGTCGCTGGCGAATCCGAATTGCTGACGATCGCCGTGGCCCCACAGATGCGCCGCAAAGGCATTGCCCGCCGTCTCGTCCAGGACTGGCTGGAAGCGATCGGGGATCAGTCCACCTGCGCCTTTCTCGAGGTCGCGGCGGATAATGTGGCGGCGCGAAACCTCTATGACAGCCTCGGCTTCGCGATTGTGGGGACCCGTCCTCGCTACTACGCCCGCAGGGATGCGGCCCCGGCGGATGCACTGGTCATGCGCCTCGAACTGGACAGGCGGAACCGCAAGAAATAGGCCGCTGCACGGGGCTGAATCGCGCGGCTGCCGCCAAGAAAGCGGTTGACCCCGAAGCGCGGCTGCGTCCTAATTTGCATCTGATCGCGCGACAGCGTGGACGATGGGCAGTGGCAGCGCCACGCCCCAAAATAATGACCAAGGGAGAGACCATATGACCCTCATGACGAAATTCCTCGGCGCGAGTGCCGCATTGGCACTGGGTGCCGGTGCCGCGATGGCCGAACCGGCCCTGATCTTCGATCTGGGCGGCAAGTTCGACAAGTCTTTCAACGAAGCGGCGTTCAGCGGCGCGCAGCGTTGGGCCGAAGAAACCGGCGGCGAATTCCGCGAGATCGAGCTTCAGTCCGAAGCCCAGCGGGAGCAGGCGCTCCGCCGCTTTGCCGAATCCGGCGCCAACCCCATCGTGATGACCGGCTTTGCCTTTGGTGACGCACTGGGTCAGGTGGCCGCCGACTATCCCGAGACCGATTTTGTGATTATCGACATGGTCGTTGACGAACCGAACGTCCGCTCCGTCGTGTTCAACGAACACGAAGGGTCCTACCTCGTGGGCATGATGGCCGCGCAAGCATCCGAATCCGGCACCGTCGGCTTTATCGGCGGCATGGACATCCCGCTCATTCGCAAATTCGCCTGCGGCTACGCACAGGGCGTCAAGGCCATCGACCCGGATGCCGAGGTGATCGCCAACATGACCGGCACCACCCCTGCCGCATGGAACGATCCGGTCAAAGGGTCCGAACTGACGAAGGCGCAGATCGCGCAGGGCGCGGACGTGATCTATGCCGCGGCGGGCGGCACCGGCGTGGGCGTGCTGCAGACAGCCGCCGACGAAGGCATCCTTTCCATCGGCGTGGACAGCAACCAGAACCACCTGCACCCGGGCAAGGTCCTGACCTCCATGCTCAAGCGCGTGGATAACGCCGTCTATCAGGCGATGTCCGACGGCCCCGGCATGGAAAAGGGCTTCAACGTGATGGGCGTCGCAAATGAAGGCGTGGGCGTCGCGATGGACGACAACAACAAGGACCTCGTCTCCGCCGAAATGAAAGCGTCGGTCGATGAAGCGGCGGCGAAGATCGCTTCCGGTGAGTTGAAGGTCCACGACTACATGTCGGATGACAGCTGCCCCGATCTGAGCTTCTGATCGTGACACCAGCGAAGACATCGGGGCAGCCGGAAACGGCTGCCCCTGCCATTGAACTGAAGGGTATTTCCAAGGCTTTCGGCCCGGTTCAGGCGAACAAGGATATTTCGATCCGGGTGCAGCCCGGTACGATCCACGGCATCATCGGTGAAAACGGTGCCGGAAAATCGACGCTGATGTCGATCCTTTACGGCTTCTACAAGGCCGACAAGGGCGAGATCTTCATCGGCGGGCGCAAGACCGACATCCCCGACAGCCAGGCAGCCATCGCAGCCGGGATCGGCATGGTATTCCAGCATTTCAAGCTGGTGGAAAATTTCACGGTGCTCGAGAATGTCATTCTGGGGGCCGAAGACGGGGGCTTGCTGAAACCCTCGCTCGCCAAGGCCCGCAAGAGCCTGATCGAACTGGCGAACGACTACGGCCTCAAGGTGGACCCGGATGCGTTGGTGCAGGACATCGGCGTGGGAATGCAGCAGCGGGTGGAGATCCTCAAGGCGCTCTACCGCCGCGCCGATATCCTGATCCTCGACGAGCCGACGGGCGTTCTGACCCCGGCAGAGGCAGACCAGCTTTTCCGCATTCTCGGGCGGCTTCGTTCCGAAGGCAAAACCATCATCCTGATCACCCACAAGCTGCGCGAGATCATGGAAATCACCGATACCGTCAGCGTCATGCGGCGGGGCGAAATGACGGCCACGGTAAAGACCGCCGAAACCGAGCCCGCAGAACTGGCCGAACTGATGGTTGGGCGCAAGGTGCTGTTGCGCGTGGACAAGACCCCCGCCGCCCCGCGTGACGTCGTGCTCGACGTGAAAAACCTGCACGTTGTGGACGACAAAGGCGTCGAACGGCTGCGTGGGATCGACCTTCAGGTGCGCGCTGGCGAGGTGCTGGGCATCGCGGGTGTCGCGGGTAACGGGCAATCCGAACTGCTCGAAGTGCTGGGCGGATACAAGACCGGCACCGGCAGGATTCATCTGAACGGCCAGCCGCTGGACCTCTCGGGCGCCGGCGCAGACGGACAGTCGCGCCGGGCGCGCGGGATCGCCCATGTGCCGGAGGACCGCCAGCGCGAAGGTCTGATCATGGATTATCAGGCGTGGGAGAACACCGCCTTCGGCTATCACCACGACCCGGCCTATCGGAGTGGCTGGCTTATGAACAACGCCGCGATCCGCGAAGATACCGCCGGCAAGATGGAACGTTTCGACGTCCGCCCCCCGAACCCCCGCCTTGCGGCCAAGAACTTTTCAGGCGGCAACCAGCAGAAAATCGTGCTGGCGCGGGAAATCGAACGCAATCCCGACCTGCTGCTGATCGGCCAGCCCACGCGCGGCGTGGACATTGGTGCGATCGAATTCATCCACCAGCAGATCGTGGCGCTGCGCGACCGTGGCAAGGCGATCCTGCTCGTTTCCGTCGAACTGGAAGAGATCCTGGCACTGTCGGACCGCATCGCCGTGATGTTCGACGGAAAGATCATGGGCGAACGCCTGCCGCAGGAAACGGATGAAAAGGAGCTGGGTCTGCTGATGGCGGGCATTACGGATACCGATCGGCCTCACTCCGTCGCGGAGGTGGAGGACAACCTCGCCCATGCGGGCGGCGATCCGCACAAGGAGGTCTGATATGGACGTGATGCCCAAATGGGCCGAGGTCATCCTCGTGCCGCTCATCTCGCTGCTGTTGGCGGCTGTGATCTCCGCGCTGGTGATTCTGGGCATCGGGGAAGACCCGGTGGCCGCCGTCAAGCTGATGGTTCAGGGCGCGCTGGGGTCCACCTATGGCTGGGGCTACACGCTCTACTACGCGACGAACTTCATCTTCACCGGGCTTGCCGTTTCCATCGCCTTTCATGCGCGGCTGTTCAACATCGGCGGCGAAGGTCAGGCAATGCTGGGCGGGCTGGGGGTGGCGCTGGCCGCGCTCTATATCCCGTGGCCGCATTGGTCGCTTGCGCTTCTCGGGGCGACGGCGGGCGCAGCACTTTTCGGGGCGGCCTGGGCGGCGATCCCCGCGTGGCTGCAGGCCAAACGCGGCAGCCATATCGTGATCACCACGATCATGTTCAACTTCATCGCGGCAGCCCTGCTGAACTATGTGCTGGTGAACCTGATGCGGCCCAAGGGCAGCATGGACCCCGCGACTGCGCGCTTCCCCGAGGCCACGAACCTGCCCACGCTGCATGATCTGCTTGCCCCGCTGGGTATCAGCTTTTCCCGCGCGGCCCCGGCCAACGTGTCCTTCCTCGTGGCGATCCTCGCCTGTGTTTTGCTGTGGCTTCTGATCTGGCGCACGCGTCTGGGTTACCAGATCCGCGCCTATGGATTTTCGGAAAGTGCCGCGCGCTACGCGGGCATATCGCCGGTAAAGATCACGATGATCACCATGCTGATTTCCGGCGGGCTGGCCGGGATGATGGCGATCAACAACGTGATGGGCGAGGCCGAGCGCCTTGTTCTCAACGCGACCGAGGGCGCGGGTTTCATCGGGATCGCCGTGGCGCTCATGGGCCGGTCGCATCCCCTGGGGGTTTTTATTTCCGCCATCCTGTTCGGCTTTCTCTATCAGGGCGGCGCGGAGCTTGCGCTCTGGACGTCGATCCCCCGTGAATTGATCGTCGTCATTCAGGCGCTGGTCATCCTGTTCACCGGCGCGCTCGACAACATGGTGCGCATGCCGCTTGAACGCATATTCCTGAGCCTGCGCCTCCCCCGGGAGCCGAAGCCGGAACGCAAGCCGGTGGAGCCCGCGAACTGATGGATTACACCACCCTCATCCAACTGCTCGATTCCACCGTCCGGCTGGCGACGCCCCTGCTGCTGGCCTGCCTCGCCGGGTTGTTTTCCGAAAGGGCGGGCATTTTCGACATCGGGCTCGAAGGCAAGATGCTGATCGCCGCCTTCTTTTCCGCCGCCGTGGCCGCGCTGACCGGGTCTGTCTGGCTGGGGCTGGGCGCGGGGATACTTTCCTCACTCAGCCTTTCGGCCATTCACGGCGTGGCCTCCATCACCTTCCGGGGCAACCAGCTTATCTCCGGCGTGGCGATCAACTTCCTCGCCGCCGGGATGACCGTTCTGATCGCGCAGGACTGGTTCAAGCAGGGCGGGCGTACCCCCTCCCTGATGGGCGGCGCCCGGTTCGAGACAATCACCCTGCCCTGGGCCGAAGCCCTTGCCCCCGTGCCAATCATCGGCCCGCTTTACGCCGACCTCATCTCGGGGCATCCGATCCTCGTCTATATCGCTTTTGCCTGTGTGCCGCTCACGTGGTGGATCCTGTTCCGCACGCGGTTCGGCCTGCGCCTGCGCGCGGTCGGGGAAAACCCTGCCGCCGTGGACACCGCAGGCGTTTCCGTCGTCGGCCTGCGCTATGCCGCGGTGGCGATCTGCGGCGTGCTCTGCGGATTGGCGGGCGCCTACCTCAGCACCGCGCTGCAGGCCGGTTTCGTGAAGGACATGTCGGCGGGTCGCGGTTTCATCGCGCTGGCGGCGCTGATCTTCGCCAAGTGGCGGCCTTGGTACGCGCTTTGGGCGACCCTGCTCTTCGGGCTGTTCGGCGCGCTGGAAACCCGCCCCGATGTGATCGAGGCGTTGACCTCATTGAAGGTGCAGGGCCAGCTTCTCGGCGCGTTACCCTATGTGATGACAGTGATCATCCTCGCCGGGTTCGTCGGAAAGGCCATTCCACCCCGCGCCGGGGGCGAACCCTACGTGAAGGAAAGATAACGCCAGTTGGACCGCGCCGCTATGTCCTGATCGCGGCAGTGCAGCATAAACAGTTGATTTTGTCCGCCCGCCCGCGATAGTGGACGCCATGCAAATTTACCTGCCCATCGCCGAAGTTTCGGTCAACGCCTTCCTGCTGCTGGGCTTGGGCGGGATGGTTGGCGTGCTGTCAGGCATGTTCGGCGTGGGCGGCGGGTTTCTGATGACGCCGCTGCTGTTCTTCATCGGGATCCCGCCCGCCGTGGCCGTCGCGACGGAGGCGAACCAGATCGTCGCCTCCTCCTTTTCGGGGGTGCTTGCGCATTTCAAACGCAAGACGGTGGACCTGAGGATGGGCACCGTGCTGCTGATCGGCGGGCTCATCGGGGCAGCGCTTGGCGTTGCCGTCTTCAACTACCTCAAAGCGCAGGGGCAGGTCGATCTGCTGGTTAAGCTTTCCTACGTCGTCTTTCTGGGCATCATCGGCGCGCTGATGTTCGTTGAATCGCTCAACGCCATTCGCAAGACCCGTAAAGGGGGCCGCGCGGGCAAGCGCAAGAAACACAACTGGATCCACGGTCTGCCCTTCAAGATGCGCTTCCGGGTCTCCGGCCTGTATATTTCAGTTATCCCGCCGGTGCTGGTGGGTATCACCGTGGGCATCCTTGCCGCGATCATGGGTGTGGGCGGCGGTTTCATCATGGTACCCGCCATGATCTACCTGCTGGGCATGCCCACGAAGGTCGTCGTGGGCACGTCGCTCTTTCAGATCATCTTTGTCACCGCCTTCACCACGATGCTGCATGCCACGACGAACTACACCGTTGATATCGTGCTGGCTGTTCTGCTGCTGGTCGGCGGTGTGATCGGGGCGCAGATCGGCACGCGGATCGGCGTGAAGATGCAGGCCGAACAGCTGCGCATCCTGCTTGCACTGCTGGTGCTAGGCGTCTGTGGCAAGCTCGCGCTCGACCTGCTGTTGCAGCCGGCGGAACTCTACACCCTCGGGACAGGGGGCGACCACTGATGCGCGGGTCTTTCCGGCGCATATTGGGGGCAGTCGCCCTGTCGCTCACACTCGGCCTTGCGTCTGCGGCGCTTCCGCAGGAAGCGGACGGCGTGGAAGACCAAGCCGCCCCGGCCGAACAGATCGTTCTGGGCCTCAGCCAGGCCGAAGTGGCCATCACCACCAACTTCAACGGCTCAGAAATCCTCGTCTACGGGGCTGTGAAGCGCGAACAGGCGATCCCCGAAGGCCCCCCGCTGGAGGTCATCATCACCGTCGCCGGCCCGTCGCGGCCCGTGATGGTCCGCCGCAAGGAACGCCGCTTCGGCATCTGGGTCAACACAGATGCGGTGGAAGTCGATCAGGCGCCCAGCTTCTATGCGGTGGCCACCAGTGCGCCGCTCAACGACATCCTGAAACGGATCGAGGATCTGCGCTACAAGATCTCGATCCCCAGGGCGATCCGCTCCGTGGGCGCGCCCATGACAATCAGCGATTCAGCCAGTTTCACCGATGCACTGATCCGTATCCGCAGCGGTTCGAACCTCTATCAAGTGGTCGAAAACGGGGTGGTGGTGGACGAACAGACGCTGTTCCGCGCCGCCATCAGGCTGCCTGCCGCCCTGACCGAAGGCGACTACGTGACCCGAATTTTCCTCACCCGGGGGGGCGAGGTTGTGGCCCAGCATTCCACCAGCATCGACGTGCGCAAGGTGGGGCTGGAACGCTGGCTTTTCACCCTCAGCCGGGAAAACGCGCTGATTTACGGGCTGATGTCACTGGCCATCGCCATCGCGGCGGGATGGGGCGCCTCCGCGGTCTTCAGTCTGTTGCGGCGGTAGGATGCAGCCGTCCCGGCGACTTATCCGAAATACTCACCCCGCCGCCGCGTCATCCTCTTCCAGCGTCAATGTGGGTGCCACCTGCACTTTCAGGTCATCGACACGCAGGGGTTCCGTGGGCCGGGCCAACCGGTTGCGCACGACCCAGACCAACCGTTCCTGCGCGCGGGTAATCGCCACATAGGCGAGGCGTTTCCATAGCGGCTGCCCCGCCTCCATCCTGCCCATGCGGGCGGCGGCATAAAGGTCGGGGGCAAAGACCTGCACCGTGTCCCACTGGCTGCCCTGTGCCTTGTGGATCGTTACCGCCGCACCGTGCAGGAAGGTGGCCCCCATGCGCGCGGCAAAAGGGATGAAGGGTTCCTCCTCCTCCGGCTTCTCGATCTTGACGATGCTGGCGGCGCTGACCTGCGGGTCCTCGGCCCCCATGACGTGCAATCGGCTGAAACCGGGCTTTCGGCCCTCGCCGAGGTAGACGACCTGCGCGCCCTTGATCAGGCCCCGCGCTTCGAGGTCGAGCCGCTTCTTGCGGTGCTTCAGCGGCAGCTCCAGCCCGTCACAAATGAGTGGCTCCCCGGGGAGGAGAGCATCCTCCGGCGCGCCATGTACCGACCGGAAGGCGTTGATCAGGCGGATGCGCGTGGCGTTGCGCCAGACAAGGACAGGGCTGCGGGCCATCAGGTCAACCTCCACCCGCTGGCCCCAGACCACGCGTGGATCACGACGCGCCGCGTCTTCGACCATACGCTCGAAGGTCTCGAAGCTCAGATCCGGATCACCCAGCGCATGGGCAAGATCGAGGATCGGGTTGTCCGCATCCTGACGGAACACTCGGTCGAGGTGGATCACCCGCTTCTTGGGCAGCTTGTCGAAGACCATGGTCCCCGACTGGTTCACCGGGGCAAGCTGCGCGGGGTCGCCGAACAGCAGAAGCGTGGGGAAAATTTCCTTGAGATCGGCAAATTGCTTGTCGTCCAGCATCGAGCTTTCATCGACGAAGCCGATGTCCAGCGGCTCTTCCCGCCGCTTCCAGCCGGTGATGAAATCGCTGCCCCGCAGCCCCGCGGCGGCCAGCGCGCCGGGGATCGACTTGTTGCTGGCGTAGAAGGCCGCCGCCCTGTCCAGCGCGAGTTCCGTCAGCCCCGCGATTTCGGGCCGCTCGCCCTGCCCCGCCAGCCATTCAGCAATGCGTTCATACTCGGGGTCGTAGACCGGGGTATAGAGAATGCGATGGATCGTCGTGGCCGGCACGCCGCGCAACCGCAGCACGCTGGCGGCCTTGTTGGTGGGCGCAAGGATCGCAAGGCTCCGCTTGTCGCGCCGCTTGCGGGATTCGTAGTCCCCGCTGACGACCTCCACCCCCGCCGCGTCCAGCGCGCGATAAAGCTCGGCGAGCAGGAGCGTCTTGCCCGACCCGGCCTTTCCGGTGATCGCCATCACCTGTTCCGTCCCGCCCTTCGGCGGGTGCAGCAGACTTTCGTCCAGATCGACCCCGGCGTCGCGCAAAAGAGCGGTCACCGCGTCATGGGCGGTGGCCTGATCATGGGAATATGTCACTGCCGTTTCACTCATCGCCGAACCCTATGCCACCCCTGCCCGGGGGGCCAGAGCCGACAGCCTCGACAGGCCTGTCTGCTGCGACGGGTTCACTAAAAACCCGCGCGCCGGGGTCCGGCACGCGGGTGAATGTCTTACGTGGCAGTCGTTCAGCGACGCGCGTCGAGGCAGTCCTCAAGCGTGCGCAGACCCGTGGTGGGCGCCTGCACGAGCACCGACATGTTGCCGGGCTTGTGCTCGTTGCGCATCATCTTCATGTGCGCATCGGGCAGATCGGCCCATGTGAACACCTCTGACATGCAGGGATCGAGGCGCCGCTCCAGCATCAGCTTGTTGGCCGCCGACGCCTGCTTGAGGTGCGCGAAGTGGCTGCCCTGCAGACGCTTCTGGTGCATCCACATGTAGCGCACGTCGAAGGTCAGGTTGAAACCGGAGGTACCCGCGCAGATCACGACCATGCCGCCCTTTTTCACCACGAAGGTGGAGACGGGAAAGGTCGCCTCGCCGGGGTGTTCGAACACCATGTCGACGTTCACACCCTTGCCGGTGATGTCCCAGATCGCCTTGCCGAACTTGCGCGCTTCCTTGAACCACTCGGCATATTCCGGCGTGTTCACCGTGGGCAATTGCCCCCAGCAGTTGAAGTCCTTCCGGTTCAGAACGCCCTTGGCGCCCAGATCCATCACGAACTGCCGCTTGCTTTCGTCCGAGATGACGCCAATTGCATTGGCGCCCGCCGTGTTGATCAGCTGGATCGCGTAGGAGCCGAGACCGCCCGAAGCGCCCCAGACCAGTACGTTCTGACCGGGCTTCAGATCATGCGGCTCATGGCCGAAAAGCATCCGGTAAGCGGTTGCGAGCGTCAGTGTATAGCAGGCCGCCTCTTCCCAGGTCAGGTGCTTGGGGCGCGGCATCAGCTGCTGGCTCTGCACGTTGGTGAACTGCGCGAAGGAGCCATCTGGCGTCTCGTAGCCCCAGATCCGCTGGCTGGAGGAATACATCGGATCGCCGCCGTTGCACTCTTCGTCGTCGCCGTCATCCTGATTGCAGTGAATCACAACCTCGTCGCCGACCTTCCAGCGCGTGACCTTTTCGCCCACGGCCCATACAATGCCGGAGGCATCGGAACCGGCGATATGGAACGGCTGGCCGTGGCCATCGAAGGGGCTGATCGGCTTTCCGAGCGAGGCCCAGACGCCGTTGTAGTTCACGCCCGCGGCCATCACGAGCACCAGAACCTCGTTGCTGTCGAGCGTCGGGACGTCGACGACTTCTTCCTGCATTGCCGTATCGGGTTCACCATGGCGTTCCCGGCGGATGGCCCAAGCGTACATCTTCTTCGGGACATGACCCATGGGCGGCATTTCACCAACCTCGTAGAGGTCCTTTTCGGGCGCCTCATAGGCGGCGATTGTCGTATCCAGTGCCATCAGGCCCTCCTGTTCGTCATCAGTTTTGCCGCGCCGCAGAATCGGGGGCCGCGCTTATCCAATATGACCCTGGACGAAATATTGCAACCTCATGAGGGGTAATTTTGTAACTTTATGACCGAGCGGACGCAGAAATTTGCGCCGCAGGTGCAGCATCTTCTTCCATGAAATGGGCGACGGAATTGGCGTAGAACCGCAGGACCTTGCTTTGGTTTTCCGCGATTCTCCAATGACCTTCGTGGGAAAATATCAGCCCCCGCTTAAGCATACGGTGGATCGCCTGCTGCACCTCTTCCTGGAGGTTCGCGGATTTGACCACCCGGTTTGGCTCCGGCACCCGGTCCAACAGGCTGCGCACAGCGCCCGTGACGCCATCGGTGTCCAGCAGTTCGTCCTGCAGCAGGATGTGTGCCACCAAGGGCACGGCAGGCACGGGCATTGCATCCTCGATCCGGGTCATCAGGTGGCGGGACAGGTTTTCAACGCCGTCCTCGGCCGCCGATCGCAGCGAGACCGGTTCGCCAAAGGCCACCGCGGCCACTCCGAAACGTGTGTCCTGCCCGCGCAGCCGCTGCCAGAGCTTGCGCAAAATGAACCGGACGATAACCGTGATCCGCGCGCCGAAACGCCGATCCCCCCGTTCATGCGCCGCGATAAGCACCCGGTCTTCGAGAACGCGGTCATAGTTGATCGCAACCGGTACGAAAACGACGTCACGGGCATTGGCCCTGTCGAACCCTTCGACCACGTAGGCGAGCAATCCCATCTTCGGCGGCTGCAATCGCCCGTCGAGGCTGAGCCCCCCTTCGGGGTAGATCGCCTGCGTCACGCCGCCCGCGATGGCCAGTTGCACATAGCGCGCCAGCACTTTCCGGTAGAGCGCGCCCCGGGACCGGCGGCGGATGAAATAGGCCCCCATGGACTTGATGAGCCTGCTCAACGGCCAGACCCGCGCCCATTCGCCCACAGCATAGGACAGGGCCGAGGACCGCGCGGCCAGATAGGTCACCAGCACATAGTCCATGTTGCTGCGGTGGTTCATGATGAAAACGACCGTCGCATCGCGCGGGATATTGGCGAGCGTGGCATCGTTGCTGTCCGCCGTTTCGATCCGGTAGACCGAATTCGCCAGAAGCTTCGCCACGCGGATGCCGAAACTGAAATAGGCAAAGGCGGAAAAGCTCGGGACGATTTCGCGCGCGTAGTCCTTCGCCTTCTCGAAGGCGACGTTTTCCGGCACGCCGTTTTGCTCGGCATAGGCCACGATTTCACGCGTCACTTCCGGATCGTAGATCAGCCGCTGGATCATGTCGTGCCGCCGGGCGAGCTTGAAAGGCTCGATGGGGCGGGTGAGGCGGGTGTTGAGCTGTGCAACCGCCTTCTCCAGCCGCCTGCGGAAAAACCAGCGGACCGAGGGAAACAGAAGATGGCTGGCTGCCGTCACCGCGGCAAAGAGCATGATCAGGATAAAGAGCCAGAGCGGCAGGGTGATGGTCTGTGTCATGGCGCGAGACTGACAGGGAATCGCCCCTGCATCCAGTTTTAACGGCTTCGTGAAGGAGTTTACGGAACGTAGAGTGGCTGCGCCGGATTGGGCCGGTGTAGTTAATGTAACAAGGACATATAGTATGCAAACCTATTCGAAGACGTTTCTTTCCGCTGCCCTTGGTCTTGGCATCGCCACCGGCGCCCTCGCACAGACAGCCGCCGAACGGCTTGTCCTGCCCGCCCCTGCTGACCGTGATGGCGAAACGGTTTCCGTGAACGGTACGGACATCTTCTATTCCAGCTCCGGCGAAGGTGATGCCATCGTGCTCTTGCACGGCTATCCACTTTCAGGCGCGCTATTTGAACGTGTACGCGACAAGCTCGATGACAATCACCGGGTGATCACGATCGATCATCGCGGTTACGGCAATTCCACCACCCCCGAACCGGTGGACGGCATCGGCCCCTATGCCGAAGACGCGCTGGCCGTACTGAAGGAGTTGGGAGTCGAGAAAGCCGTGATCGGCGGCATGTCCATGGGTGGGCCAATCGTATTCGAGATGTACCGTCAGAACCCGGATGTCTTTTCCGGCGCGATTCTGATCGATACGAACCACAATCCCGCCAATGCGATTGAAAAGGGCATCTGGAACGGCACGCTGGAAACGCTGAAGGGCGAAGATGGCGGCGTCGACAAGATCATTCCCTTCCTCATGCCCAACATGCTGACGGGCGAAACCCGTCTGGTAGAGGCACCCGCGCAGGTCGACTATCTGACCGAAGCGATGAAGCAGGCGTCTCTTGACGGAGCCATCGGTGGTGCCGTGGCGCTGCGGGACCGCCCCGACAGCACAGAAACAGTGAAGAGCATGGATATCCCCGTGCTCGTTCTGGTTGGCCGTGAAGATACGCTTTATCCCGTGGCGATTTCACAGGCGATGGCTGATGCCGCACCCCAAGGTGAAATCGCGGTGATCGAAGGCGCGGCCCATGCCGCCGTGTTCGAAGCGCCCGAGGAAAGCGCCGCTGCCATCATGAACTGGATGTCCAAGATGTAAGCAAGCGCCAAGCGCTTTTTGCATCGCCCGAAGGCGCGCAGCATAGGTTGCGCGCCTTCATTTTTTGCCGCAACGCAGCGAATTGACCCGCCATAAAGTTTCCCGTATCAAGCGACTGACGCAATATTGTTGCTAACGCAGATACGAGGTTCGAGATGTCCCAACCGCAAAAAGACCGCCCCTGGCTGATCCGCACCTATGCCGGACACTCCACGGCGGAAGCGTCCAACGCGCTTTATCGCACGAACCTCGAAAAGGGGCAGACGGGCCTTTCAGTGGCCTTCGATCTGCCGACCCAGACGGGATACGACAGCGATCACGTCCTTTCCCGGGGCGAGGTGGGCAAGGTCGGGGTTCCGGTCTGCCATCTGGGGGACATGCGCACCCTTTTTCAGGACATCCCGCTGGAAAAGATGAACACCTCCATGACGATCAATGCCACGGCTCCATGGCTGCTCGCCCTCTATATCGCGGTGGCAGAGGAACAGGGCGCCGATGTCTCGGCGCTTCAAGGCACCGTTCAGAACGATCTGATCAAGGAATACCTCAGCCGGGGGACCTATATCTGCCCGCCCGCCCCGTCCCTGAAGATGATCGCCGATGTAGCGGAATACTGTTATCGCGAAGTTCCGAAATGGAACCCGATGAACGTGTGTTCCTATCACCTGCAGGAAGCCGGCGCGACGCCGGAACAGGAATTGTCCTTTGCACTTGCCACGGCCACGGCGGTTCTGGATGCATTGCGCCCCCGCGTTCCCGAAGAGGACTTTCCCGCATTGGTTGGGCGGATCTCATTTTTCGTGAATGCCGGTATCCGATTTGTGACCGAAATGTGCAAAATGCGCGCATTCGTGGATCTTTGGGATGAGATTTGCAGGGATCGCTACGGCGTGGAAGATGCAAAATATCGCAGATTCCGATATGGGGTTCAGGTGAATTCGCTCGGCCTTACCGAACAGCAGCCGGAAAACAATGTTTACCGAATTCTGATCGAAATGCTGGCCGTCACACTTTCCAAAAAGGCGCGCGCCCGTGCCGTCCAATTGCCGGCCTGGAACGAAGCGCTTGGCCTGCCGCGCCCCTGGGACCAGCAATGGTCCATGCGGATGCAACAGATCCTCGCCTATGAAACCGATCTTCTGGAATTCGACGACCTGTTTGACGAAAACCCGGCAGTAGACGCCAAAGTGGCCGAATTGAAAGAGGCCGCCCGTGCGGAGCTTGCACATCTCGATGGGCTTGGCGGCGCGATTTCCGGCATCGAGTACATGAAGGGCCGTCTTGTCGAAAGCAATTCGGAGCGCCTTGGCCGGATCGAGGCGGGCGAGACCGTCGTCGTCGGTGTGAACAAGTGGCAGGCGGGTGAGCCTTCCCCCCTGATGACGGGGGATGGTGGCATCATGGTCGTTGATCCGGCAGTCGAGGCGCAACAGATCGCCCGGCTTGAAGAATGGCGCTCCGAGCGAGACGCCGAAGCGGTCGAGAAAGCGCTGGCCGATCTGCGTGCCGCCGCCGCCGAGGGGCGCAACATCATGCCCCCTTCCATTGCCGCTGCGAGGGCGGGTGTTACCACAGGCGAATGGGCTGCGGAAATGCGCAGCGCCCACGGGGAGTATCGCGGCCCCACCGGTGTCGCGACCGGGCGGTCCAACAAAACCGAAGGACTGGACGATCTGCGCGAGGCAGTTGACACGGTCAGCGCGAAACTGGGTCGCCGCCTGAAGTTTTTGGTCGGCAAGCCCGGGCTCGACGGTCATTCCAACGGGGCCGAACAGATTGCCGTTCGCGCTCGCGATTGCGGGATGGACATTACCTATGAGGGTATTCGCCTCACACCAGAAGAAATCGTTAACGCGGCATTGAAAGACGAGGCCCATGTGGTCGGGCTTTCCATTCTTTCAGGATCGCATATTCCGCTCATCGAGGATTTGATGGAACGGATGAGGAATGCCGGGCTGGGCCATGTCGCGGTAATCGTGGGGGGAATCATTCCCGAAGAAGATGCAGCTCGCCTGCGCGCTATGGGGGTTGCACGGGTCTATACGCCGAAAGATTTCGAATTGAACGTAATCATGAAAGACATTGTTGCCCTTGCGGATCCCGCTGCAGTTGCAGCCGAATAGCACAATGACACAAATAGGTCTTTGCGAATGGAAAGGAACTGCTGTATTTCGAAATAGCATTAAACAGGAAGGGACCCTAATGGCTGTCGACTTAAGCAGCATGTCGCGTAATCAGTTGGAAAAACTGCGAGACGATGTGGATAACGCTATTGAAAAGGCGAAAGAGAAAGATCGTGCCGATGCGAAATCGGCGGCCGAAAAGGCTGCTGCGCAGTTCGGTTTTTCGCTCGACGACCTGACAGGTGGCAGCGGGGGCATGCGCCGGGGCGGCAAGAAATCCGCACCGAAAACCGTTTCCCCGCCCAAATACGCCAATCCCGCCGACCCCAGCGAAACATGGACCGGAAAGGGGCGGCAGCCGAAATGGTATCGTCAGGCCATGGATGACGGGATGAAACCCGAACAGCTCGAAATCAGAAAAGACACCTGATTGATCGGCTCAACGGCGGACCGGGGGAAAGCGGCCCGCCGTTTTGAAATCAGGCGCAGCCATCGTCCTTCAGCGGATCGTGGCCCCAATTCTTCAACGAATATTCCCAGTCGCTTTGTTCAGGGTCCTTCGGCACCTGCGCACAGTGACGCGCGATGTATCCCACGACTTTAGCCATGTGATCCCAGTCGTTATCCGACAAATCGTCCTTGTTGGTGTTCTTGATCTCGACGATGCGCCGACCGGATTTATGCCCGGTACTTTCGCCACCGTCTGAATCCCCTACCGATTTGCTTTCTTCGGTCTCCAGCCAATCTTCCAACTCGGCGGGGGCCATGTTGACCCGTTCTTGCCATTCGTCCCAGATCTCGTCGCGGGATTTATCGCTCATGTCCGTCTCCTGCATTTACCTGGGAAAACGGGTGGAACCGGGGGTTGTTCCCGTCTTGCCGTCTGCGGTACCTGCGGGCAATCTGGCGGCTTGCAGCAGGAGGACGACGAATGACCGTGCATATCGGGGCGCAAAAGGGCGAGATCGCCGAAACCGTATTGATGCCCGGCGATCCCTATCGCGCCCGCTGGGCCGCAGAAACGTTTCTGACCGCTCCCAAGCTGGTTAACGAAGTCCGTGGCATGTTGGGCTATACCGGAACGTGGAGGGGCAACCGCGTCACCATCCAGGGCTCCGGGATGGGGATGCCTTCGCTATCGATCTACGCGAACGAATTGATGCGCGAATACGGGGCCAAAACGCTGATCCGCATAGGCTCCTGCGGGGGCATGCAGCCGCAGGTGAACATCCGCGACGTGATCATCGCCATGACGGCGAGCACGCTCACCTCCCCCTCGGCGGGTTTTTTCCGCGAACTCAATTTTGCCCCCTGCGCCGACTGGCCCCTGCTGAAAGCGGCGGTGGCAGCCGCTGAACGCCGCGGCACGCCCACCCATGTGGGGGGCATCTATTCGTCTGACGTCTTCTATGCGGAGCGTTCCGACCTTGATGAGCAGATGGTCCGCCACGGGATACTCGGCGTCGAAATGGAAGCTGCAGAGCTTTATACATTGGCGGCACGGCATGGTTGCCGCGCGCTGGCAGTCCTGACCGTTTCCGACCATCTGCAAACCGGTGAGGCGCTGCCCTCCGATCAGCGGGAAAAGAGCTTTGGCGATATGGTCGAAATCGCGCTGGAGGCTGCGTTTCCTCAGGGCTGACAACGCGGATCAGGTGCCGTGGGTGCGGTCGTAGGTGGTGGGGGGCGGCGGCGTCCATCCATCCGGCGCACCATCCGCAGGTCTGAGGATTTCGACTCGCAGGGGATAGCACGCGGCCACATCCGATGAATGTTCGGCCGAACAATCCCCCCCGGGGCAGGTGCTGAGCGCGCCCAGCAGGTCCTGCTCGGCGAAAAACTCGATGTAATCGCCCGGGCGCACCGGGCTTGCCTTCATGAAATACTGGCCCGTATCGCGGGTGAAGCCCGTACACATGAAAACGTTCAGCACATCGTGCACATGGGCTTCGGCCTCTTGCGCGGTCTGACCTAGATGCCCGGCGAGCGCGCGGGTCAGATTTGAATGGCAACAGTGGTGATACTGCCCGCCCGAAAGCAAGGCATGGGTATAAGGATCGCAGCGCGTGCCGATCACGTCATGCACGCCCCCGCCAAAGGCATCCATTCCGTACCAGTCCAACGTGTCATGGGTAATGGTCGCCAGTGGGCGCATATGCGGAAAACTGGACCAGAGCCTGTCGCCGGTGCTGACATGCGTCCCATGAAGCGCGCGGGTCTTGCCCGAATAGAATCGTTCGGACAGATCATCTGCGTTCCACAGGTTCAGATCCCCCACCTGCGGCCCTTCGATGGAATGAATGCGAAAGAAATGCCCGGCGGGCACGCGAAAGGTCCGGGCATCGCGCGGGGGCACGATGACCTCATCCAACGGCACCAGCGTATCGCGCGCGGCCTCGTAAAGCTGCATGTCCGGTCTGGGCAAGGTCTGGACCGGGTAGCAGATCACGGGGGTGACGGCGCGGCGAGCTTCGGCATCCTCTGGCGGTTTCACGCGTTGTCCCCCGCGATACGGCCCGAAAAGATGCACCCCCCGAGGAAGGTCCCTTCGAGCGCGTTGTACCCGTGATAGCCGCCACCGCCAAAGCCGCATACTTCACCCGCAGCGTAAAGCCCGTCGAAGACTGCCCCGTCGGGGGTGAGCACCCTGCCCTGAATGTCCGTATGCAGCCCGCCCAGCGATTTGCGGGTCAGTATGTTGAGCCGCACCGCAATGAGCGGCCCGTTGGCCGGATCGAGAATCGCATGGGGTTTGGCGGTGCGGATCAGTTTGTCCCCCCGATAGGCGCGGGCGCCGCGTATGGCGGTGATCTGCGCGTCTTTGGCGAACGGATTGGTAAGCTGCCCGTCCCGCGCCGCGATCTGCGCCTTGATATGCGCAGGATCGACAGGGGCGTCGGGGGTCAGCGCGTTCATGCGGGTGATAAGGCTGTCGATGTCATCCGCTACGATGAAATCGGCGCCCTTCTGCTTGAAGGCTTCGACCGCGGGGGTCGCGCCCTTGCCAAGGCGGGTCTTCAACACCTCGCTCCACTTTCCGGAAGTGAAATCGGGGTTCTGTTCCGACCCTGAAAGCGCGAATTCTTTCTCGATGATCTTTTGCGTCAGGATGAACCAGCTGTGTTCCCCCACGGACAGGATGCGGCGCAGCGTCGACAGCGTGTCAAAGCCCGGCAGGCAAGGCGCCTCCATCCGGTCGCCCTTTGCATCGAACCAGAGCGAGGAGGGCCCCGGCAGGATGCGGATACCGTGGTTCGGCCAGATCGGGTCCCAGTTCTGCACGCCTTCGCAATAGTGCCACATGCGGTCTTCGTTGATCAGGTCGGCCCCCGCCGCGCGCGCGATTTCGTGCATCTGCCCGTCAACGTAATCGGGCACGCCCGCGACCATGGTTTTCGGCGGCTGGCCCAGACGGTCCGTCGGCCAGTGTCGGCGCACCATGTCATGGTTCCCCCCGATCCCCCCCGTGGTGAGGATCACCGAATCCGCCGCATAGCTGAAATCGCCGGTCACCTCGCGCGACGTGCTTTCCCCCCGGGGCTTGGTTGTATCGGCAAGCACCTCGCCGGAGAGGCCGGTCACCCGACCATCCGTCACGTCGAGCGCGGTGACCCGGTGGCGGAAGGCAAGCGTCAGATGCCCCGCCGCCGCATGTTCCGTCATCAGCTTGGCAAAGGGCGCGACGACCCCGGTGCCGGTGCCCCATGTGATGTGAAACCGGGGCACCGAATTGCCGTGCCCATGCGCCTGTGCGCCCCCCCGCTCGGCCCAGCCGACAACCGGGAACCACGTCAGCCCGATGCGGGAAAGCCAGTCCCGCATGTCGCCCGCTGCCCATTCGACGAAGCGTTCGGCATAGGCGCGCGGGTTCGCATCTTCCGCCCGGTCGAACTGCGCCGATCCCATCCAGTCTGCCAGCGCAAGCTCGGCACTGTCCTTGATGCCCATGCGGCGCTGTTCGGGCGTATCCACCATGAAAAGACCGCCCAACGACCAATAGGCCTGCCCCCCAAGGCTCTGCGGCCCTTCCTGATCGAGCATCAGCACCCTGCGTCCCCGCAGTACCGCCTGATGGGCAGCGACCATCCCGGCAAGCCCCGCGCCCACGATGATCACGTCGAATTTCTTGGAAAGTTCAGTCATATGGTCCCCCCGCGCCGCAAACCTAGACCGCGGCACGCGGGACTGTCGAGTGTTCAAAGCGGCGGTGGCCGCAACGTCGATTTGCAGGTATCGGGCGGGCCCGGATTGGCGGTAAAGGCCTCTGCCCCGCAGGTGACACAGCGGTACATGCGCAGGTTGCCCTTGTCGCCGGTTGCGTCCTTGCGCCACCGGCAATTGCGTGTCGCCCGGTGGCGCCGGGTATAGAGCGCCACCAGAATGAAGGCGATCAGCACGCCCGCGAGGATGAGCATCGGCGTCCGCTCCCCTTCAGCAGGTGCGACAGGCGGTCATGCAGGAACGGATGCTAGACCGCGCGTTCGACAAGCAGCTTCTTGATGTTCTGGATGGCCTTCGCCGGGTTCAACCCCTTGGGGCAGGTCCGTGCGCAGTTCATGATCGTATGGCAGCGGTACAGCTTGAAAGGATCTTCCAGATCGTCCAGCCGCTCCCCCGTCGCCTCATCCCGGCTGTCGATGATCCAGCGATAGGCATGCAGCAGCGCGGCCGGTCCAAGGTAACGATCCCCGTTCCACCAGTAGCTGGGGCAGGAGGTCGAGCAGCAGGCACACATGATGCATTCATAAAGACCGTCGAGCTTCGCCCGGTCCTCGATCGACTGCTTCCATTCCTTGGCGGGCGCAGGCGTTTCGGTGGCAAGCCAGGGTTCGATACTGGCGTGCTGGGCGTAGAAATGGGTGAGGTCCGGGATCAGGTCCTTCACCACCGGCATATGCGGCAGCGGATAGATCTTTACCGTGCCGTTCACCTCTTCAACCCCGTAGGTGCAGGCCAGCGTATTGATCCCGTCGATGTTCATCGCGCAGGACCCGCAGATGCCTTCGCGGCAGGACCGCCGGAACGTCAGCGTCGGGTCGATCTCATTCTTGATCTTGATGAGCGCGTCCAGAATCATCGGACCGCAGGTGTCCATATCGACGAAATAGGTGTCGAGCGCAGGGTTCTTCCCGTCGTCGGGATTCCAGCGATAGATGTGGAATTCGCGGACGTTGGTGGCCCCCTCGGGCTTCGGCCACGTCTTGCCGCTGGTCATGCGGGAGTTCTTGGGAAGGGTCAGCTGAACCATCGGTATCTCCTAGGTCAGACCCCGCGCCAGCGCGGCGGAGGTCAGGCATTGCTGGGTTTCGGGACGCGACAGAACCTCGCGGGCCACGGCTGCCGTATCGTCGGTGACGCCGACGACGGCGGCACGGGCAAATTCGCGCAACTCGAGCGCACCGGCATTGTCGATGATGCAATCCGTGAAGGGCGTGATCAGCGGCTGCGGCACCTGCGGGAAGCGGGTGGCCAATGTCTCTGCCACCGCGCCCTTTGCCGTCTGGCGGGCGGTGTTGTCGACAGCCGTCTGAACCTGATCGCAAGCGGTCAGGCCCAGGGTGAGGGTCAGAAGGATCACGTAACGCATGGGATCAATACACCCGCGCCTTGGGGGCGATCTTTTTCAGGTCGATGCCGCCGTCATTGTGGCTCGTCAAGGGCTGGGTATGAACGCCGCGATAGCCCAGAGACGCCTCGTTCCCCTTGAACCAGACGAGGCTGTGCTTGCGCCAGTTCTCGTCATCGCGTTCGGGATAATCCTCATGCGCATGCGCGCCCCGGCTTTCCTTACGCGCCGCGGCGGCGGTGATCGTGGCCACCGCGTTGGGCATCAGGTTGGTCAGTTCCAGCGTTTCCATGAGGTCGGAGTTCCAGACCAGCGACTTGTCCGTGACCTTCAGGTCCGAAAGCTTTCCGGCCACTTCGACCATCTTCTCGCGGCCCTCTTCCAGCGTCTTGTCGGTGCGGAAAACGGCGGCGTCCTGCTGCATCGTTTTCTGCATTTCCAGCCGCAGGTCCGCGGTGGGCACATGTCCCTTGGCATAGCGCAGCCCGTCGAACCGGCTGAAGGCCGCATCGACGGAACGCTGGTTCGCCGTGGGTACCGGTGCTTCGGCATCTACCACTTCCTTGGCACGGATGGCCGCCGCCCGTCCGAACACCACAAGGTCGATGAGGCTGTTGGACCCCAGACGGTTCGCCCCGTGCACGGAGGCGCAGCCTGCCTCGCCCACGGCCATCAGACCGGGCGTCACGTTGTCGGGCTTGTCGTCCGTGGGGGCGAGCACTTCACCCCAGTAATTCGTTGGGATTCCGCCCATGTTGTAATGCACGGTCGGCAGCACCGGAATCGGCTCCTTTGTCAGGTCCACCCCGGCAAAGATCCGGGCGCTCTCGCTGATGCCGGGCAGGCGCAGGTCCAGCGTTTCCGGCGGCAGGTGGTTAAGGTGCAGATGGATGTGATCCTTGTTCTCGCCCACCCCGCGGCCTTCGCGGATCTCCATCGTCATGCATCGGCTGACAACGTCCCGCGATGCGAGATCCTTGTAGGTCGGCGCATAACGCTCCATGAAACGCTCGCCTTCGGAGTTGGTGAGGTATCCGCCCTCGCCGCGCGCCCCTTCGGTGATGAGGCAACCGGCACCGTAGATCCCTGTAGGGTGGAACTGAACGAACTCCATATCCTGCAGGGGAAGTCCTGCCCGGGCGGTCATGCCGCCCCCGTCACCGGTGCAGGTATGCGCCGAAGTGGCGGAGAAATAGGCGCGCCCGTACCCGCCGGTCGCAAGCACCGTCATCTTGGCGGTAAACAGATGCATGGTGCCGTCTTCCAGCTTCCAGCACAGCACGCCCTGGCAGACACCGTCGTCCGACATGATCAGGTCGATGGCGAAATACTCGATGAAGAACTCGGCCTTCTGCTTCAGCGACTGACCGTAGAGCGTGTGCAGAATGGCGTGGCCTGTCCGGTCCGCGGCGGCGCAGGTCCGCTGCACCGGGGGGCCTTCGCCGAATTCGGTGGTATGACCGCCGAAGGGGCGCTGATAGATTTTGCCCTCTTCGGTCCGGCTGAACGGCACGCCGTAGTGTTCCAGTTCATACACGGCCTTGGGCGCTTCACGGGCGAGGTATTCCATCGCGTCCGTATCGCCCAGCCAGTCCGACCCCTTCACGGTGTCGTACATATGCCATTGCCAGTTGTCGGGGCCCATATTGCTGAGCGAGGCGGCGATGCCCCCTTGCGCTGCCACGGTATGCGACCGCGTCGGAAACACCTTTGAGATACAGGCGGTGCGCAACCCCTGCTCGGCCATCCCTAGCGTCGCGCGCAGACCGGCGCCCCCTGCCCCTACGACGACAACGTCGTATTCATGGGTTTCATAATCATAAGCAGCCATGTTTCGGTCTCCCGTAGGACGAATTATTGAACGGTCCGCAGAAGGACCACGTCAAAGCGCCAGCCGCGCAATGGCGAAAATGCCCACCCCGGCGGCGCCGTAGGACAGGACGCGCACGACAATCAGGGTGATTTTGCCCGCGATCCCATGCACGTAATCTTCGATCATGATCTGGGCACCGTCGGCGAAATGCTTGAAGCCCACCGCCAGCGTAAGGGCCGCGACGATCGCGGGGAACGGGCGCGCATAATAGGCAAGGATTTCTTCGTAGCTTCCACCAAGTGCCGGACCGAAGGTGAAAACGAATAGCGGGATCAGTACCAGCAGGGCCGCCGAGCTTAGCGTCATGTGCCAGTGATGCTCCGTTCCCGATTTTGCAGAACCGAGGCCCTCGGCCCGTTTGCGGTCAGTCAAATAGCGCATGTGCAGTTCCTCAGACGATGATGATGGTCAGAATGGTCAGCACGACCGACCCGCCAAGGCAGGACCACCCGAGGATATAAGCCGGGCCAAGGTCGAGCCCAACGCCCTGATCCCAGATCAGATGCCGTATCCCGGCGAGGGTGTGATACCAAAGCCCGAGCACCGAAAGCGTCATCACCAGATCGCCGAACCACCCGGTGAGAATTCCGTCAACCGTCTCAAAATAGTCGAGGTTCGTCGCCGCAGCGAGAAACCACCAGACAATCAGCAGGGCCGTGATGCCCATCGCATTCCCTGTGATCCGCGTAAGGATGGAGGTGATCGACGTCAGCTGGGGTCTGTAAATCGACATATGAGGGGACAGGGGCCGGTTGCCCCGGTTCACATCGGCCATGACGGTATCCTTTCATAGGTTACATTCTTGATAGCGTTTTTTATGGCAGTGTCACGGGGCCAACCGCGAAGGATGCGCGGTTTATTGGCGCAGAACCGCAGAATATCCGATTAAACAGAAGATTTCGCACCTGGTGTGATCACATGAGAAATTACTGTGATCACGGATTTCCCAGCATACTCACCTGTTTGGCCGTTTCCCGCTGGAGCTTCCGCCTGATCTGCGCCGGATAGTCTTCGAATCCATCCGCGGTAACGACGAAAGCCCCCTCCCCGAGGATGACATTCTCGAAAAACCATGCGGTCAAATCGGTCTCATCAGTTTCGATGGCGACCGCATTCACCACGACCCCGGCCTGCGCCAGTGCCCCCCGCACGGCCAGGGGCGGGACACCCTCATTGGATATACCGTCCCCGGAAATATCCAGCACAAGGCGCTGGCAATGAGCTACTTCTTTCAAAGCCTGAAGCGCCAGGTCCATAACCTCGCCCACGGCGGTCGAGAAATTGCGCCAGAGCCGATCGTCACCTGCGATGGCGTCGGCGAAACGATCTACCGCCTGCTGGTCGGCCATCACAGTCCAGGGTAATGTCTGGCGCTGCCGGGAAATGCCCGACCATTGTATGAGCGTCACCTGAGCCTGCTGGCTCACCAGCGCCTCGGCCACGATACCGTCACGCAACGCCTCCGCCAGCCCTTCCATTTGGATGCGATACTCCTGCCGGTCCACGGAGCCGGAAACATCCACAGCAAGCACCAACCCCAACCCGCAAGCCGCCAATGGCCCCGGCAGGCCAGACAGAACCAATAGGAATAGAAAGCGCCACATGCCGGAAAGCATAGCGCCCTTGCCGGTCCCGTACAGAAAAAGGACCGGCAGAGGCGTTAGCGGAAGTTGTAAACCACCCGGACGTCCAGCTCGCCCAGTTCTTCCCCCGTCCACTGGCGGGAGCGGACGATGAGATCGGAGCGGGTATCGACCCAATAGGTGTTTTGGAACGAGTCATCCAACCCGGCGCACGTCTCCACCATCTTAAGGGTCGAAGCGGGGCCATTGTCCAACTGGATCGTGGCTGGCCCTTCGGACCGGATCGTGCACCGATAGGCCTGCAATTCTGCCCGATCGTTCCCATCAAGCCGGGTGTGTATACGGTCAGCGACACCATTACGCCCGCTCAGGACCAGAGCGGCACTTTCGCTGACATCGGAAGCGAGCAGACCCGCGCCAATACCCCGAGTGCCATGCAGAAGACCCCGATCAAAGGTCAGCGCAACCCCATCGCTGCCCAACCAGCTTTCAATCGAGCCCTGTTTGCTTTCGAGCAGAAAGCCCCCCTTCAGAGAGCTCCGCACCAAAGTTGCCTGAAGGGCGTAGGGTTGCGGCATCTGCAACAGGGGCGCAAATCGCGGAAACGGCCCCGAAGCCTGTGTTGAAGGTTCGTCCAGAAACACATTGAGCGCACGCGCCGCGAGCTGACTTTCCCCGCACGCTCCAAGAGCGAACAGGGACAGCATGGCAATCGATTTACGGATCATCGCAGGTATCTCCCCCAGCCGTCACGCAGTTCCTTACCCCGTTCGTCGCGTACATAGCCGAACAGCCGGTTGTTCACGTTCAACCGCGCGCCGCCGTCCCGCAGGATCGGCCGGATCGTTTCGCTGAGTGTGGTTTTCGATGGTTTACCCGTGAACCAGGACAATGGAACCTCGAACTTCAAACCCTTGTCGAAGGAGCCTTCTCCGAATTGGTCGAAGGGTACATCCGTCAAGGTGAAGAAACCGCCGAGGGTGAATCCGTTGTTGAATTCCCGTGCGAGAGAGAAGGTCGCCCCCCAGTCCCCTGCGAGATAGCGCCCGGCGTCGACCTGACCCACGAAACCATTTCCAAAATCGTAATAGGCAGAAGCATGGCCGGTCAGAACATCGTAATCGCGGAAGCCGAACAAGATGTCGTATTCCCGCTTCTTCGCATAATTCGCCTCGACCCCCAAAGCGAGGCGACTGTTCACCGGATACCAAAGCAATTCAGCCGACACGCCGCCATACATGTTTTCGAGGTAGCCCGCAGTTGTCCGGGCAAAGAGGTTCTCACCCGGTCGCCAGATATATTCCGCCGTCAATGTATTGAGTTCGAGATCGGATTCCCGCGCGTAAAGCACCGCGTCCGTCCGGACCGCCGGCAATTGGGAATTGGACAACCGCACAGAATCTTCGATATTTCCAGCAATCGGATAGCGCAGCCGCCCCGAAAAATTCAGACCCGGCAGCGGCTTATACGAAAACTTTAGCTGGGGGCCTACATCCACCCGGATGGGCTGATCTGGATCGAAGAAGGAATAGGCCGCATAGGGTGACAGCGAATAATCGAACCGCGGAAAGGTCTCTTGGAGTTCCCCCTGACGCCCAAGGCCTGCCGCATCCTGAATGTCCGCCCGCGCAAAGGTGCGCCACGCCCCGTCATAATCGTACTGAAATTCTTCCAGATCGGACCGCTGCGTCACGACACGACTGTTCGGTACGCCATCCTTTTGAAAGACGACGCGAAACTCTTCGACCTCCGGCGGCAGAGTTTCCGCCATGATCCGCGCCGCGCGACCAGCGGCCTGAGCCTCCACGTCCCACCGCTGGTTCTCGATACGGATCGTGGCGGAGCGTGCCCCCGGGATATAGCCCTGCAGTTCGAGACCTTCGTTCTCCAACCGGGAGCGAAGAACACGTGTAACGGCCGCGACACCCCCGCCGGCAGCGGAATTATTCCAATCCGCAACCGCCAACCGCGCCCGCGACCCTACCGGCACCGGCGCCAGTTCAAGCCCACCCGGAATCGACCGCTTTGCGGGGTTGATAACATAGCTCAGCTGCGCACCGATCTCGTTCCCGCCGACCACGAAACCCTTGAGGTCCACGCCATTCTTGAAGCGATAAAGCAGGCCTACGTTGAGGGGGGTGGTGATGTCAGCGATCCCTGCATTTGTTTCGAACGCATATAAATCAGGCGAATATTCCGCAGTCAAACTTAGCTGGTCATTGACCCTGTAAGATAACCCGCCGAAGAGCGACACTGGTCCTCTGAACCAATCCCCGGTCTCGAGCTGGCCTCCCCGGCCTGAGAAACCCGGACTCCTATTGTCAAAGCGATCACCGAATACGCTCAGAGGGTTGTCGAAAGAATTTCTACCGGCCAATCGCCCCCACCCGATACCGCCAGTAACCTGCACCCTGGAACCGAAACTCTTGGTTGCCACAAAGTATTCGCTACTGAAGATACCTGTGCCCAAAAAATCGCGCAGTCCGATCGCTAGGGCCGGACGAAGGCGACCCTCATCAGCCAGTTGGAAATGAATATCAAAACTGCGATCGTAGTTTGTAACATAGCTGTACCGGAAAGTTCCGTAGACCCGCGGAAGCACTTGAAACGTGACGTTGTAGCGTTCGGTGGAACCAAGCTTTGTCGCATTGAAAGCGAGGGCACCGCCATAGAACACTTGAGCGGTGGGCAGTTCCACAAGGCCCGGGGTGCCATAGGTTGACAAAGGGGGTGTGGTGGATTGCGGGTATACCGCTGTTGCCATCCCTGCCGCCGTAGCAACTGCAAGCATAAACCCGAGGTACGGTGCCTTCTGACGACCATCTGCCGAAACCGTTTTGGACTTCATATTATTATACGCCTCGCACCAACTTTACTGACCGACCCGGACAACCGTCGGTAATGAACCACCGCTAGAAGCGATCATTTCCCGGCGAAGTACAGTAAAATCTGTGCTACACCCTCCCGTCTTGCATAGGCTGCATAATGGACCTGAGCAAGCGACAAGGTCCCCTAGCAGTCTCTGGTTCAGTTCGTTCCAATTGGACTGCTGCGTACTAGCAACGCCATAGGGTGGCGGCGTATTGGTCTCAAGGTACAGCTCGGGCCTGTATCCTAAAAAATGGATGGTCCGCCCGCTCACTCGGAGCTCCGTCCCTTTCTGCCAACCGACAAATCACCGCCACTCTCCCCGCGCAATTGCTTTGCAATCGTCAGCGCATTGTTTTCTAAGGCTTCTCATAGAGGAACGGACACATTCGTATCCTTCCGAAACGAGGCAGGGCCAACCAGACGGAATGGAAACACTTTCGCCGATGATGCTCGGGTTTCTCGGAAGCCTGGCTGCGGGGTCGCTTACGGCGGTGGGCGCGGTACCCGTGCTATTCGGGTCAAAACCGTCCCGTGCCACCCGCGACCTGCTTCTCGGCTTCGCGGCAGGCATCATGCTGGCGGCCTCCTTTTTCTCACTCATCATTCCGGCACTCGACGCCGCCGAAGAGGACTTCGCCAGCGGATATGCACCGGCGGCGATCGTCTGTATCGCAATCCTTCTCGGGATGGGGGCCGTCGCCCTGATGAATGAAAAACTGCCGCATGAGCACTTCGGGTCGGGGCGCGAGGGGCCGGATAGCGCGTCGCTCCGGCGGGTCTGGCTTTTCATCATCGCCATCACGATCCACAACTTTCCCGAAGGTCTCGCTGTCGGCGTTGGCTTCGGGTCGGGCGGTCTGGCGGACGGGTTGCCGCTTGCGCTCGGCATCGGCCTTCAGAACGCGCCTGAGGGGCTCGCGGTGGCCGTCTCACTGCTGGGTGAAGGGTACTCGCGGCGGCGGGCATGGGCCATTGCTGCCCTGACCGGGCTGGCCGAACCCGCAGGCGGGTTACTTGGTGCCGGCGTGGTCAGCATTTCCGAACCGCTGCTGCCATGGGGGCTCGCCTTCGCGGCGGGTGCGATGCTTTATGTCATCAGCCATGAGATCATTCCCGAAACCCATCGCTCAGGCCACCAGCGACGCGCGACGCTCGGCCTCGCCATCGGCCTCGTCATCATGCTGTTTCTGGATGTATCGCTGGGGTGAAGCGGTCTTACCTGCTGCCCCACGGCCACAATTATGACCTTGCCACACGGCTTGCAACTTGTCGCGGGTCCGCCCCTGTGACAAGTTGCGCCGTACCCCCGGAAATGACAGAGGCATTGATGCACAAAAGAACGATCACCGCAGGCGCCGCGCTGCTTTTCGCCGCCGGCTGCGCGATACCCTCGGCCGAATTTACCGATGGCCCACCGCCCGTGGAAAAGACGGCGTTGGAAACATTGACCGAAGTCGGGAACATCCCGGAATCGGTCGTCCGCCTTGCCGCCCCCGACCAAGATCTTTCGACCGCGCGTTTCATGGTTGAAGATGGGTGTTACTGGTATGAACACAGCGGTCCCGTCGAAGTGACGCTCGTACCGCTGCGTTCGGAAGGCGGAAGCCCCATTTGCCTCAAAGGCTACGTGGACGCCTGATGCGCCCCCGGTACCGCGCGGTCAGCTGCGCGGTACGAGACTATCCTCAGCCGAATAGAGATAAGCCGTCGAGCCGGTCTTCACGTTGGGATAGAGCATGTTGATATGCGCCATCACCATCCGGACGCAGCCTGAACTGACCCGGCCGCCGATGCTTTCGGGCTCCGGCGTGCCGTGGATCCGCAGGTAGGTATCGCGGTTGCCCACATAGAGATAGAGCGCACGCGAGCCCAGCGGATTTTCCGGACCCGGGTCCACACCATCCGCGAATTCGCCGTAAAGATCGGGATCGCGGTTCAGCATGTTCTGGGTCGGCGTCCAGCCGGGCCACTGCACTTTGCGCTTGATGGTATAGGTTCCCGGCTCGTAAAGATTGCCGCGGGCGATGGCGACGCCGTAGCGCATCGCGGTTCCGCCTTCTTCGATGTGATAGACATAACGGGCAACCGCATCCACATGGACGTCTCCCGGCTTCAGGCTATCCTTCGCGGCCACGCGTTGCGGCAGGAAGCGGGGGTGCAGCCCCCACGGGTTCGTGGTCGCCGGATCGAAGTTCGGCGGCGTGACCTGCGCGTCCCAAGCGTCTTTTTGGGCACGTGTCGCGGCGAGCAGTGGTGTCGCCAGCGGTACGGAAAACAGCGCGGTTGTTGTTTGGATGAAATGGCGTCTTGTCAGCATTGGTACTTATCCCTTCATGAACTCGACAGCAGTATTGGCCGCGTCCCCGGATGCCGTCCTTTATCTGGGGGTTAACGCCCGAACCCGCTACAGGTTCGGCAAAACTTTTTCGTGGTGCTTTTCGGCAACAGGGCGGCTGCGGTGCTGCCAGCCAAGCAACGGGTCATCATCATAGATTCCCTTACACCGGGTTCCAGCCGCGTATTACTGAACGCGTAGATCGGAAATCGAAGCCCGGATGAAACCATCGGTGTCATCGCTGTCTGCCGTCACTGCAAGCCCTACCAACACCCGCGCGCTGTCACCGAAAGCGGCCTTGAAATCCCTATCCAGATCGACCTGCTCTTCAAAGGAACCGTTGGCGTCAATGCGCAGGATCTTCGTCTTCAGCCCATCCGAATACGGGCTGTTGAGCAGCTGGCCCGGTGCGTGGTCCCCGCCCCAGACATAGACGAGTCCCCGGGTCGCGGGATCGCGCAGCAGCTTGGTCGCCGAGACTTGACCCATGTTGGCCGCCGTCTGCGGATCGACGAAGACGAAATAGAGCGCGAGGTTGCGGTCATCACCGCCCCGTTTGGTCAGATCGGTAGGGGTGACGCCTTCGGTCACGCTCCATTGCCAGCGTGCCTTGCGGGCGTCGGCCAGCCCATCATCCACGGGGCGCCAAAGCACGGAAACCGTGCCGTCGGAAACCACCTCAAGGCTTCGGCCCTTGGTTTCGTAATCATTGGTAAAGAGTCTGAGCAACCCCTGCTCCCGCCATTTGCCGTCAAAGGAAATGGTCTGCTCCTGGGCCACCGCGGCCCCCGCTCCCGCTCCCGCTCCGATAGAAAGGATCAGCGCGAGCGCCGTCATCGACTGTTTCTTCACCATGTGGTTCTCCTTTGTATGAAGCACCCGGACCGCGGCCCTTTATTGTAGTGCGGCCGACAGGTCTTCGAGAATGGGGCAATCGGGCCTGTGATCTCCGCGGCATTCCTCGATCAGATGCGCAAGGGTGGCGCGCATGGATTCAAGTTGTGCGATCTTCGCATCGATCTGTACAAGATGTTCCTGCGCCACCTGCTTGACCTGCGCGCTTTCCCGCTCAGTATCTTCATAAAGCGCAAGCAGCGTGCGGCAATCCTCGATCGAGAAACCGAGCGCCCGGGCCCGTCCGAGAAAGGCGAGCTTGTGCAGATCACGGTCCCGGAATTCACGGTATCCGTTGGCGCTGCGCATGGGCCGGATAAGGCCGATATCCTCGTAATAGCGGATCGTCTTCGGCGGCAGACCCGCCCGTTCCGCGACTTCTCCGATGTTCATGTTACACTCCTATTCGGCGGGTTGATCTGAAAAGCTGCGCAGGCTCGCGCCCCCGGCGGGCCGGGACGGCTCCGCCATGGACGGGGCGAGCCTGCGCAGACGCAACGCATTCGTCAGCACGGACACGGACGACAGCGCCATGGCACCCGCCGCAAAGACCGGAGACAGCAACAACCCGAACGCGGGATACAGCACCCCGGCAGCCACGGGGATAAGCGCCACGTTATAAGCGAAGGCCCAGCCGAGGTTCTGACGAATGTTGCGCATCGTAGCGCGGGAAACGGTTGTTGCGTTCACCACGCCGCGCAGATCGCCCGACATCAGCACTACGTCAGCGCTTTCGATGGCGATGTCCGTCCCCGTACCGATGGCGATGCCCACATCCGCATGGGCGAGCGCCGGCGCATCGTTGATGCCGTCCCCGACAAAGGCGATCTTGCGACCGTCCTGCCGCAACCGTTCGAGTGCGGACACCTTGCCGTCGGGCAACACGCCGGCCACCACATCGTCAATGCCGGTTTCATCCGCGATGGCCCGCGCGGTCTGTTCCTTGTCCCCGGTGATCATCACAACCTTCAAGCCCATGTCATGCAGCGCCGCAAGCGCCGCGCGGCTGGACGCCTTGACCGGGTCCGAGACAGCGATGACCGCCGCAAGGTCCCCATCCACAGCAGCGTAAAGAGCGGTCTTGCCGCGCTCGGCCAGCCGGTTCTCCTCCTCCAGCAGCGTCTTGGTGGGGATGCCTTCCCGCTCCATCAGCCGGTCGGCCCCGACGAGCACCTGCCGCCCGTCGACGATCGCCGATACGCCGTAACCGGTAAGGGAGGTGAAGGCGGATGGCTCCGCCAGCGACAGACCTTCCGCCTGCGCCGCCTCAACGATGGCCTCAGCAATGGGATGCTCCGACCGCGCCTCTACCGAAGCAACGAGCCGCAACACGTCTTCCCGGGCGAACCCCTCGGCGAGATGCAGATCGGTAAGCTTCGGCTTGCCTTCGGTCACCGTCCCGGTCTTGTCGACCGCCACGACGTCGATCTCGCTCAGGGCCTGCAGCGCATCACCGCGCCGGAAAAGAACGCCCATCTCGGCGGCCCGCCCGGTCCCCACCATAATAGAGGTGGGAGTCGCCAGCCCCATGGCACAGGGGCAGGCGATGATCAGCACGGAAACACCGGCAATCAACGCGAAGCTGAGCGCGGGATCAGGCCCGAAGAAGAGCCAGACAAGGACCGTCAGCGTCGCAAAGAGCAGAACCGCCGGCACGAACCAGAGCGTAATTCGATCCACCAGCCCCTGAATGGGAAGCTTCGCGCCCTGCGCTTCTTCCACCATGCGGATGATCTGGGCGAGCGCAGTTTCCGAACCGACACGGGTGGCCCTGAAAGTCAGGCTGCCCGATCCGTTCACGGTGCCGCCGGTCACGGCGTCGCCGTCTGCCTTCGAAACCGGCAATGGCTCCCCGGTGATCATGCTTTCATCAACATGGCTGGACCCCTCGGTCACAATACCGTCCACCGGTAGCCGTTCGCCGGGGCGCACCAGCAGCAAGTCACCCCGCTGCAGCGCGTCGATGGAAACTTCCTGCGGCTGACCGTCGACCAATACACGCGCGGTACGGGGCTGTAGCCCCAGAAGCTTCTGAATGGCCGCACCGGTACGGCCCTTTGCGCGCGCCTCAAGCCAGCGCCCCAGAAGGATCAGCACGACGATGACAGCCGCCGCTTCGAAATAGACCGCGCCCATCCCGTCCGGCAGCAAACCGGGCAGGAAAGTGGCGACGACAGAGAAGACCCATGCCGCACCCGTACCCAGCGCCACGAGGCTGTTCATATCGGGCGCCCCACGGGCCAACGCCGGCAACCCCTTGGCAAAGAACTGCCGACCCGGTCCGAACAGAACAGCCGTCGTCAGCAGGAACTGAATGACCCAGGATGTCTGCATACCGATGCTGCGTTCGATCATCCCGTGGAAGCCGGGCACCAGATGCGCGCCCATTTCCAGAACGAAGACCGGCACGGTCAAGGCGGCGGCAATAAGTGTCCGCCGCGCCTGCGCGCGCGCCTCACCCGCCTTGCGCTCGCCCTGGGTCTCGCTAGAGACCCCGCCGCGGACCTTGGCGGCATAACCCGCCTCGGTGATCGCACGGGCGATTTCTTCGGGGGTGGTCGCCCCCTCGATATAAGAAACGTTGGCCGTTTCGGCGGCGAGGTTCACACTCGCCTCCAACACGCCCGGCACATTGGCCAACACCCGTTCGACCCGGCCAACGCAGGAAGCGCAACTCATCGAAGACACGTCCAGCGTAACATTCACGTGGCGGGCGGGATAACCCGCTGCCGCAAGCGCCCCTGCCGCGTCGGTCACCCGTTCGGGGGCATTCACCCGAAAGGTGGCGGTTTCCGCGGCAAGGTTGACCGAAACGTCATCAACACCCGGCACCCCCGCAAGCGCCTTGTCCACCCGCCCCACGCAAGAGGCGCAGCTCATCCCTTCGACGGAAAATTTTACAGTCTGGAAACCGGACATGATCCTATCCTTTTATCGAATACAAATGCCAGATAGTCCTTCCAGTGACTGGAAGCTCAAGCCCCTTGTACGAGATTTTTTGGAGTAGGGGAGGTTGCGGTCATGCAGAGGGGTGCCGCGCTGGTGGCCTACGCTACGCCTTCGGGAGGGGTACACGGCGAATAGGCAGATGGGCGGGGGGCTATTGACGGACAAAATCATGGCCCAATCGAGACAGATAGCGAGACACTGAGAGACAAATCAGAGACAACAGGCCGAAAAAGACCGAGCGTCTTCCTCTGACATTTTTGGCAAAAATGGTGCCCGGGGGCGGAATCGAACCACCGACACGAGGATTTTCAATCCACTGCTCTACCCCTGAGCTACCCGGGCACGGGAGGCCACCTAAGTGGTCGGGTGAGCGGGTTCTAGGAGGTCTCGGGCGGGGTGTCCAGCCTCTTTTTGGGCCTTTCCTGCGGGGTCAGACGACAGCGCCGGTCAGTGTGGCTTTTCGTCCGTTTCGCGGGCCTGAAGCGCGGCGTCTAGCGCGGCTTCGATGTCTTCGGGATCGGTTGACGGGGTGCTGTAGGCACCGTTGAGCCAACGGGCGAGGTCGAGGTCCGCGCAGCGGCGTGAGCAGAAGGGGCGGTAGGCTTTTTGCGCCGGTTTATGGCAGATCGGACAGCTCAAGGCGCGGTCTCTGCCAGCGGCTGGCGGGTTCGTTTGCGCTGGAGTTCGAAATGGCCGAGGGGCGTCCAGCCGACGAGGGCGGTTTCGATATCTTCGCCGCGCAGCGCCTGCCGCAGCGCGCTTTCGAATGCCCGGCGATCCTTCTTCGGCATAGGGGCGAGATCGAGCGTGATCTGCCCGCCCAGCCCCCGCACACGCAACGCCCGAGGCAAATTGCGCGCGCACGCCAGGTTGGCCTTCAGGCCCGCGGCGAGCGACGCATCGCTGCCGGTGTTGACGTCGACGGCGACCAGCGCCCGGGTCGGCTCCACGAAAAAGGACGCCCCATTGCCGAGCGGAACTTCTGTTCCGCGGGCGGCGTCGATCTCGTCCAGCACACCCAGCTCTTCGAAGCCACCGGGATCGGTGACAACTTCGGCTGGCGCGGTCCAATCCCGCCAGGCCAGCACATGCGGGCCGTCACCTTCCGTCAGGGTTTCCATGCCGGTATCTTCATCGCCCAGAACGGTATCCGCAAGCCTTAGCATCGCGGTAATGTCTTCGGCGATATCTTCGCCCTCGGCCCCCGCACAGGAGGAGCGTAGGATCAAGCCATGCGCTGTCTCTCCGGCGGCCTCATGGGCGAGCTCCAGCAATCTGTCGCGCTCCGCTTCATCCTTGATAGCGCGCGAAATGTTCAGGCCGGGTGCATCGGGTGTAACGATCGCGTAGCGGCTCTTGAACAGGAGTTTCTGGGTGACGGGAATGGCCTTGCCCCGTTCGGCATAACCGCTGACCTGCACCAGAAGCGCCTGCCCGGGGGCGAGCCCCTTTACCTGCCGCAAAAAGGCAGGGCCGTCCGGGGTCTTGAGGAACATGCCCCCCTGCCCCTTCACCGGTCGGTCCGCGATGGCGCGATAGACCGTGCCCGGGCGCGGGGCGTCCCCGTCGATCAGCAGATCCTCCAGCTTCCCGTCGACAAGAAGGGCTGCAGCCTCGGCATTGCCAAGGTGATCCAGAACGATCGTGCGCCCCTTCATTGCGGTCTCCCCCATGTCGCCACGCCGGCTGCTTCGAGAAGCCCGGCAGTCTCAGCCAGGGGTAGCCCCACGATCCCCGTGAAAGAACCGGAAATCCATGGGATCAACGCGCCGGCGGGTCCTTGAATACCGTAGCCGCCTGCTTTGCCCTGCCAATCGCCGGTCGCCAGATAGCCGCGCAGCTCATTATCGCTCAGGACTTTCATTTGCACTGTGCTCTGTACGTCGCGCTCCCAGACATCCTCGCCTCGCTTGACGCAGACCGCCGTGATCACCTTGTGCCGACGTCCGGACATCAGACGCAGAAAACGTTCCGCCTCCGCCGCGTCTTCCGGTTTGCCGAGGATACGCCGACCCAAGGCCACGGTGGTGTCGGCACAGAGCACGATATCATCTGCAGTACATGGAACCGCGGCGGCCTTTTCACGGGCCATCCGCGCGCAGTAGGGACGGGGAAGTTCCTGTTTCAGCGGGCTTTCGTCGATGTCCGGCGCCCGGATCTCATCCGGCACGACGCCGATCTGCGCCAGCAATTCCTTGCGGCGCGGACTGCCGGACCCCAAGATGAACAAGAGGTTACTTGAACCGATAGTTGATCCGACCCTTGGTCAGATCGTAGGGGGTCATTTCGACCTGCACCTTGTCGCCTGCCAGAACGCGGATGCGGTTCTTGCGCATCTTGCCTGCCGTATGCGCGATGATCTCATGGCCGTTTTCAAGCTCGACCCTGAATGTCGCGTTCGGCAGGAGTTCCTTCACGACACCGGGAAATTCGAGCGTATCTTCCTTGGCCATGGTTTCTCCTTCTACCTATCCGCCCTCGGACTCGGGGCGCAGGCCTAGATGGGCACATTTAAGGGGTATTTCAAGTGCGATTCAACGCAAGGTGACGTTTATCGCCGTCCCGTCACGGCCGGTCTGGTCGGCCCAGTGGTCCCGGTTGAGCACGACCCCCTCTGCCCTGACATGAGCAACCTGCGCAAGGTCCACTTCGGCAAAGGTCCAGCCGGGCACACAGATATCGCCTGCGGCCAGCACGCCGGTTTCGGGAAATCCCGTGTCGGGCGGGCAGAAAATGCCGCCCGCGCCAAAGGAATCCCCCAGCGCGTCGGACCATGACGCCGGTCCGACAACCGAAGACATCGCGGTAACGCACTGATTTTCCAACGCACGCGCCATCGAGCCGATGCGCACGCGCCAGTATCCCGCCATGGCTTCCGTCACGCTGGGCACGCAGATGATATCGCAATCACGCAGGGCCCGCCCCAAGAGGGGAAATTCGCTGTCATAGCAGATCAGAATGCCGATGCGGCCCAGTTCGGTATCAAAGACCTGCAGTGGCCCGCCGCCGATAACGCCCCATTCCTCCCGCTCGAAACGGGTCATGATCTGCTTGTCCTGCACACCGATCTTGCCCGAGGGTGTGATCAGCCGGGCGCGGTTGACCGGTCTTTCCGTCGTGGCTGCAGGCCCTGAGGCGGCGACGATATGAACGCCATGTTCAGCCGCGAGCCTAAAGTGCAGCGCATTGGCATCCGCCATACGGTCCGACACTGCGTAGAGCGATGCTTCGAAATCACCGGCGACTTCCTGTCCCGCCAACGTGGCAAGCTCCATCGCGCCGTATTCAGGAAAGACGAGCAAATCCGCGCCCTCCCTGGCAGCCTCCCCCACCCAGCCGGACAGCTTGTCTTCGTAGTGCGACCAGCTTTGCAGCACGTCGAGCGGATAGGCGGCAGTTGCGATTTTCATGAAAGCCTCCGGCGGAAAACGGTGCGTGGGGCGGCGCTTGCACGCTCCGGTACTTGCTGGTTGAATTGCATGGAACCGGGCGGAAAGGCAATCGGATGAGCAGGATCGTGATACTGACGGGCGCGGGCATTTCCGCCGAAAGCGGGTTGGAAACCTTCCGGGCGGAAGATGGGCTCTGGGCGCAGCACCGGGTGGAGGATGTCGCCACCCCCGAAGGCTATGCGCGCGACCCCGAAACGGTCATCGCCTTTTACAACACCCGCCGCGCTCAGGCGGCAAAGGCGGAACCCAATGCGGCACACCGCGCACTCGCCCGTCTGGAGGAGGCTTTCCCCGGGGAGGTGCTGGTCGTCACGCAGAACGTGGATGATCTGCATGAACGGGGCGGCTCCCGCGCTGTCATCCACATGCACGGAAGCCTGAAATCAGCCCTCTGCGCCACCTGCGGGCACCGCTGGGAAGCCCCCTCGGTCATGAAGGTGGGCGACGCCTGCCCCCGCTGCGCACAGCCCACCGCCCGGCCCGATATCGTCTGGTTCGGTGAGATGCCCTACCGGATGGAAGAGATATTCGATCATCTGTCAGAGGCGGAGGTTTTCGCCTCCATCGGCACGTCCGGCAATGTATACCCGGCGGCGGGCTTCGTCTCCGAGGCGCGGCGCGCCGGGGCCCATACCATCGAATTCAACCTCGAACGGTCCGTGATCGGCAACCAGTTCGCGGAGCATCGCACCGGCCCCGCATCGCAGACGGTTGCCCGCTGGGTGGAAGAACTGACCGGCAAGGCACAGGGCACGGTAGCGTCCCGAACCGACCTGCCGTTCTAGCCCTCCTGCCCGCCTGCGTTCCCCCTCGCCCTACTGCCCAGACATGGCGACGGGAACAAAGAAAAACCCCGGCTGAAACCAGCCGGGGCTATCGAAATTTTCAAGCGCGGGAGGCGCCTATCAGGAAAGCACTTCGGCTTCGCTGCCCGACTTCTCAATCGCCTTCTTGACCTTCAGCGCGTTGGCGGAAAGATCAGCGTCCTTCGCCTTGGCGAGGTACTTGTCCAGCCCGCCGCGGTGATCGACGCTGCGCAGCGCGGAAGCCGAAATGCGGAACTTGAAGCTGCGACCCAGTGCTTCGGACTGCAGGGTCACGTCGTTCAGGTTGGGCAAGAACCGCCGGCGTGTGCGGTTGTTGGCGTGGCTTACGTTGTTGCCCGTCATCGGGCCTTTTCCGGTCAATTCGCAGCGGCGCGACATGGGTTTATCCTTTTGCTATCGCCACTTGCCGGCGATCCGGGCAATGGCGCAGGGGGGCCGCGCACGGCGACCCTGAATTCGTCCGCTGGCTTTAGTGGGAATCGCCGCAGTCGTCAACCCGGACAGGCAGCGCCACGCGTGCTTTTCCTTTTGCATACCGGCGGCGGATTTGCGATGCAGGCACATGTCAAAAGAAATGTCCGCTCTCTTCGTCCATCTGTTCACCGCGACAGGCGCAGTCTTCGCGATGCTGGCGATGCTCGCTGCCGTCAATCTGGACTGGAGCATGATGTTCCTGTGGCTGGTCATCGCCTTCTTCGTGGACGGGATCGACGGACCGCTGGCGCGAAAATACGACGTCAAACAATATGCGCCGGAATTCGATGGCGTTCTGCTCGACCTCATCATCGACTACCTCACCTACGTCTTCATCCCGGCCTTTGCCCTGTTCGAATCCGGGCTGATGGACGGCTGGAGCGGTTGGGTGATGATCATCATCATCACCTTCGCCAGTGCGCTTTATTTTGCCGATACCCGGATGAAGACAAAGGACAATTCCTTTTCCGGCTTTCCCGGCTGCTGGAACATGCTCGTGCTGGTGCTCTTCGCGCTGAAGCCCGAATGGTGGATCAGCCTCATCCTTGTGACCTTCCTTGCGATCACGATGTTCCTGCCTTTGAAATTCGTCCACCCGGTCCGGACGGAGCGTTGGCGGGCAGTGACATTGCCAATGGCGCTGGCCTGGACGTTCTTTGCCGGCTGGGCCGCATGGGTCGATTTCCATCCGCAAAGCTGGGCGCATTGGGGTCTGGTCGTGACCTCGATCTACCTGATCTTCGCCGGCATCGCCCAACAAATCATTCCGCCGCGCGACGCTACCGCCTGAACGCTATCGCTCTGCCCGGTGTCATGGGCGCCGTTCATCCTGTGGAAGCCGCAGGCGTATCGGCCCGCTGGCCTCTTCGGGGTCCACGTCGGCATCGCCCTGCGTAACGCGTAAACGCCCGTCGCGCATCATCTCGCCCGCGGCGGCCCGGACCTCATCCATCAACCCGCGCCAGTCGTCCGCCAGCACCCGCGCGACCTCGGAGGGGCAGATGCTCTTGCCGGGACCGCGCGCCGAAAGCTGGCGCGCGATCTCTTGGGCAATCTCACTCCGAGACGGCGTCGTCACAGCGTTTGCACAGGCCGGGATGCTCATGCGTGCCAACGTCCGGCAGGATCTTCCAGCAGCGCTGGCATTTATCGCCCTGCGCCTTCTCGAAGACCACGCCGATCCCCGGCACCTCGCTCAGGCGGAACGCCTCCGCCGGGGCGGGATCTTGCGTCAGCTGCACGTCGGAGGTAATGCAGATATCCGCGAAGGGCACGTCGCGCAGGGCGTCAAGAGTCCCCCCATCCTCCACATGCACGATCGGCGCCGCTTCGAGCGATGATCCGATAACCTTTTCCGTCCGCTGCACTTCCAGCGCAGCCGTCACCACGCGCCGGGCACGGCGGATCGCCGTCCATTTCGCCGCCAGTTCACCGTTCAGCCAGTGCTTCGGAGTCTCGGGAATATCCACAAGATGCACGGAGCTGTCGTCCCCAGGGAAGCGGTCGAGCCACACCTCCTCCATCGTGAAGACGAGGATCGGCGCGAGCCAGGTCGTCAGACGGTGGAACAGGATGTCGAGCACCGTCCGCGCGGCCCGGCGCTGCACCGTGTCGCCATCGCAATAAAGCACGTCCTTGCGGATATCGAAGTAGAAGGCCGACAGGTCGAGCGTGGCAAAGGTGAAGATCGCCTGAAAGACCCCTTGGAAATCGTAGCGGGCATAGCCTTCGCGCACCGTCTTGTCCAACTCCGCCAGCCGGTGCAGCACGAAGCGTTCAAGCTCGGGCATGTCCTCGGGGGCGATGCGGTCATCTTCGCTGTAGTCGGAAAGCGCCCCCAGCATGTATCGCATGGTGTTGCGGAGCCGGCGATAGCTGTCGGCAACCCCCTTGAGGATTTCGGGCCCGATGCGCTGATCGGCTGTATAGTCGGTCTGCGCCACCCAGAGCCGCAGGATATCGGCGCCATACTGTTTGACGATCTGGTCGGGCACGATGGTGTTCCCGATGGATTTGGACATTTTCATGCCCTTCTCGTCCAGCGTGAAGCCGTGGGTCACCACGTTGCGATAGGGCGCACGCCCCATTGTGCCCACCGACTGCAACAGGGATGAATGGAACCAGCCCCGATGCTGATCGGTGCCCTCCATGTAGACATCCGCGATGCCGTCTTCGGACCCGTCCTCCCGGTCGCGCAGAACGAAGGCATGGGTGGAGCCGGAATCGAACCAGACATCGAGAATGTCGAAGATCTGTTCGTACGCCTCGGGGTCCACGATACCGCTCAGGAACCGGTCCTTGGCACCGTCTTCGTACCAGACATCCGCGCCCTCGGCCTCGAAGGCCTCGACGATACGCGCGTTGACCTCTTCGTTGCGCAGAAGGAAATCCTCATCCGTCGGCAGGGCGCCTTTCTTCACGAAACAGGTCAGGGGCACGCCCCAGGCCCGCTGCCGCGACAACACCCAGTCAGGGCGCGCTTCCATCATCGAATAGAGCCGGTTGCGACCGGACCGGGGCACCCAGTTCACGTTGTCGATCTCTGTCAGCGCCCGTTCACGGATCGTCTTGCCGTGCATGTCCAGCCCGTCGCCCACGGGTTTGTCGATGGCGGCGAACCACTGGGCGGTGTTGCGGTAGATGACCGGCGCCTTGGAGCGCCAGGAATGCGGGTAGGAGTGTTTGATCTTACCCCGCGCGAGCAGCCCGCCAACCTCTGCCAGCTTGTCGATCACCGCGGCGTTGGCATTGCCCTCCTTGCCATTGGGCTTCAGGATCGCCTTCCCGCCGAAGAACGGCAGATCGTCCCGGAAACGGCCGTCTTCCATGACGTTGTAGGTGATCACCTCGCCCAGCATGCCAAGGTCACGGTAAAGCTCGTATTCCTCCAGACCGTGGGAGGGCGCGCAATGGACAAACCCGGTTCCTTCGGTGTCCGTCACGAAATCGGCGGCGCGGAAATCGCGCAACCCGTCCCATTCGCCCTTGCCGCCGTCGACACCTGCGAGCGGATGCATCAACTGCAGGCCCTGCAACGCCTCCGCCGGGACATCGCGCACCCGCTTCCACTGGCCCTCTTCAAGCCGGGCGCGCGCGAATACGTCAGCGGCGAGGTTATCGGCCAGCAAATAGCGCTGCCCCACCTCGGCCCAGCATTCGTCGGGCGTGCCGGTAACCTCATAGAGCCCGTAGGAAATACCCTCGCCGTAAACGACCGCCTTGTTCGAAGGCATCGTCCATGGGGTCGTCGTCCAGATAACGACATGGGCACCAGCCAGTTCGCTTTCACCCACGACCTTGAACTTCACCCAGATCGTGAAGCTTTCCTTGTCATGATACTCGACCTCCGCCTCGGCCAGCGCGGTCTTTTCCACAGGCGACCACATAACGGGCTTGGAGCCCTGATAAAGCGTGCCGTTCATGAGGAACTTCATGAACTCCTCGGCGATCACGCGCTCGGCGTGGAAATCCATGGTCAGATAGGGATCGCCCCAGTTCCCGGTGATCCCCAGCCGCTTGAACTCCTCGCGCTGCACATCGACCCATGAGGCCGCGAACTGGCGGCACTCAGCGCGGAATTCGTTGACGGGGACCTGATCCTTGTCCCGGCCCTTCTTGCGGTACTGCTCCTCGATCTTCCATTCGATGGGCAAGCCGTGGCAGTCCCACCCGGGGATATAACGCGCATCCCGTCCCATCATCTGATGGCTGCGCACGATCATGTCCTTGATCGTCTTGTTCAGCGCGTGGCCGATATGAAGGTTGCCGTTCGCATAAGGAGGCCCGTCATGCAGGGTGAAGGGCTCCCGCCCCTTTTTCTCCCGCAGCCGGTCATAGACGCCGATCCGCTCCCAACGCTCCAGCCAGCCCGGCTCGCGGTTGGGCAATCCGGCCCGCATGGGGAAATCCGTCTTCGGCAGGTTCAGCGTATTTTTATAGTCGGGGGGCGTGTCGGCGCACATGGGGAGCGTCCTTCGGCAAAGTGGAAATGTTCAGAAAAACGGACGGCGCGTCATCTGCGCGCCCGGACCCGGCGCAACCTGAATTCAGGGCGCCGGCTTGCTAATTCGAATGAGTGTCGCGGCAAGACGGGTCATGCGGCGC
>NZ_LWEX01000002.1 GCF_001634885.1 Sulfitobacter sp. HI0040 | reverse complement strand
TGCCCGTGCAGGTCGTTGCCGCTGCCCATTTCGATGATGAAACGCTGATCAGCCATCGGAACGCTCCATGTCAAAGCCTACGCAGAGCGCCACGTTCGCCATGATCGTCGGGTTGCCCTCCCCCTCGGGGCGCGGCACGTCCAGCCCGCCCCGCCTCACCGAAACCTCCACCTGGCCATAGGGAAAGACCGCGCGCAGCGCATCGGCATCGACCGCATCAGGCTGCTGCACGCCGACCTCCAGTCGGATACGCATGTCTTCTTTCGAAAACCCGTAAAGCTCCGCCAGGTTGATGGAATTGTGCCAAAGCGCGTCCTGCACCGCGCGTTTGGCGGCCTGCGTATAATCCCCCCGGCGCAGGGACGATCCCATGCCGAATTCCACCATCAGCGTGCGCATCATGATCCTCCTTCAATGCACGGGAAAGACGAAACAACGGTCCCGTCTTACGGTCAGCCACATCACCGATCCCGGCTGCGGCAAAAAGACGTTGGGCACCGTGGCTTTCAGCATGGAGCCGTCATGGTCCATCACGAACTCCACAAGGCTTTCGTTGCCCATAAAACGCGCGCGGGCGACCACCGCCCGCGCCGCTGTCCCGTCCGTCGCCGTGGGGGCCGGCCCCTTGCCGCCCCGGTCGAAGTCGATCCGCAGATGCTGGGGCCGAAAAACGATGTCCACCTTTGTCCCGTCCGGCACCCCGGGGGCCAGAAACCGCCCGAAGGGCGTGGTTGCCAGTGCCCCGCTCACCTCCGACCGCAATACGTTCGCGTCAGAGAAAAACGCCACCGCCGCCCGGTCCAGCGGGCGGGTATAGACGTTGTAGGGCGCGCCCTGCTGAACGATCCGGCCCTCGCGCATCAGCGCGATTTCATCGGCCATGCGCATTGCCTCGTCCGGTTCATGGGTCACCAGCAGAACGGCGGTATCCTCTTCCTTGAGGATACTGAGCGTTTCGTCCCGGATGCCATCGCGCAGCCGGTTATCAAGCCCTGAAAACGGCTCGTCCATCAGCATGATGCGCGGGCGCGGCGCCAGCGCACGGGCCAGCGCGACCCGCTGCTGTTCACCCCCCGAAAGCTGATGCGGATAGCCGTCGATGAACCGCTTCAGGTCCACCCGGTCGAGCAGTTCCTCGATGCGCGCGCGTTTTTCTGCCTTCGTGCCTTTCTTGAGGCCGAAGCCGACGTTGTCGGCCACCGAAAGGTGCGGGAAAAGCGCGAAGTCCTGAAACATCAGGCCAATCTCCCGCCGCTCGGGCGGGACGCGAAAGATCGTGTCGCAGATCAGCTTGCCATCGACGTGGATCGTGCCGCTGTCCTGCATCTCCACGCCCGCGATCATCCGCAGCGTCGTGGATTTGCCGCAGCCGGACGGCCCCAGCAGGCAGGTCACCTGCCCCGGCATGATCTTCAGCGACACGTCGTCGACCACTGCCCGGCCGCCGTAGCTGCGGCGCAGGTTGCGTATTTCCAGCCGGGGAACGTCTGCTGTCATGGGCCGCGGGGTATCCGATAAAATCACTCGGAAACCCAGCTATCAGCCCCGCCGCGCCCCCGCAAGCACCGCCGCGAAACCGAGCGCCAGCACCACCACGCAAATGACAAGCAATTGCTCATACTTGTGCCCCTCGGGCAGGATGGCGGCCACAGCCGCCCAGCCGCGGCCGAAGTAGGCCACCGCCCCGGCCATCGCCACCGCGAAGGCCACCGCGTAGGACCAGAAAGGCACGCGGCGCCCCATCACCAGCCCCACGATCAGCACGGGGGTCAGGAACATGGAGGCCGTACCGCTCACCGCGACGGCATCGAAAAGGGTGGCGTTACCCCAGAGCGTCAGGAGCATCCCCGCCACCATGAAGACGACCATAACCACCCGTCCCCCGTTCAGGGTACGCGGGGCAAGGCCCAGTTCCTCCACCACGAGGCGCGCGGCCGAGGCGAGGGCCGAATCCAGCGTGCTGAGGGCCGAGACCAGAAGCGACAGCATGAGTGCGATGAAAACCCACGACGGGAACATCGCGGCCCATGTGCCGATCAGCTCGCCCTCGTAGGCGGCACCAATCAGTCCGGCCTGAATGCCGAAGAATCCGAAGCCGATGATGCAGAGCGCCGAAATCCAGAAGGCATGCAGAAAGGAGGCCCGTGTCGTTACCGGATCGGCTAGAAAGCCCCGGTCCATCATCACCGGGTCATGGGCGGGATAGGAAAAGACCTGCAAGAGCGCCACCGCCAGCAGCACCCAGCCGTTCCACGCTCCGGCGGTGCCCGGCGCGGTCAGCACGGCACCGAGATCGAAGGCGGGGGTCGCGACCAGCGCCGTAAAGGCCAGACCGAACACGACGAGGAAAACCCCCATCTGGATGACATCCGTCCGCAATGCCGCCGAAAGCCCGCCCCAAGCGGAATAGGCAAGCCCGAGCGCCGCCACGATGACGATGGCCGTCGTGCCGCTGCCCGCAAGTGCCGCGTTGAAAATCAGGCCGACCACCAGCAGGTTGGCGAAAACCTCGGACAGCAGGCGCAAGGCGATCACGGCGTTGTAGCAGCCGTTGCCCGCCGTGCCAAAGCGCGCGCCGATCCAGTCCTGTACCGACCGCGCGCCCTGTGCCCTCAGGCGTGCGACAATGAAACCGCCGGTCAGGAAGGAGCCGTAATAGGCGGCATAGGCCAGCGTTCCGGCAATGCCGTAGTAATAGCCGAGGATGGCCGCGTTCATCAGGCTGCGCGCGAAGATCCAGGTCGTCACCTGACTGAGGACGAGAACCCAGAGGCCCGGCGCTCGACCGTCGGCCCCGGCCCCGCTGAAAAAGCCCTCGATGCTCGCGCGGCGCGGGGCGGCCAGCAGGCTGGCAAGGATGATGGCACCGAAAACGGCGAAAAGGATGGCTGACTGCATGTGGATGTCCCCGTGAATCTCGGCGCAGGTTACCCATGCGCGGGGACCCGCGCCAGCCGTCTAAACGCTTATGTGATAATGGTTTCGGACGGGCGCGCGCGGCCAGTGGCGCGCGCCCCCCCGGCGTTACATGGTGATGTTGGTTGCACCACCGTCCAGCAGCAGGTTCTGGCCCACGATGAAGCCCGCGTGCTGCGAGCAGAGGAAGGCGCAGGCGGCCCCGAATTCCGACCGGCTGCCATAGCGCCCCGCCGGGATCGTCGCCGCGCGCTCTGCCCGCGCTTCTTCCAGAGAAATGCCCTTGGCCTTGACGACAGCGCCGTCGAGCGCATCGGCCCGGTCGGTTGCGTGAATGCCGGGCAGCAGGTTGTTGATCGTCACCCCTTTGCCGGCCACCTGACGGGAAGTTCCGGCGACATAGCCAGTCAGCCCCGTCCGGGCGGAATTCGACAGGCCCAGCACCGCGATCGGCGCGCGCACCGATTGGCTGGTGATGTTGACGACCCGGCCCCAGCCGCGATCCATCATGCCGGGGACGAAAGCTTTTATCATGGCGATGGGCGCCAGCATGTTGGCATCGAGGGCGGCGATGAAATCCTCCCGGTCCCAGTCGCTCCAGACACCGGGGGGCGGCCCGCCCGCATTGTTCACGAGGATATCGACATCCCCCGCGGCGGCGATCACCGCCTTCTGGCCTTCGGGTGTGGCGATATCGGCGGCCACGGTCGTGACCTCGACGTTGTATTCCTGCCGGATACGCTCCGCCGCCGCTTCCAGCGCCTCCGATCCCCGGGCGTTCATCACGAGGTTCACGCCCTCGGCGGCCAACGCCTCCGCGCATCCCAGTCCGAGCCCCTTGGAAGATGCGCAGACCAGCGCCCTCTTGCCCGTGATTCCCATATCCATGCGCGCTACTCCTTCGGTTTGGCGATTGCGCGCAGCATGCCCGGAACCGCCAGACAGTAAAACACCAAATCATTGACCCACGCCGGTCACAATCCTAGCTTATCCTGTCGGTCGATACCGCGCGAAAGGCCGCCCCGTGACGAGAACCAGACCAGCACCCGCCCAGAGCGTCCCGGTGTTCCGGGCCGGGGACATGTTTGCCAGCGACGGCGCGAACATGGGGGACAGGCTGTCCTTTGCCACGGAACTAGTGCTTGATGACATCTACCAGATCGAACCCGGCGCCCAGACCCGGCGGCTTTCGCTGGAGGACGCGCGCGGCGGGCTTTTCCGCGTTGCCGAAGACACCGATCTGGGCGTGCCGGGTGCGACGCTGCATCTTGATTCCGCGCTGACCTTCATGTCACCGGATGGGCAGACCACCGAAGCGATCCTGCTGGTGGAGGTGGATGCGCAGGGTCTCGCGTCCGGGATCTATCTGCTGCCCCTGACGGTTCTGGTGCCGCGTCTCGATTATCGGCTTGTCGGGATCGACACCGAAACCCAGCGGCAGAAGTTCGGTCAGGTTGGCGCGGTCTCCTTCGTCCGGGGCACGCATATCACCCTTTCCTCCGGGGAGCAGCGCCCGATCGAGGAATTGCAGGTGGGCGACCGGATCCTCACCCGCGATGACGGCGTGCAGAAAATCCGTTGGATCGGCCAGAATACCGTGCGCGCCGTCGGCGAATTCGCCCCCATCTGCATCCGCGCGGGAACGCTGAGCAATACGAATGATCTGATCGTCAGCCCCGAACACAAGCTCTTCGTCTATCAGCGCAACGATGAATTGGGCGCGGGCCGGTCGGAACTGCTGGTGAAAGCGCGGCATCTGGTCAATGGCGATAGCGTGCGGCGGCTCGACGGCGGGTTCGTCGATTATTTCCAGCTGCTCTTCGACGGTCATCAGATCATCTATGCCGAAGGCATCGCCGCGGAATCCATGCTGATCGACAGCCGGACAAAGGCGGTGCTGCCGCCCGATCTTTCCCGCGCTCTGGGTGAGGTCATCCCGGGCCATTCCGATCTGCCGCATGCGGGGCTGGATGTGAACGAGGCGCTGCTGCGCCGACCGGATGCCGCGGCCCTGTTGCGCAAGGCCTCTACCGGCTGACCGGAACAGCAGGCGTCAGCGGTCGCCGCCGGTATCCCACGAGAGGTTCATGATCTTCGTATCGAGCAGAAGCGGCTCCACCGCGCGGCGCAGCACGGCGTCCGATTCACCCTGTATCTCCACCGATACCTCCAGCGTGATGGGCCCCTTGCCTTCCTCCTGCGACCGGTCCAGCCCTTCGAGCCGGAAGATGGGCGGCACCAGATGCGCGAGCAGCAGGCTGCGCACATCGGCCTCGTCCTTCGGGCGGCAAGTCACCGTGATCCGCGCATCCATCGTCAGCGGCAGTCCGGCGGAGGTCTTGGCCTTGATGAGTTTGACGAGCGGGCGCAGGCCGAGGTTGACGAAAACGATCATCCCGGTCGCCATGACCGCAAAGAGCGGCGCGCTGGCCCCCGCGAGCAGGCCGACAGAGGCCGAACACCAAAGCGTTGCCGCCGTATTGAGCCCATGCACCGTGAACCCGTGGCGAAAGATGATCCCCGCCCCGAGGAAACCGATGCCCGACACCACCTGCGCCCCGACCCGCGTGGGGCTCAACTCGTCCGGATAGAGGCTGGAAAAGACGACGAAGCTCGCAGCACCAAGGGCCACGAGTGCGTTCGTCCGCAGCCCGGCCATGCGCTGACGCACCTGCCGTTCGGACCCGATCAGCCCCCCGCAAACGAGCGCCAGAAACAGGTTGAACGTGGCCGCGCCGAGGCCGATGGGCAGTATGAGATCGTTTTCCATAAGGCCTCATACCGCGGTCAAGCGGCACGTAACAGCGCCGAAACGACCGGTTGCCCCGCCGCGCCGACCGGTTCTGTCAGCCGTAAAAGAACTCCTCCCGCACAATGCGGCCCTGATCCACATGATAGACCGCGACCTCGCGCATGTCGAAATTCTCGTCCGTGTTCTTGTCGCGTCCCTGAACCTCGAAAATCACGGCAAATCGGTCATCCCCATGCAACATGGGATCGCTGATCGACCCGCCGGTCGCTTCCATGTTCGCCTCCCACCAGTCGTGTTTGGCGCGGATACCGTCCAACCCCTTGGTTTCGCGCCCCTGACCGGACTGATCGACCGCTTCCACCGAAACGGCATCCTCGGCGTAGAGTTTGGAAAGGTTTTCCTTCGCCCGGCCTTCGCGACAGCCGGTAACGAGCTCTTGTGCCACCTGCTTGATATCCATCTTTCGCTCCTTCATGTTCTCCCTATGTTCACGATACATCATTCGGCGCGATCCCGATAGGCTTTCATGTTCCGGCCCCGGGTGACCCAGCTTGCGCCGGAACCGGGCCGCCGATATATGCCACCCATGCTGGACACCGCCACAAACCGCCCCGACCTGCCCGCCGAAATCGCGCGGCGCCGCACCTTTGCGATCATCTCGCACCCGGATGCGGGCAAGACGACGCTTACGGAGAAATTCCTGCTGTTCGGCGGGGCGATCCAGATGGCCGGTCAGGTCCGCGCCAAGGGGGAGGCCCGGCGCACCCGGTCCGACTTCATGGCGATGGAGAAAGACCGGGGCATTTCCGTCTCCGCCTCTGCGATGTCTTTCGACTTTGCGACGAAAGACCGAAATTTCCGTTTCAATCTTGTCGATACGCCCGGGCACTCGGACTTTTCCGAAGATACCTATCGCACGCTCACGGCGGTGGACGCAGCTGTCATGGTGATCGACGGGGCCAAGGGCGTGGAAAGCCAGACCCAGAAACTGTTCGAGGTCTGCCGGATGCGGGATCTGCCGATCCTGACCTTCTGTAACAAGATGGACCGCGAAAGCCGGGACGTGTTCGAGATCATCGACGAGATCCAGCAAAACCTCGCCATCGATGTAACGCCCGCGTCATGGCCCATCGGCGTGGGCCGCGACTTTCTGGGCTGCTACGACATCCTGCGCGACCGGCTGGAACTGATGGACCGGGCGGACCGCAACCGCGTGGCCGAAAGCATCGAGATCAACGGGCTGGACGATCCCAAGCTGGAACAGCATGTGCCCGCCGCCCTGCTGGAGAAACTGCGCGAAGACCTCGAAATGGTGCGCGAGCTTATGCCGCCGCTCGATCCCGCACTGATGGCCGAAGGCTCGCTCACCCCGATCTGGTTCGGCAGCGCCATCAACTCCTTCGGCGTCAAGGAGCTGATGGAGGGTATCGCGCGCTTCGGTCCCGAGCCGCAGATACAATCCGCCGAACCGCGCCAGATCCTGCCCGAGGAACAGAAGGTCGCCGGTTTCGTCTTCAAGGTGCAGGCCAACATGGACCCGAAGCACCGTGACCGCGTGGCCTTCGTGCGGCTGGCCTCCGGCCATTTCCAGCGCGGCATGAAGCTGACGCATGTGCGGTCCAAGAAACCGATGAGCATCACCAACCCGGTGATGTTCCTCGCCTCGGACCGGGAACTGGCCGAAGAGGCCTGGGCCGGCGACATTATCGGCATCCCCAACCACGGTCAGCTGCGCATCGGCGACACGCTGACCGAAGGCGAGGCGCTGCGCGTCACCGGCATCCCGTCCTTCGCGCCCGAACTGCTGCAGGGCGTGCGGGCGGGTGATCCGATGAAATCGAAGCACCTTGAAAAGGCGCTGATGCAATTCGCCGAGGAAGGTGCCGCCAAGGTGTTCAAACCCTCCATCGGGTCGGGATTCGTCGTGGGTGTCGTGGGCCAGTTGCAGTTCGAGGTGCTCGCCTCCCGCATTGAGCTTGAATACGGGCTGCCCGTCCGGTTCGAGGCTTCGCAATTCACCTCCGCCCGCTGGGTGAACGGACCGAAACCCGCGGTCAACAAGTTCATCGAAAGCAACAAGCAGCACATCGCCCACGACCATGACGGCGATATCGTCTACCTCACACGGCTGCAGTGGGACATCGACCGGGTGGAGCGCGACTACCCCGACGTGCGGCTGACGGCGACGAAGGAAATGATGGTCTGATGCCGGCGGGCCCCGCACCGACCTGGGGTCTCGTCGCCACGATCCTCGCGCCGCCGCAGGAAATACTCCGCTTCGCCGCCTATCATCTGGAGGCAGGCGCGCATCGCCTGCACATCTACCTCGACGCCCCGTCGCCCGAGGCAGAGGCGCGGCTTTCGGCGCATCCGAAGATACGGGTCACCACCTGCGATGCCTCCTATTGGAAACAGCGCAGCGGCAAGCCCCCGGTCAAACATCAGGTGCGCCAGTCGATGAACGCCACCCATGCCTATGCCAAGGGGCCGGGTGTCGATTGGCTCATTCACATGGACGTGGATGAATTCCTCGTCTCCGACCCGCCCGTTGCCGCGATACTGGGCGCATTGCCAGCCGATCAGATGATTTCGCGGGTTCGCCCGATGGAGGCGCTCGCCGGGGCGGAAGGTCATTACAAGGCTTTCATCCCCCCCGGCCCTGCCCGCACCCGGATCGTTGAAGACATCTATCCGACATTCGGGCGATACGTGAAGGGCGGGTTCCTCAGCCATCTGGCGGGAAAGATCTTCATCCGCACGGGGCTGAGCGACCTGCGTCTTCAGATCCACAATGCCTTTCAGAATGGCGAGATGCTTTCGGGCCCGGAACAGCAGGCGGGCATCGACGTTGCGCATCACCATGCGAAGGACTGGGAGCAGTGGCTCGCGGCCTACCGCTACCGGCTTCAGAAAGGCTCCTACCGGGCCGAGCTGGGCAACCCGGCCCAAACGGGCGGCATGACGCTGCACCAGTTGTTCCAGACGCTGGAGGCCGAAAGGGGCGAAGCCGGATTGCGCGCCTTCTACGATGAGGTCTGCGCCGGTACGCCCGCCCTGCGCGAACGGCTGGCGCGGCACGGGCTGCACCGCCGCGCCGACCTGCAGCTCGATGCCTGCGTGGCCCGTCATTTTCTCGGCTGAGACGCCTTGGCGGCCATGCATTTGACCATCGGCGAAGTTCTTGATATCTGGGCGCGAACGTGCCGCGGCAAGAGCCGCCAATTGGGCCATTCGGGCCGGCGCGTATCGCTGCAGCGGGCCGAGTCAGTGTCCGCAACATACGGACACACATGACCAAATTTTCCGATCTGAACCTGAATCCCAAGGTGCTGAAGGCTATTGACGAGGCAGGGTATGAAACACCCACCCCGATTCAGGCCGGCGCCATCCCCCCTGCCCTCGAAGGCCGCGATGTGCTGGGTATTGCCCAGACAGGCACCGGCAAGACCGCCAGCTTCACGCTGCCGATGATCACCATGCTGGCCCGGGGTCGTGCCCGCGCGCGCATGCCCCGTTCGCTGGTGCTGTGCCCCACACGGGAACTGGCCGCGCAGGTGGCCGAGAATTTCGATACCTACGCCAAACACGTCAAGCTGACGAAGGCGCTGCTGATCGGCGGCGTTTCCTTCAAGGAACAGGACCTGCTGATCGATAAGGGCGTCGATGTCCTTATCGCGACGCCGGGCCGTCTTCTCGATCATTTCGAGCGGGGCAAGCTGATCCTGAACGATGTGAAGGTCATGGTCGTCGACGAGGCTGACCGGATGCTCGACATGGGGTTCATCCCCGACATCGAACGCATCTTCGGCCTGACGCCCTTTACACGGCAAACGCTCTTCTTCTCGGCCACCATGGCGCCCGAGATCGAGCGGATCACGAATACATTCCTCAGCAACCCCGAACGGATCGAGGTCGCCCGTCAGGCAACCACGGGCGAGAACATCGAACAAGGCGTGCTGATGTTCAAAGGGTCGCGCAAGGACCGCGAAGCCAGTGAAAAGCGCAAGGTTCTGCGGGCATTGATCGACGCCGAAGGCGACAAATGCACCAACGCGATCATCTTCTGCAACCGCAAGATGGATGTGGATGTGGTCGCCAAGTCGCTGAAGAAATACGGCTATGACGCCGCCCCCATTCACGGCGATCTCGATCAGAGCCAGCGGACGCGCACACTCGAAGGGTTTCGCGCGGGCGATCTGCGGTTCCTCGTGGCCTCTGACGTGGCGGCGCGCGGGCTCGACGTGCCGAGCGTGAGCCATGTGTTCAACTTCGACGTACCCAGCCATGCGGAGGATTACGTGCACCGCATCGGCCGAACAGGCCGCGCGGGCCGTGACGGCAAGGCGATCATGATCTGCGTGCCGCGCGACGAAAAGAACCTCGCCGATGTGGAACGGCTGGTCCAGCGGGAGATTCCGCGGCTGGAAAATCCGCTGGGCGGCGAAACCGCGCCCGAGGCATCGCAGCCGACCGACGACAAACCGGCAGAGAAGCCCAAGCGGAGCCGGTCGCGCAGCCGCAAGTCCGACGACAAGGCACCGCGCGACGCCCAAAAGGATAACGACGCGAAGGGCCGGACCCAGGAGCCGAAGGGCGACAGCAAATCTGCTGACGGCAAGGACAGCAAGCCGCAGCAGGACGATGCCGCGGACAAGCGCCAGCGGCAGCCGCGCAAGGCCGATCAGCAGGATCGCCGCACCGAAGACCGCAACCGCGACGATGATCGTGGCGGGCGCGGCGGCAACCGTGGCGGGCGCAATTCCGATCGCGGCGGCAACAAGGTCGTGGGCCTTGGCGATCATACGCCCGCTTTCATCGAACTCAGCTTCGAGGACCGGCGCGACAACTGAGCGCCGCAAGGCCAAGGATCGGCGGGGTTTCGCACCCCGCCCGCTGCTTGACTGCGCAACCCTTTCCCCGCGCCGGAACGCGCTCTATATGCGAAGCGTCTTCAACCGGTTATCGGGATCCGCAATGTTTCGCGTCTTTGGCTTCGCCACCTTTCTCATGTTCTTCACCGTCTTTGCCGAAACGGCGCAGGCCGAACGCTGCAGGGCTTTCGTGAACGGCGACGAAGTGGTTGTGGAGGCAGATAACTTTGCCACTTTCAAAGAAGATGTCGGAACCCGGGAAAAGCTGCTCGCATGGCCTTCGCGCACATGGAACAAGGCCTGGGGCCAACCGGCACCCTGCGACAGCGGTGTGCTGTTCGACTATCTCGCCACCACCATCCCCACCGAAGAGATCGACGGCTATTGTCTCGCCCCGGCGGAGACGGGTTTCATCCTCGTCCCGGGGGAGCGCAATTTTCGTGGGCAGTGCAAGAAGACCGTCTGCGAACGGGTGAACACTACCGTCGCCGAGACGACGGAGCTGACGAAGCGCATGACCAGCACCGCACTGGAGAAGGCGAAACAGCCGGATAACCTTTCCGCCGTCGCGCATAAATCCGGCGCGCTGATCCTGTCCGGCACGGCGAGCACCGTCGCTGCCAACCTATCGACAGCAGGCGCCACGATGCTGACGGCGCTGTCCACCCCGGCGGCACTTGCCGCCGTGGGGGTCAGCGTGGTGGCGGTGGGCGGCACCGTCTACATGTGCAACCGGTGATCCGGGCGGTCAGCTCAAACGGCTGACCACCACCGTCACCTCGGGCTTCTTGCCGATCTCGTCCATGGCGGACTGGCGCAGCGTGCGCTTGAGACCTTCGTTCAGCTTGTCGTCATCGCGCAGGGTCTTGGCCCCTGCCCGGTTGAGCCATTGGCTCAGGTCTTCTTCCAGCACATCGACCAGCGGCGCCTTGCTGCGCCCGGTCTCGGGCAGGCCCATGAGGTCAACCCAAGGCTCACCCAGGGGTTCGTCATCGGTATCGAGAATCACCGTCACGGTCGCATGACCGTTCAGCGCCATGCGGATACGGTCCCGCACGACGCCGTCCAACGCGCCGATCTTGACGGTACCGTCGAGGTAGGTGCGCCCCGTTTCGATGTATTCGGCCACCTTGGGGGCATTGCCGCTGAGGTCGATCATCATGCCGTTCACGGCCAGCACGCCGGTCATGCCCTTGGCTTCGGCCAGCTTGGCGTGTTCGCGCAGATGGCGGTGTTCGCCGTGCATGGGGATCAGGACCTGCGGCTTGACCACGTCGTGCAGCGTTTCCAGATCGGGCCGGTTGGCATGGCCCGACACGTGATAAAGGCCCGAGGAATCATCCACCACGTCCACGCCCATTTCCGAGAACTGGTTGATGATGCGGATGACACCGCGTTCGTTCCCCGGAATGGTCTTGGAGGAGAAGAGGAACAGGTCCCCTTCCTTCATCTCAATCCCCTGATACTTGCCGCGCGCCAACTGGGCGGAGGCCGCGCGCCGCTCGCCCTGCGAGCCGGTCACGAGAAGCATCAGGTTCTCGCGCGGGATACTGCGCGCATCCTCCGGGGCGATCACGGGAGGGAAGTCGGTCATGACGCCGGTCTCCAGCGCCGCATCCACCATGCGCTTCATCGCGCGCCCCAGAAGCACCACGGACCGGCCCGCCCGCGCGCCCGCATCTGCAAGCGTCTTTACCCGCGCCACGTTCGACGCGAATGTGGTGGCGACGACCATGCCTTCGGCGGCGCCGACGAGTTTCTCGATCTCCGGGCCCAAGGTCGCTTCTGACCGGCCCGGCAGGGGCGAGAAGACATTGGTGCTGTCGCAGATCAGCGCCTTGATCCCGTCCTTGCAGACCTCGGCCCAGAGGCCCGGATCAAAGGGTTCGCCCACGCCGGGCGTCAAATCGATCTTGAAGTCGCCCGAATGGATCACCCGCCCCTCGGGCGTGTCGATCACCATGGCAGAGGATTCAGGGATGGAGTGGGAAATGGGCAGGAAGCCCACGGTGAAGGGCCCCACGGTGACCTGTTCGGGCCAGACGCCCGCGGTGGTCACCGCATCATTGGGATGGCCATGTTCGTTCATCTTCCGCCGGGCGATGTTGGCGGTGAACTTGCGCGCGTAGATGGGCGCGCGCAGGGCGTCATAGTAATGCGCCACGGCGCCCACGTGGTCTTCATGCGCATGGGTGACGAAAACCGCCTCGATCCGGTCGCGCCGGTCTTTCAGCCATGTGATGTCCGGCAGGATCAGGTCCACGCCGGGGCTGCCATCCATGTCGGGAAAGGCAACGCCCAGGTCGACGACGATCAGCCGCTCCTTGCCGGGTTTACCATAGCCATAGACATAGGCATTCATGCCAATTTCGCCCGCCCCCCCGAGGGGCAGGTAGATCAATCTTTCGCTGCTCATGTTATTCAGCTTTGTCCTTATTAAATTCGTGTATCACGGTCAGCCCGTGCATTGTCAGATCATCGCGGTACTCGTCGAAAAGGTCTGCGGCCTGCTGGAACAGCGGTGCCAGCCCCCCGGTGGCGACGATGCGCATGTCGCGCCCCTGCTCCGCCTTTATCCGGGCACATATCTCACGCACCAGACCGACATAACCCCAAAAGATACCTGACTGCATACAGGCTACGGTATTCGTCCCGACAACCTGCAAGGGCTTCGAGATGTCCACGTGAGGTAGTGCCGCTGCCGCATTGTGCAACGCCTCAAGGCTCAGGTTGACGCCGGGTGCGATCACCCCGCCCACATAGGCCCCGTCGGAGGCGACGACATCGAAGGTCGTGGCGGTGCCGAAATCAACCACGATGAGGTCACCGCCGAAAAGATCATGGCCCGCCGCCGTGTTCACCAGCCGATCCGGCCCCACCGCTGTACCGGCATCCACCCGCACATCCACCGGCAGGGCGCATTCCGGCTTTCCGACGACAATGGGGCGGGTGTTGAAATACCGGTCGGCCAGCACACGCAGGTTGAAGACCACGCGCGGCACGGTCGAGCTGATGATCATATCGGTGATGTCGGCTTCGACCTTCTGGAACTTCATCAGCGTGCTCAGCCAGACATAATATTGATCCGCCGTGCGCTGCCATTCGGTAGAGGTGCGCCAGGTCGCGATGAACTCTGACCCGTCCCAGATCGAAAAGACGGTATTGGTATTGCCGCAGTCGATGGCCAGAAGCATGGTCCGTTCCCCCGTTGGCTTCAGCTTCGTTCAGAAAAAGACATCCGCGGCGGTGATTTTCACCCGTCCCGAAGAAGTCCGCAGGATAAGATTGCCGTCGAGGTCCACGTCCTCGAACACGCCCGTTGTCTCTTCACGCATGGTTCGGGCGGTCACGGTTTCGCCGATCCGCGCGGCGTGGGACAGCCAAGCGCTTCGGATGGGGGCGAAGCCCTGTTCGCGAAACTGTCTCTCCAGCGTGGCATAGGCCGGCGCGAGGATATCGAGAAAGGCGGATGCCGATACCCGGCGTCCCGCATGTTCCGCCAAGGTCGCAGGTGGCAGGGCGCCCGGCTCCAGCATGGCGGCCTCGGGCGGGTGCAACAGGTTGACCCCGATCCCGATGACGAGATGCTCGCCCAGGCTTTCCAGAAGGATGCCCGCCACCTTGGCCCCGCCCAGCAGCACGTCATTGGGCCATTTCAGGGCGAGCGTCTCTTCGCTTTCCAGCACCGTGGCGAAAGCCCGGTAGAGTGCCAGCGAGGTGACAAAGCTGCGAAGCGCAGCCGTGCCCGGCGGCTCGTTCCGGCGCATCACCAGCGTTGCCGCGAAATTGCCGCGCGGGGTGGCCCATGCCCTGCCCCGCCGCCCCCGCGCCGCGGTCTGTTCCTCGGCGAGGATCCATGTGGGCATGGTCAGATCCGGCAGCAGTCTGCCGGCTTCCGTCAGGGTCGAATCCAGTACGGTATAGATCCGGCGGTCGTACCCTTCGGGCCAGCCGGTCATCCCGCCGTCCCGCAGGGGGTGCTAGTTGACAAGGGTCAGGGCCGCCGCTGCTGCGGCGCCTTCGACACCGAACATGTTGATGATGCCCAGAACCATGACCAGCGCCGAAACCGCGAGGAATCCGCCCAGCAGGCCACTGCGATGGTTGTCCAGCGGCTGGGAGGTTTCTTCGCCGAAATACATCAGGAAGACAATGCGCAGGTAGTAGTAGGCCCCGATCACCGAAGCGATCACGCCTGCCACCGCCAGCCAGACCAGCCCGCCTTCATATGCCGCGCGCAGCACGTAGAGTTTGCCGAAAAAGCCCAGCATCGGCGGTACGCCTGCAAGGCTGAACAGCAGGACCAGCATGGCCAGCGCACGCGCCGGGGCGCGGCGGGCATAGAGGTTGAGCGAATTGATGTCCGTCACGGGTGCACCGTCCCGACTCATCAGCAGGATAAACGCGAAGGTGCCGATATTCATGGTCACGTAGATCGCCATGTAGACCAGCATCGCCTGCACACCCAGCGCCGTGCCCGCGGCCAGCCCCATGAGCGCATAGCCCATGTGCGCGATGGAGGAATAGGCCATCAGCCGCTTGATGTTCGTCTGACCGATCGCCGCGAAAGCTCCGAGGAACATGGAAAGAACCGACAGAAGTGCGATGATCTGGCTCCAATCCCCCACGGCCCGGCCGAAGGCGTCGTGAAGCACACGCGCGAACAGCGCCATGGCCGCCATCTTGGGCGCAGTGGCGAAAAAGGCCGTGACGGGAGTGGGCGCCCCTTCGTAGACATCGGGCGTCCACATGTGGAAGGGCACCGCGGAAACCTTGAACGCCATGCCGGAGATCAGGAAAACGAGGCCCAGCAGCAGACCGATAGAACTGCCGCCCGTCTGCGCGGTCGTGATGATGCCCGTGAAAAGCGTCGTGCCCGCGTAGCCATAGACCAGCGACGCACCATAGAGCAGCAAGCCCGAGGAAAGCGCGCCCAGCACGAAGTATTTCAGGCCCGCTTCCGTCGATTTGATGCTGTCCCGCCGGAGCGATGCGATGACGTAGAGCGCCAGCGACTGAAGCTCCAGCCCCATGTAGAGCGCCATCAGATCGCCCGCGCTGACCATCATCATCATTCCGACCGCGGCCAGCGCCACCAGCATCGGATATTCGAACCGCAGCAGACCACGCTCGCGCATGTAGGCTTCGGACATCATGAGCACGGCAGCCGCCGACAGCAGAATGGTGATCTTGGCAAACCGCGCGAAACCGTCTTCGATGAACATCCCGCCAAAGGCGATGCGTGTCGTCTCCCCGGTCAGCCCGATCCATGCGGCGAGCAGCGCCATGATGCCTGCGGTCATCCAGACCAGCAGGCTACCGGCCTTGTCCTTCGAGGTATAGACCGCGCCCAGAAGCCCCAGCATGGCCCAGACGGCCAGCAGGATTTCCGGCAGGATGACGTTCAGATCGTCGGAAATCATCGTGCAGTCCTTCTCAGTTCGTGACCGCGGCAGTGCGGGTCGCCAGATCGGCACCCTCCACCGAGGTTTCGTAATTCATCACCAGATCGGCGACGGCAGGGCCGATGATGTCGAGCACCAGCGCGGGATAGACGCCAAGCAGCAGGGTCATGGCCACCAGCGGCGCGAATATCCAGCGTTCACGCGACGTCATGTCGGTGATCGACTTCAGGCTCTCCTTGATGAGATCCCCCATCACCACCCGGCGATAGAGCCAGAGCGCATAGGCCGCACTGAAGATCACGCCCGTGGTCGCCACCGCGGCGACCCATGTATTGACCTGGAAGGCTGCCATGAGCGTGAGGAATTCACCCACGAAGCCGCTGGTCCCCGGCAGCCCCACGTTCGCCATGGTGAAGAGCATGAAAATCAGCGCATAGGCCGGCATCCGGTTCACCAGCCCACCATAGGCGTCGATTTCCCGGGTGTGCATGCGGTCATAGATCACGCCGACACAAAGAAAGAGGGCGCCTGAGATGAAGCCGTGGCTAATCATCTGGAAGATCGCCCCGTCGACACCCTGTTGGGTGGCGGTGAAGATCCCCATGGTAACGAACCCCATATGCGCGACCGAGGAATAGGCAATGAGCTTCTTCATGTCCTCTTGCACCAGCGCGACGAGCGAGGTGTAGACGATCGCGATGGCCGAGAGCCACAGCACCATGGGCGCCAGCACTTCGGCCCCGACGGGAAACATCGGCAGCGAAAACCGCAGGAAACCGTAGCCGCCCATCTTCAGCAGGATCGCCGCCAGAACCACCGAACCCGCAGTGGGGGCTTGAACGTGGGCGTCGGGCAGCCATGTGTGCACGGGCCACATGGGCATCTTGACCGCGAAGCTCGCGAAGAAGGCGAGGAAGAGCAGCGTCTGCATCCCGCCGATGATCTGGATGCCCAGAAGCTCGAAACTGTCGGAGGCAAAGTTGTGGTTCAGCAGATTGATCTCGCAGCCGCCGATACAGGTGGTGCCCGCCTCGGTATACATGGCCACCATGGCCACGAGCATCAGAACCGAGCCGAGGAAGGTATAGAGGAAGAACTTGAAGCTCGCATAGATGCGATCCTTCCCGCCCCAGATGCCGATGATCAGGAACATCGGGATCAGGCCAGCCTCGAAGAAGAGGTAGAAGAGCACCAGATCGAGCGCCATGAAAACGCCAAGCATCAGCGTCTCCAGCACGAGGAAGGCGATCATGTATTCCTTCACCCGGTCCGTAACGTGCCAGCTTGCTGCGATTACGAGCGGCATCATGAAGGTCGTCAACATCACAAAGAGGACCGAGATCCCGTCAACGCCCAGCCGGTAGCTGAGACCGAGCAGCCATTCCGCTTCGTCCACGTGCTGGAAACCCACGTCGTCGGGATCGAAATCGAACAGGATGAAGAGCGAGATCAGGAACACCACTGTCGTGGTGATCATCGCCAGCCATTTGGCATTGCGCTGCGCCGCCGGATCGTCGCCGCGCAGGAACACGCCGAGGATCAGCGCCGCAAAGGCCGGCATGAAGGTGATAATGGACAGCAAGTGGTGATCCATCAGTTCGACCCTCCGGTCATCGTCATCCATGTCACCAGCACCGCGATGCCGATCACCATGGCGAAGGCATAGGTGAAGATGTAGCCCGACTGGGCACGCCCCGCGAGGCGGGTAAAGAAGGGCACGATGCCCATGGCGATCCCGTTCAGGGTTCCGTCGATCACGTTACCGTCGCCGCGCTTCCAGAAGAAGCGGCCGATGGCCTTGGCCGGGCGCACGAAGACGACATTGTAGATCTCGTCGAAGTACCACTTGTTGAGCAGGAAGTTATAAAGCGGCCGCTGGTTCGCAGCGAGGCGCCCGGGCAGCGACGGGTTCAGGATGTAGAACCAGACGGCCATGGCCAGACCGAGGAGCATCGCGACGAAGGGCGAAACCTTGACCCAGACCGGGGCCTCATGCGCCTCGTCCAGCACGTGGTTGTCAGGGGCGAAGTAGATCGCGCCGTCCCCGGGGGCGCCGCCAAAGGCCGCATGGTAGTCGCCGCCCTTCTTGCCGCCCTCCTGATCGCCTTCGAGGATCGCACCCACGCCCGGGTCACCATCGTCAGGCCCGGTAGCGCCACCGGTGCCTTCAGCCCCCTCGACGTGGGCATCACCCGCGGCGGAGGCTTCGGCCAGCGGGATACCGAAGAAATCCGCGATCTGGTAGGTTTTGCCAAAGAAACTGCCGTACCAGACCATGCCGGCGAAAACGGCGCCGAGGCCAAGTACACCCAGCGGGATCAGCATGGTCATCGGTGCTTCATGGGCATGGTCGTGGGTATGCTTGTTGCCGCGCGGCGCACCGTAGAAGGTCAGGAACATCAGCCGCCAGCTGTAGAAGCTGGTCATCGCCGCCGCGGCCACGAGCAACCAGAAGCCATAGGCCGACCCGCCCGCCCAGGCGCTTTCGATGATCGCGTCCTTGCTGAGGAAGCCGGCGAAGCCGATCTGCGTCAGCGGGATGCCGACGCCGGTAATCGCCAGCGTGCCGATCATCATGGCCCAGAAGGTATAGGGGATCTTCTTCCGCAACCCGCCATAGTTCATCATGTCCTGCTCATGGTGCATGGCGTGGATCACGGAACCCGCCCCGAGGAAGAGCATGGCCTTGAAGAAGGCATGGGTGAACAAGTGGAACATCGCCGCCGAATACATGCCCACGCCTGCGGCCACGAACATGTAGCCGAGCTGCGAACAGGTGGAATAGGCGATGACGCGCTTGATATCCGTCTGCACAAGGCCCACGGTCGCCGCGAAGAATGCGGTAGTCGCCCCGATGACGGTCACGAAGGCCATCGCCTCGGGCGCGAATTCCATCAGCGGTGACATGCGTGTGACAAGGAAGACCCCCGCCGTCACCATGGTTGCGGCGTGGATCAGCGCCGACACGGGCGTCGGACCTTCCATCGCGTCGGGCAGCCATGTGTGCAGGAAAAGCTGCGCCGATTTACCCATGGCCCCCACGAAGAGCAGGAAGGCGATCAGGTTCGCGGCGTTCCAGTCGGCCCAGAGGAAACGGACATTGGTTTCCGCAAGCTCCGGTACGGCGGCGAAGATGTCATCGAAACGGATGCTGTCCGTCAGGTAGAACAGCCCGAAAATCCCCAGCGCAAAGCCGAAGTCACCCACCCGGTTCACGACGAAGGCCTTGATCGCGGCGGCGTTGGCCGAAGGCTTCCGGTAATAAAAGCCGATCAGCAGGTAGGACGCCACGCCCACGCCTTCCCAGCCGAAGAACATCTGGACGAGGTTGTTCGAGGTGACGAGCGCCAGCATGGCGAAGGTGAAGAAGGACAGATAGGCAAAGAAGCGGGGGCGATAGCTTTCGCCTTCGCGAAAGTTCTCGTCATGCGCCATGTAGCCGAAGGAATAAAGGTGCACGAGGCTCGAAACCGTGGTGATCACGATCAGCATGATAGCGGTCAGCCGGTCCATCCGGATCGCCCAATCGGTACTGAGCGTGCCGCTTTCGATGAAGCGGAAGATCGGAATGACCTCCGCCTGCCCGTCATGGGTGAAGAACACGATCCAGGACAGCAGCGCAGCGAGGAACAGCAGCGCCGTCGCCGTCCACTGGGCGGCCACCTCGCCGATGGCCTTCCATGTAAAGCCGCAGATCAGCGCACCGATGAGAGGCGCGAACAGGATGATGATTTCCATGACCTCAGCCCTTCATCACGTTGACGTCTTCGACCGCGATCGTTCCGCGGTTACGGAAGAAGCAGACCAGAATGGCAAGCCCGATGGCGGCCTCGGCGGCGGCGACGGTCAGCACGAACAGCGTGTAGACCTGCCCGACGAGGTCGCCCAGATAGCTGGAAAAAGCCACGAAGTTGATGTTCACCGCCAGGAGCATCAATTCGATGCTCATCAGCAGGATGATCACGTTCTTGCGGTTCAGGAATAGCCCGAAGATGCCAATGACGAACAGCGTTCCCGCCACCGTCAGGTAATGTTCAAGTCCGATCATGTCCGTCCCTCGGTTCTCGCCCGTTCTTGCGCGTTCTTTAGCCCCTGTGCCTGCCGGTTTCCACCGGGAAGGCGATGTCAGCCGAGAAAGCTGTAACCGCCCAGCAGGATGATCAGAACCACGATGAGCGCGATGATTGTTGTTCTCGACACGGGGTGTCCCTTCATGTTTGGGGCCTTGAGCCCCGGAAATGGCCGCCCGGCGGCGGCGCGTCTTTTGCGGCAGGCCCCGGACGGGCCCGCGCCGCGTAATGTCTGGCCTAGAGCCCCTGCCCCGGCTTCACGTCCCGCAGTTCCATCGCCTTCTTGGGGTCCCGCATCATCTGGGCCACGGGGTTCTGGCGCTTCACATCCTGACGATGGCGCAGCGTCAGCACGATCGCACCGATCATCGCCACCAGCAGGATCAGCCCGGCAAGCTGGAACAACAGGAAATACTGGTCATAAAGAATGAGGCCGAGCGCTTCGGTATTGAACCGGTCA
>NZ_LWEX01000001.1 GCF_001634885.1 Sulfitobacter sp. HI0040 | reverse complement strand
ATTACCGCCTGCCGCGAAGCTCCCTTTTCGGGGCGCCGGGCCGGTTCCGCGCCGTGGACGACGTCAGCTTTACCATAGACCGGGGCGAAAGGTTGGGGCTGGTGGGGGAGTCCGGCTGTGGAAAATCGACCCTGACGCGGACGATCCTTGGTCTCGACAAGGTGGACGAAGGGGAAATCACGCTCGACGGCGCGCCGGTCTTTGCCGGCAACCGCCCGAACCTTGCGGTACGGCGCAAGATGCAGGTGGTGTTTCAGGATCCCTTCGGAAGCTTCAACCCCCGGCACCGGGTCGACCGCCTGATTACCGAACCCTTTCACCTTACAAAGGATCCGCCGCGCGGCGCGGACCGGACCCGCGCGGTGGACGAAGCGCTCACCGCTGTGGGGCTATCCCCGAAGGATGCGCAAAGATACATCCACGAATTTTCCGGCGGCCAGCGCCAACGTATCGCCATCGCACGCGCCCTGATCATCCGGCCCGAACTGATCCTCTTTGATGAGGCGGTGAGCGCGCTCGACGTGTCGGTCCGGGCGCAGATCCTTGATCTGCTCGCCGACCTCTGCCGGGCCTATGATTTGACTTACCTTTTCATTTCGCATGATCTGTCGGTCGTGCGGACGGTAACGGATCGGGTACTGGTGATGCAGGCGGGCAAGATCGTCGAATCCGGGGCAACGCAAGATGTCTTTGACAACCCCCGCCATCCCTATACCCGCCAGTTGATCGCGGCGGCGCCGGTTCTGCCGCCGATGCAGGTGCCCGCATGACGGGCCGCATCTCCATCAGCCGGGTGGCCGAAGCCCATCGCGCCATGCTGGACGACATGGCGAAAACCTATTTCGCCGAAGTCCTGCCGGAGGGGCCACCCTATTTCCCCATGGCGCTGGACAGGTACTGGATAGAGCCGGGCCGTCATCCCTACCTCATCGAAGAGGATGGCGTTCCCATCGGCTTCGCGCTGGTCTGGAACCACCGCGACGGAACCCATGAACTGGCGGAATTCACGATCCAGCCCGCCTTTCGCCATCGCGGTGTCGGGACCGAGGCGGCGGAGCTTGTCTTCAATAGCCTCGGCGGCGACTGGGTTCTCGGGGTGTCCGCGCAGGCGCCGGGGGGCATGCCGTTCTGGCGGCAATGCCTTTCCGCCTGCGAAAACGTCTGCGACATAACCGAGGCACCGCCACGAACCGCAACGCAGGCAGGCATTTTCAACTTCAGGGTCGAAAGGGCATGACATGAATAACCCGCATCCCGCGTGGTTCGATACGGCGCTGTGCCTCATCGATGGGCAATGGGTGCCCGCCCGGTCGGGCGATACGCTCGATCTGATCGATCCCTCGGACGGCAGCCAGCTTGCGCAGATCGCCCGGGGCGGGCCGGAGGACGTGGATGCCGCCGTAGAGGCCGCGCATCGCGCGCTGGACGGGCAATGGGGGAAGCTTCCCGCCTTTGAACGCGGGCGCATCCTGACGCGCATCGGCCAAATGGTGCTGGAGCGTGTCGATATCCTCGCGGAGCTCGAGGCGCGGGATGTCGGCAAGCCGCTTTCGCAGGCCCGGGCGGACGCGGTGGCGCTGGCACGCTACATGGAATTCTACGCAGGTGCGGCGGACAAGGTGCATGGCCAGACCATTCCCTATCTGGAGGGATATACCGTCTACACCCTGCGCGAACCCCACGGCGTCACCGGCCATATCGTTCCATGGAACTACCCGATGCAGATCATCGGCAGATCGGTAGGCGCCGCGCTGGCGATGGGCAACGCCTGCGTGCTGAAACCGGCAGAGGAAGCCTGCCTGACCGCGCTCGCCTTCGCCCATATCTGTCAGGAGGCCGGTCTGCCCGCGGGTGCGCTCAACGTCGTGCCGGGGATCGGGGCGGAGGCCGGGGCCGCGCTGGCCGGGCATCCGGGGCTGCAACATATCTCCTTCACCGGATCGGTGCGTACCGGTGCGCTCATCCAGCAGGCGGCGGGCCGGAACGTGGTGCCGGTGACGCTGGAGCTGGGCGGAAAATCACCTCAGATCGTCTTCGATGACGCGGATCTCGACCATGCGCTGCCCTTTCTGGTCAATGCCGGGATCCAGAACGCGGGCCAGACCTGTTCCGCGTCGTCGCGAATACTCCTGCAACGTCCGGTCTATGACGAGGTGCTCCGGCGCATGGCGGCTGCCTACGAAGAGCTAACCGTCTCCCCCGCCATGAAGGATGCCCGCCTCGGCCCCGTGATATCGGACCGTCAGAAGCGTATCGTGGACGGTTTCATTGCCCAAGGCAAAGACCTCAGGGTCGCCGCGCGGGGCCGTCTCGTCGATGCGCCAGATACCGGCGCCTATGTGGTGCCGACCCTTTTTGCCGATGTACCGGTGGACCATACGCTCGCCCGGGATGAAATCTTCGGGCCGGTTCAGGTGGTGATCCCCTTCGATACCGAAGCCGAAGCACTGGCGATCGCGAACGGCACGGACTACGGGCTGGTCGCATCCGTCTGGGCGGGGAACGGTGCCCGCCAGATGCGAATGGCACGCAAGCTGAAATGCGGTCAGGTTTTCATCAACAACTACGGTGCGGGCGGCGGTGTGGAACTGCCGTTTGGCGGTATCGGCAAATCCGGCCATGGCCGTGAAAAGGGATTCGAGGCACTATACGGGTTCTCGCAATTGAAGACCGTGGCGGCGTATCACGGAATGGAGGACGAATGAGACTGACAGGAAAAACCGCCATCGTGACCGGCGGGGCCTCCGGGTTCGGCGCCGGCATCGTGCGCCGTTTCATGCAGGAAGGCTGCCGGGTGATGATCGCCGATATCAATATCGATGGCGCCGAACAAATGGCACAGGAAATGGGCGACCACGCCCTTGCCCAACGGGTGGATGTGGGCGACGGCGCCTCCGTCAGGCAGATGGTGCGCGCGGCGGCAGACGCATGGGGCCATGTCGACATCATGGTGAACAACGCGGGCGTCACGCATATGCCCGCCCCCTTGCAGGACGTCTCAGAAGATGATTTCGACCGGGTCTACCGGGTCAACATGAAATCCGTCTACTATACCTCGCGGGAGGTCGTGCCGCTCATGCAGGCGCGCAAATCCGGCACGATCCTCAACGTGGCGTCAACGGCGGGAGTCTCCCCCCGGCCCCGGCTCAACTGGTACAACGCCTCCAAGGGCTGGCTGATCACCGCGACCCGGACGATGGCCATCGAACTGGCGCCCGACAAGATCCGCGTGAACGCGCTGAACCCGGTTGCGGGGGAAACGCCGCTTCTGGCCTCTTTCATGGGTGAGGATACACCGGAAATGCGGCAGAAGTTCCTATCGACCATTCCCCTTGGCCGGTTTTCCCAGCCTGAGGATATGGGCAATGCGGCGCTGTTCCTCTGCTCCGACGAAGCGAGCATGATCACCGGGGTCGCGATGGAAGTCGACGGGGGCCGCTGCATATGAGGCGAGTGATCGTGTCGGCACTCCACAGTTGGGGCGCCGGGTGCTGACACCGGGGTCGCGGAACCTGATCACCGACGTCGAAGGTATCCTGGTGGGCAACGCCAGCGATGTCGCGATAAAATCGGGAACGACCGTGCTTTGCGGGCGTGAGCCGCTGGTCGCCTCCGTCGCCGTGATGGGTGGTGCCCCCGGCACGCGGGAAACGGAGCTTCTGTCGCCCGACAAAACGGTGCCCACGGTCGACGCGCTGGTACTTTCCGGCGGCTCCGCCTTCGGGCTGGACGCCTGTTCGGGCGTGATGGACGGGCTGCGCGCGGCGGGGCGCGGATTGCGCATCAGCACGGCCACGATCCCGCTGGTTCCCGGGGCGATCATCTTTGACCTGCTGAACGGCGGCACGAAGGACTGGGGCGAAAACCCCTATCGCGCGCTCGGGCGGGCGGCCTTCGACGCAGCGGGGGCGTCGTTTGAGCTGGGCACGGAGGGTGCCGGTACGGGCGCGTTGACCGCCATGGTAAAGGGTGGCCTCGGCTCCGCCTCGCTCCGCCTGCCGGATGGCAGCACGGTGGGTGCGCTTGTGGTCGCGAATCCGGTCGGGGCCGTCACGACACCGGGCGACAGACACTTCTATGCCGCCCCGTTCGAGATCGGCGATGAATTCGGCGGTCTCGGGGTCGATCCGGCCAGCGCGCTGGGCATGTCCTTCGAAAGCCGTAAGCGGGATTCCATGCATCCGCGTGAAAATACCACCATCGCCATTGTCGCCACGGATGCGGCTCTGACAAAGGCGGAATGCCAAAGAATTGCCACCGCGGCCCATGACGGGATCGGCAGGGCGACACTGCCTGCCCATACCCCGAACGACGGCGATCTGGTTTTCGGGGTCTCCACCGGAAAACGCCCGGCGGGGGATGTGCTGCTGACGGGGCACGCGGCATCACTCTGCCTTGCGCGGGCCATCGCCCGGGCCGCCTACCATGCGCGCCCTGCCCCGGGCGACCTGCTACCCACATGGAGCGATCTCAATGCCTGAACTCACCCTGCCCGAAAATGTGACCCTGCATTACGAGGTCGACGGTTCCGGGCCGCCACTGCTGCTGCTTGCGGGCATGATGGGCGACAGCGCGGGGTGGGCCGCCCTGCTGCCCCATCTGACCCCCCATTTCACCGTGGTGCGGCCCGACAACAGAAGCACGGGCCGGACCCGGCCATGGAACGCAGAGGCCTCAGTGCAGATCTATGCCCGGGATGCGGCGGCGCTGATGGCCGATCTTGGGTTCGAACGCTATGACGTCTGCGGCCATTCCATGGGCGGTCTCATCGCGATGGAACTGTTCGGGCTGGAGCCAGATGCCGTCCGGCGGATTTGCATCCTCGCCTCTGCGCCGGTGCGGGTCCCGCGTACCATGGGCGTCTTCGACAGCCTGCTGGCGGTACGAAGCGCGCCCGAAGGGGAAACGCTGTGGTTGCGCGCCCTCTACCCATGGCTTTTCGCCCCGGCCTTCTTTGCCACCCCGGGTGCCGTCGAACAGGCTCTGACACTGGCGTTAGGCTACCCCCATGCGCAGGGGCGGGATGCCATGGCCCATCAGATTGAGGTGCTGCGCAGCTACCGCCCCACGATCCGGGCCGCCGATGTGACCTGCCCGGTGCTGACGGTCTTTGCGGGCGACGATCTGCTGATACCGGAGGAGGCAGGCCGCGCCGCCTTTGCCGCGATGCCCGATATCACACAAACCACCCTGCCCGATGCGGGCCATTCCCTACATTGGGACAAACCGGCAGAGGTCGCGGACCTGCTGACAGATTTCCTGCGTCCGGGAAAGTAACGGGCCCCGTCCACCCGGGCCTATGCGCGCGGTCCGATCTTCACCTCAAGCTCACCGATGCCTTCGACACCGCCGGTGATCACATCCCCGGGTCCGACCGACCCGACCCCGGCGGGCGTGCCCGTCATCACCAGATCGCCCGGGCGTAGATGCATGGCGCGCGACAGGGTCGCCACATGTTCGCGCACCGACCAGATCAAATCGGACAGATCAGCGTCCTGCCGCGTCTCACCGTTCACGGCGAGCCAGATGCGCCCTTCGGAGATTGAAGGCACGTCACCAATCGGCTTGATCGCCCCGATAGGCGCCGATTGATCAAAGGCCTTCCCCCAGTCCCACGGGCGGCCCGCGTTCTTCGCTTCGGTCTGCAGATCGCGGCGCGTCATGTCGAGCCCGACCGCAGCGCCCCAGACGTGGTTCATCACCTCGTCCTCGGCAATATCGGAGCCTTCCTTTCCGATCGCGATGACCAGTTCGATTTCGTGGTGCAGATTTTCGGTCAGCTTCGGGTAGGCAATGGTACAGGGCGTATCCAGCGCCGCATCCGCCGGTTTAGTGAAGAAAAACGGAGCTTCCCGCGTCGGGTCTTTCCCCATTTCGCGCGCGTGGGCTTCGTAGTTGCGGCCCACGCAAAAGATGCGGCGAATGGGGAAACGATCCTCACTCCCCTGAACGGCGAGACTGGGCTGCGCGGGAGCGTCGAAAACATACATCAGTGACTTCCTCTTTTGTCGCGGAAAAGGCCGAGCTTTTCCTGAATGGGCCTCTCGGAATTGGGAGAACAGCGCGCTGTCCTCCCCCCATTTCATGCGTGATTTCCTGCCCGCTTGGAACGACGAATATCTCCCACGGCTTCCATACGATGACCTTGGCGCGCAGATGCGTCCCGAACCCTCGATTCAGAGACGGTTTCCGGGGGTACGCCGACGGTATTGCCGCCCTGCCGATGGCCCCTCGCTCAGGGGCCGGCGGTGATCGTGTCCTGCCGGGTGCTCGTCTCGGGCCTGTTCGCCGCTGTAGACTCTGCGGAGTCGTCGGAAACCAGTTCCGCCTCCTCGATATCGCTGCGGGTCGCGACCGTGGGGACGCCACGTGCGCCTGCCCGGTCTTCCGTTGTACCGACGATCAGGGGCAGCATCTGGACGCCGCCGGGCATCGCCACCTCGGACATGGGGGGAGTTTTCCATTCCAACGTGTCAAAGCTGCCGCAGTTGTTGCAAACGGGCTGCCAGGATGCGTGGATATGTTGGCAATTCTCGCAAATCCATTGCGGGCCGCGCGGCACGGTCAGCGCCCGGGTGAGCCAGCCTTTGACCACACTGTCGGACGCGCCTTCGCCGCGCTCGATTGCCGCCATCAGTGTCACGGAACGCGCAGTAGGCTCGGATTCCACCAGATCGCCCAAGGACCGGCGCGCCTGCGGAAAGTCTTCGGCGGCCACGTGAAGCTCGGCCAGAAGCATGCGTGTTTCGGGATGGTCGGGCTGCAGCCGTGTCAGGGCGCCGAACCGCTTGATCCGCTGTTGCGGCGTCTCATCGGGTTCGATCGCGGCAAAGGCCGCCGCGAGATCGGGATGCGGCTGCGCTTCCCACGCCTTGCGGAGCACGCGGCTGGCCTGACGCTTCTTGCCCTGATCCAGATAGGCATGCGCGGCCATGACCGCGGCGGGGATGAGGTCCGGCGACAGGCGGTTCGCCTCGATGGCCGATTCCTGCGCTTCCTGCGTGCGCCCGGCGGCGATGTCTTCCTTTGCCTCGGACAGCGCCAGTACGGCATCGCGGCGTTTGTGCAGATCGCGGGGGATCTGGCCATGTTTCAGCTTGGTGCTCAGCGTGTTGCGTGCGCCGCTCCAGTCTTCGCGATTGGCCTGAAGCTTCAGCAGGGTATCGCCGGTTTCGGCGTGCTTCGGCTTTAGCGCAAAGGCTTTCTGCGCAAGCTGATAGGCGGTCTCGGTATCGCCCTCGGCCAGCTTCTGCCGCATGATGCCGCGCACGCCGACAAATCGGGTACGCTCGTTTTCAATGAGCTTGCGATAGCTTTCTTCTGCCTTGCGGCGGTCTCCGGCCATTTCGGCGGCCTGTGCCGTCAGCAGGTTCGTGACCTCCGGACGGTTGAGATACCGATCCGCCTTCGCGGCCTTGTTCATGGCCACGCGCCCTTCGCCGCTCGCTAGAGCCATCAAGCCATCGGACAGGGCTTCCAGCCCCTTCTTTTCACGGTTCCGGTCGAAATGGCGCGATATGGCGGTTTCGTCCCCGTTCAGGAACTTCCATGTCGCCACGAGCAAACCGAGGATCTTGAACAGGAGCCAGACGGCAAGCACCAGCAACAGCACTGCGATGACCGATTGCAGCGGCCCGAAGTTGTATTCCGTTCCCATGACGGTGACCTGCAATCCGCCCTGACTGTCGAGCAGATAGGCGGCGCCATAGGCAAGTGCTGCGACGATGATAACGAACAGGACAATCTTGATCAGCGACCAAATCATAATTCGGAATTCCTCAGTTAGCCGTCAGGCGTTGCGCCAGTTCTTCGGTCGCGGCTTCGGCGGACTGCCGGGCCCGGGCGTCCTGCAACCATTCCTGCATCGCGGCCTGTGCCGGTTCAGGCAGGGTTTCGATCTCTGCCAGTGCATCGGTCAGGCGACCGTCACGCACCGCGGCCTCCGCGCGGGACAAAACGGCATCCGGGTCGGTCCCGTCACGCGGGGCGACGGAACGCGCGCCCAGCTGCCGGCGCAGAAAGCCCGCAACGCCCGTCTCGGACGTATCCCCGCCCGCCACGCGGGCGGCACTCAGCGCACTGCGGGCCGCATCGGGAAAGCGATCCTGAAGGTTGGCGAGCGTGGCGACACCGTTCTCGGCCGATTGCCGCAGCGCCTCGGGGATGTCTGAAACACCGGCGGCCTCCAGTTCCTGAACCGCCGTCGCGAAGGGCTTTCCGTTGGCCACGGCGGTCGAAATACGGGTCAGCGCGGCCTGTACAGCAGCATCGCGGGCCGCGTCGGCGGTGGCCTCTTCGACACTGCGCGCGTTTTCGAGCAAGGTCTGGATTTCAGCGCGCTGGCTTTCGATGGTCTCGCGCAGGCGCGACCGTTCGGCTTCGATCGATTGCCGCAGTTCGGACTGCTCCGCGCCCAGATCCTCGCGAAGTTGCGCGATTTCTGAATCGTACACTGCAGTTATGTCTTCCGGCGTCGTGGTTTCCGCCGGGCGCGCTTCCAGCGCCTCGATCCGTGCGGATAATTCGTTCATGGATTGCGTCAGCGTTTCGATCTGGGCCTCAAGGGGGGCAAGATCCACGGCTTCGCCAGTGACCACCGGCGCCTCGGGGGCCGGGGCGTTTTCGAGCGCGGCGATACGTTCCTGCTGCTGGGCCACCGCTTCGCGCCAGTCCCCATCCTCTACCGGCGCGCTACGGCGTTCCAGCAGATCAAGCTCGGACGCGGCGAAGCCCAACCCGCCCGCCACGAGACCGCCAAGCACGAGCGGCCAGAATACACTGCGCCGCCTGTCAGGTTCGCCCTGCGAAGTAGCGGCGGGTGGTGTCGTTTTGCTTTGCGACGGGGCTGTTTTTTCCGGGGCCGACGACGAAGCGGGGGATTGTGCAGCGCTTTCGGACGTCTTGGCAGTGGCGCTTGCCGCGCTTCCTGCTTTCTGCGATCCGGCCTTGCTGGCCTCCGATTTCGTGGCATCGCCCGACGCGCCGGGTGCTGTCTTTGCCGTGTCATTCCCGCTGGCAGGCTTGCTCACCGTGCTGGCGTAGGCGTCGGCGGGTTTGGCGGTATCGCCTTTGTCCGACGCACCCGACGCGGGCTTGTCATCCTTGGCATCCTTCCCCGATGCGACAGTGGCGGCGGCACTTTTCGTCTCGGCGGGTTTGTCCTGCTTGCCGGTATCAGCCGCGCTTTTCGCGGGCTTGGCATCACTCGCCTTGTCATCCGACTTAGCCATGGGGGTGGAGGACTTGGCAGGCTGGGAACCCGACTTCGCCGCGGGCTTTGTTGCGTCAGCCGTCGCGGAACCGGATTTCGCGCTTTCGGATTTGCCTTCGGGGGTCGGTGTGGCGGCGGACTTGTCTGCCGTGGACTTGCCGGTCGACGCCGTGGAATCCGGCTTCGCGCCCTCCGCAGCCCCGGAAACCTTGGCCTTGTCCTGCGTCTCCTTCGCGTCGGATTTCGCAGCCTGCGTTGCCTTGCTTGACGCTGCTACCGGTTTCTTAGCTTTCGCCACTCTTTCCACCTCTCCGATTCTGACAATTCCGCCAGTTAGACTGACCAACCTTATCCGGCAAGGTGGCCTCCCTCAAGCGAAGGTGGCGCGGCGTAGAAGCTTTTCAATATCTTCCGTCATTTGTCCTGCATTGGGATGGGCGCAAATGTGCAGCTCCGCAAAGCTGCCGGAGCGCAGGGCCGCAGCCACCGCAGGGCTGAGCGCGACGACCTCGATCCGGTCCTGAAACGGTACCTCCTCTACGAAGATCTCTGCCGTGCGGGGTGAAAAGACAGGCGCGATGATCCGGCTTGCCGCAGCCAGTTCGGCGCGGCTTTCCGGCGTCAGGCCGCGGCGCCGCTGATCGTAGAGAATACAGGTTTCCACCGTCATCCCGGCGGCGCTCAACCGCTCCGCGATGTTTCCACGCCTGTGTTTTCCGGCGAAATGGATGACACGACCGGCGGGCGGCGTCTTCGACAGGGCGGCTAACAGTTCATCCGCCGTGGCGGCCACTGCCGGCGTATCCCACCCCCGCTCCGTAGCTTGCGCCGCCGTCCGGGGGCCCACGCAAAACGCGGGCCTGCCGTCGCCGTCCGGAGCGAGTGCAACCCCATTGCGCGAGGTAAAGATCGCCCCGTCACAAGGCCCATAATCAGGCACGGGCGTGACGGGCGCGATCTGCAGAAGCGGCGCCATGACGACACGTAAGCCGGGCAGCAGATCGGGCGCCAGCCCGACCGCGAAGCCTTCGCTGTCGTCCTGCGGGCGGGTCAGCAGCAGAAGTGGCACGGTCATGGCGGCCCTTGTTGTTCGCTCCGTCATGGGGTGATACCTGCTGAACAACCGTCATTCAACGAAAGCCGCCTTCTTGTCCTCCGCGCTGACCATCCTCGGCCTTGAAAGCAGTTGCGATGATACTGCCGCAGCTGTTGTCCAGCGCACGGCGGATGGCAGCCTGCGCATCCTGTCCTCTGTCGTGGTGGGCCAGAACGACCTGCATGCGGCCTTTGGGGGCGTCGTGCCCGAAATCGCCGCCCGCGCCCATGCCGAAAAGCTCGACCTCTGCGTGGAAAAGGCGCTGGACGATGCAGGCCTTTCCCTTGCCGGGGTGGACGGTATCGCCGTGACCGCCGGGCCGGGGCTGATCGGGGGCGTGGTTTCCGGGGTGATGTGCGCCAAGGGGCTTGCCGCGGCGACGGGCAAACCGCTCATCGGGGTCAACCATCTGGCCGGGCATGCGTTATCGCCGCTGCTGTCGGAATCGATAGCCTTCCCCTATCTCCTGCTGCTGGTGTCCGGGGGGCATTGCCTCTTCATACGCGTTTGCGGCCCGGATCGCTTCGAAAGACTGGGCGGCACGATCGACGACGCGCCGGGCGAAGCCTTCGACAAGATCGCTCGGCTGATCGGCCTGCCCCAGCCCGGCGGTCCTTCGGTCGAACGGGCGGCGAAAGACGGGAACGCGGCCCGGTTCCGGTTCCCCCGTCCCCTGCTGGACCGGGAGGGATGCGATATGTCCTTTTCCGGCCTCAAGACCGCCGTGCTGCGCACCCGGGATGCCATCGTCGCCGAAAAAGGCGGGCTGACCCGTCAGGATCAGGCCGATATCGCGGCTGGGTTTCAGGCAGCGGTGAGCGAGGTATTGGCCGAAAAGACACGCCGCGCCGTGTCAGAAGGTGGCGAAGCGAGCACCCGCCTCTGCGTTGCGGGTGGCGTCGCGGCCAACCAGACGATCCGCGAACAGCTTGAAGGCGTTGCCAAAGCGGCGGGGGCCGAGTTCACCGCCCCGCCCCTGCATCTGTGTACCGATAACGCCGCGATGATCGCCTTTGCGGCCCTGCTGAACTGGAAGGAAGACAGGTTCGACGACATGACGCTTTCTGCCCGGCCCCGCTGGCCGCTCGATTCGAACGCGCAGCCCATGCTGGGCAGCGGCAAGAAGGGTGCCAAGGCATGAGCGTCGCTGTCTACGGGGCTGGAGCCTTTGGAACCGCGCTGGCGATTTCCCTTGGTCAGGCCGGTCCGGTCACACTCATGGCGCGTGACCTGCGTGACATGGCAGAGGCCCGCGAAAACACGGCCCGCCTGCCCGGCTGCCCCTTTCCCGACAACCTGCACCTCGCCAAAGGAGGCCCCGACGCCGCAGAGGCGGAAACGATCCTGCTTGCGGTGCCGATGCAAAAGCTGCGCGCGGTGGTCGCCCCCTTTGCCGCAGCGCTAAAGGGCCGGAACCTCGTGGCCTGCTGCAAGGGCATCGAGCTTGATAGCGGGCTCGGCCCCGTATCCGTCCTGCGCGAAGCGGTGCCGGATTCGATGCCCGCCATCCTGACCGGCCCCAGCTTTGCCGCGGATATCGCGCGGGGGCTGCCCACGGCGCTGACCCTCGCCTGTGCCGATGCGGAGGCGGGAAAGGCCCTGCAGCAGCGGCTCACCACCGGAAACCTGCGCCTTTACCGGACGTCGGACACCACGGGCGCGGAACTGGGCGGGGCGCTGAAGAACGTGGTCGCGATTGCCTGCGGCGCGGCGATGGGGGCCGGGCTGGGTGAAAGCGCACGCGCGGCGCTGATGACACGCGGTTTCGCCGAAATGCAGCGCCTCGCGGCTTGGCGGGGGGCCGATCCCGTGACCCTCGCCGGTCTGTCGGGATTCGGGGACCTTACGCTTACCTGCACCTCGGAGCAGTCACGCAACTACCGTCTGGGACAATCCATCGGGGCGGGCACGCCATTCGATGCCTCCACCACGGTGGAGGGTGCAGCCACCGCGCGCGCCGTGCACCGCATCGCGCAGGAAGCCGCGCTCGATATGCCGATCACCCGAACCGTCGCCGCCCTGCTGGATGAGGAACTGGACGTTCGCAGCGCAATGGCGCAACTTTTGACCCGACCCTTGAAGGAGGAATGACATGCTCGTCGCCCTGATCGCCCATGACAAGAAGGACGCGCAGAACATCCGCGCGGACAACCGCCCCGCCCATCTCGACTATCTGAACGCCAGCGATTGCATTTTTCAGGCAGGCCCCCTGCTGACGCCCGAAGGCGGCATGGCCGGATCGCTCATCGTGCTGGATGTGCCCGATCTGCAGGCGGCGCAGGACTGGGCCGATGCCGACCCCTACGCCAAGGCGGGCCTGTTCGAGAACGTCGAACTGATCGAATGGAAGAAAGTGATCGGCTGATGGCACATTGGCTCTTCAAGTCCGAGCCTTCCACATGGAGCTGGGACGATCAGGTCGCCCAGGGCGACGCGGGGGAGGAATGGGACGGCGTGCGCAACTATCAGGCACGCAATTTCATGCGGGACATGAAGAAAGGCGACACGGGCTTTTTCTATCACTCCCAGTCCGAGAAAGCGGTCGTCGGGATCGTGGAAGTCATCGCCGAAGCCCACCCCGACAGCACGACCGACGATGAGCGCTGGGAATGCGTCGATATCCGCGCGCTGCGCCCCCTCGCCCGGCCGGTCACGCTGGCGGACGCCAAGGCCCGGCCCGATCTGTCCGAGATGGCCCTGCTGCGCAATTCCCGCCTCTCCGTTCAACCGGTCACTGAGGAAGAATGGCGCATCGTCTGCGATATGGGCGGCGTCGAGCCGTGACCCGGGTAGCGACGGGCCACCTTTCACCGGCGGCCCGCCGGAAATTCAGTTATAGACGCTTTCCTTGCCGAAATGCTTGGTCAGCAGGTAATAGACAACCGCGCGGTACTTGTTCCGCTCTGACCGGCCATAGGTCGTCAGCGCCTTTTGGATACCGCCCATCAGTTCATCGCTGTCCGGCAGGCCCAGCTTTTTCATCAGGAAGTTTTCCTTGATGGTGTTCAGTTCGCTCGTCTGGCTGGCCGCCACGGTCTGGGCGTCTGCGTTGTAAATCGACGGTCCGCAGCCGATCGTGACCTTCGTCAACAGATCCATGTCCGGCTCCACGCCGCATTTGTTCCTCAGATCGTCCGCGTATTTCGCGATCCATTCATCCCGTTTGCCCATGTGCGTCTCCAATCCTTGGTATCCGATCACCAAGACGTGATCCTCAGGGCAACCTAAGCGCAGAAGCGAATCAGACAAAGAAATTTCTCAAGGGGGGTGGTTCCGG